>NZ_JBSFVZ010000004.1:0-371621 GCF_053592575.1 Streptomyces sp. NPDC002640 | reverse complement strand
CCGGAACAGGGTCCACAAGTCGTTCGGTACCAACCGCTCGATCAGATCCGTCATGCACGGCTCAACGAGCGATGCCGCCATCAGAAACGACGTCTAAGTGGCGGAGGGGACCGCCTGACCGGTACGTGGGCTGATGTCGGGGCCCCAACAGCCGATGAAGTGTGGCGCAGGATCCGAGGCATGCGTCATCGCCCGCCGGGTGCCGCGGGTCAGGGTGAGCGGCGGGCTGTCTTCGGGGCTGCACTTGAACAAGCCGAACAGCTATTTAATGCCGCGAAGGGGGTAGGTTACGCCTCGCGACCTCTACTGCTTTTCTACGGGATTAGTCAAGCCGGGAGAGCAATTGCCGCTGCATCACAGAGAGTTGCCAACGGTGGCTGGCAGCTTAAGTCGCACGGCATAAAAGCGGACTTGGTGAGCATGCGGAGCCTGGCCACGATCAGCTTGCAGGACAAGGGTCTGGGTAGCTTTACTCAGCTCGCGCCAATTATCGGGTCAGGCACGCTTGCCGCTGGAGTTCCCTTGGGGAGGATTTGGGCCTCGATTCCTGAACTTACTCCGCAGGCGCTGTCTTCCGCAGGTCTGTCATTGCTCCCTGCGCTGACATACCAGCATCAATACAGCACGTCAGAGGTCGTGGATCAGGGTTCGAGGTGTGTGATCTACGGCTGGCTGGCTGGACTTCCTGCACGGCTGCTCCGAGGTCCGAGCGAGGAAAAGTTTGCGGACTTTTTGTCGCACTATCCAACTCTGAAGGGCGCTCAGAGCGCCGAGGGCGCTCTCAATAAGCTCGTCCGAGATTCCGGTACCTCAGGTTTCCGGCTATCTCGTAAGTGGGTGGCTGAGGGTGGAGAGTCTGATGTAGAACTGCAAAGGAAACTTACGACAGCGTATCTCGGTGATAACGTGCGCTTCGCCTTCCCGTCATTCGATGGGAAGGCGCTCCCGCTACATCCGTTCTTGGGTTGGTGGGCCATTCTGTGTGCACTGTCCATGGTCGCCCGCTATGAGCCGTCTGAGTGGCTCAAGATCTTGGACATCGACTTGAACCCTGACGCTGCTGCCGTTGAGCACGCTTTGGATAAGGCGCTTGATGTCGCCCCCGAACTCATCTACTACGCGTTGAAAGCCACGTGAAGCGACTTCGGTGGCTGCCCGCCATGCCGGCCGGTTGGTGCTTGGCGGGGGAGTCGAGGCAAGCGACCTCCGCGGCATGGGGTAGGTCTGTGCGGTAGGTCGCCTGTATCGCAGATGGTGCGCGCGCACTGAGCGACAACGAGAGAGGGCGGGAGTCAGTGAGACTGACTCCCGCCCTCTTCTGTCGGCATCCGCCCTGCTCACATACGGATTTCCGTATGTGGTTGGCGAGTGCCCCCGGCAGGATTCGAACCTGCGCACACGGCTCCGGAGGCCGTTGCTCTATCCCCTGAGCTACGGGGGCGTGTCGATCGCGTCGTGTTCGTCGCGGTGACGGGTAGAACACTACCAGCTCATCACGGGTGGTCGTGAACAGGTTTCTGTGCAGGCACCGCGTGCCGGGGCAGGGGCGGCGCGGGGGGTCCGTGTCCTGTCCGGTACGGGCGGAAGTGCGGAAAACCGGGACGGGGCGTGCACTCGGTGCCTACTCTCTAGTTGTGGCGGGCACTTCCGGCCGGATCCTTGTCGTGGACGACAGTGAGGTGATCCGGCAGCTGATCAGGGTCAATCTCGAGCTGGAAGGGTTCGAGGTGGTGACCGCGGCCGATGGTGCCGAGTGTCTGGAAGTCGTCCATCGGGTGCGCCCGGACGTCGTCACGCTGGACGTGGTGATGCCGAGGTTGGACGGTCTGGGGACGGCGGCGCGGCTGAGGTCGGATCCGGGGACGCGTGACGTGCCTCTCGCCATCGTGAGCGCGTGCAGCCGCCCCGAGGTGGAGGCCGGGCTGGACGTGGGGGTCGACGCGTTCGTGGCCAAGCCGTTCGAGCCGGCCGAACTCGTGCGTGTCGTACGGCGGTTGTTGGAGCGCGTGCGGGAGCGGGAGCGGGCCGCGCCGGGAAGCGGCGGAAACTGAGACAGGGGCCGCGAAGAGGGCGCGGACTGTCCGGATGGCGGGACCCCGCCGAAACGGGTCGACCTATCCCACCCCGGCTCCCCTAATCTGGTCCCCGTGACCCCCGTCGAGCTCTCGCACACCGTGCTTCACGCGGTGCGTTCCGCCGTGGACGCGGGCGAGCTGGCGGTGGCCGTGCCCGAGACCGTCAAGGTCGCCCCGCCCGGCCCCGGGGGCTGCGGGGACTACGCCACCAACGTCGCGCTGCGGCTGGCCCGGCCCGCCGGGCGGCCCGCCGACGAGGTCGCCGAGGTTCTGCGCGCCCGGCTGCTGAGGGCGAGCGGCGTGCGGGACGTCGCGATCACCGGCCCGGGGTTCCTGAACATCAGCCTGGACGGGGACGTGGAGGCGGCCCTGGTGCGCCGGGTCCTCGGTCAGGGGCTGCGGTACGGGCACGGGGACGGTCTGCGGGGCCGGACCGTGGTCCTCCGTCCCGCCGACGAGATCCGCGCCGCCGTCGTCGCCGAGGTCGCCGCGCGCTTGGTCGAGGCGCAGGGCGGCCGGGCCGAGGTCGTGCACGGTGCCACCGCCGGTGAGGGCGACGCCAGCAGCAGTGAGGCCCACGGCAACACTTCCAACGCCCACGGCAGCGCCGCCGGATCCAGCGGCAACGACACCGCCGCCCCCACCCCCCACCCCATCCGCCCCGTCCCGGCCCCCCGCGACCCCGCCCACCTCGGCCCCGCCGCCCGGTGGGCGTTGCTGCACCCCGCGCCGCACGACCGGCCGAGCCTCGGGGCGGAGCACCTGGCGCAGCGGGAGGGCAACCCGCTGTTCCGGGTGCGATACGCGCACGCCCGCACCCGTGCCGTCGCGCGGAACGCGGCGCGGCTCGGGTTCGCCGCGGAGCCGGGGCCCACGGGGGCCTCCGGTGCCAAGGCGGCCCCGGAATCCGCGGGGCCCACGGAGGCGTCGGGTACCACGGAGGCCACCGAAGCCCCGCAACCCCCGGCGACCCCCGCGTACCCCCCCGCGCTGCTGCGGGCCCTCGCCGACCACCCGCGCGTCCTCGCGCAGGCCGCGCGCGACCTGGCCCCGGACCGGCTCGCCCGGCACCTGGTGGTCGTCGCCGACGCCACGCTCGACCTCCTGACGTACACCGCCGTGCTCCCGGCCGGGGAGGAGAAACCCTCGGCCGCCCACCGCGCCCGGCTCGCGCTCGCCGAAGCCGCC
Organism: Streptomyces sp. NPDC002640; assembly: GCF_053592575.1. Classification (NCBI taxonomy): domain Bacteria; kingdom Bacillati; phylum Actinomycetota; class Actinomycetes; order Kitasatosporales; family Streptomycetaceae; genus Streptomyces; species Streptomyces sp. NPDC002640. The sequence goes on along the minus strand of NZ_JBSFVZ010000004.1, from coordinate 368,358 downwards.
GGGACGGTGCTGGCCGGCGGCCTCACCCTGCTCGGCATCGACGCACCCGAACACCTCTGAGCGGCACTGGCGAAGAACAGGCGCAGAGCAGAGGCGAAGAGAGAGACGCAGAGACCACAGACATGAGCCGTTCCGCACACCCCGCCGGGCCCCGTCACGCCGACGTCCTGCCCGAGGGGCACTACAGCGCCCCGCCCGCCGACCTGAACGCCCTCGACCCCAAGGTGTGGGCGGGCTCGGTGACCCGCGACGCCGACGGCGCCGTGCGGGTCGGCGGGGTCGACGTCCGGGAACTGGCCGAGCAGCACGGGACGCCGGCGTACGTCATGGACGAGGCCGACTTCCGGGCCCGGGCGCGGGCCTGGCGGGAGGCGTTCGGCGAGGGCGCCGACGTGTTCTACGCCGGGAAGGCGTTCCTCTCCAAGGCCGTCGTCCGGTGGCTGTACGAGGAGGGGCTGAACCTCGACGTCTGCTCCGGCGGCGAACTGGCGACCGCGCTGGCGGCCGGGATGCCCGCCGAGCGGATCGCCTTCCACGGCAACAACAAGTCCCTGGCCGAGCTGGAGCGGGCGGTCACCGCCGGGGTCGGGCGGATCGTGCTCGACTCGTTCCAGGAGATCGTGCGGGTCGCGCACATCGCGCAGTCGCACGGCGTGCGGCAGAAGGTGCTGATCCGCGTCACGGTCGGAGTCGAGGCGCACACCCACGAGTTCATCGCCACCGCGCACGAGGACCAGAAGTTCGGCCTTCCGCTGGCCGGCGGGCAGGCCGCCGAGGCGGTGCGCCGGGCGCTCAAGCTGGACGGGCTCGAACTGGTCGGCATCCACAGCCACATCGGGTCGCAGATCTTCGACATGGCCGGCTTCGAGGTCGCCGCGCGGCGCGTGGTCGGACTGCTGGCCGAGGTGCGGGACGAACACGGCGTGGAGCTGCCCGAGATCGACCTCGGGGGCGGCCTCGGCATCGCGTACACCAGCGACGACGACCCGCGGGAGCCGCACGAGATCGCCAAGGCGCTCGGGGAGATCGTGTCGCGCGAGTGCGAGGCGGCGGGGCTGGCCGCGCCGCGGATCTCGGTGGAGCCGGGACGGGCGATCGTCGGCCCCACGGCGTTCACGCTGTACGAGGTCGGGACGCTGAAGCCGCTGGACGGGCTGCGGACCTATGTCTCGGTCGACGGCGGGATGTCGGACAATATTCGCACCGCGTTGTACGACGCCGAGTACACGGTCGCCCTGGTCTCGCGCGCCAGCGACGCGGAGCCCATGCTCGCCCGGGTGGTGGGCAAGCACTGTGAGAGCGGGGACATCGTGGTGAGGGACGCCTTCCTGCCGGCCGACCTCGCTCCCGGCGACCTGATCGCGGTGCCCGCCACCGGCGCCTACTGCCGCTCGATGGCGAGCAACTACAACCACGTACTGCGCCCGCCGGTGGTCGCCGTCAGCGACGGCGCGACCCGGGTGATCGTCCGGCGCGAGACGGAGGAGGACCTCCTCCGTCTCGACGTCGGATGAACCGATGACGTCCGGCGGAAAAGCCGCCGGAAACCGGGGAAGATCCCGGAAAACCTGAGTCTCAGGATCCGGACGAATGGAAGAAAGTTCGTCCGGTGCGTGAGACTGGACAACCGTGGACCGGTATGGAACCGGTCTGAGAAACGAGGCGAGGTCGGATGATGCGTACGCGTCCGCTGCGGGTGGCGCTACTGGGCTGTGGAGTGGTCGGCTCAGAGGTGGCGCGCATCATGACGACGCACGCGGCCGACCTCGCCGCGCGGATCGGCGCGCCGGTGGAGTTGGCCGGTGTCGCCGTCCGCCGTCCCGACCGGGTGCGGGCCGGGATCGACCCCGCGCTGATCACCACCGACGCGACCGCCCTGGTCAAACGGGGCGACATCGACGTCGTGGTGGAGGTCATCGGCGGCATCGAGCCCGCCCGGACCCTGATCACCACCGCCTTCCAGCACGGGGCGTCCGTGGTGTCCGCCAACAAGGCGCTGATCGCCCAGGACGGCGCCGCGCTGCACGCGGCCGCCCAGGAGCAGGGCCAGGACCTCTACTACGAGGCCGCCGTGGCCGGCGCCATCCCGCTGATCCGCCCGTTGCGCGAGTCGCTGGCCGGCGACAAGGTCAACCGGGTGCTGGGCATCGTCAACGGCACCACCAACTTCATCCTCGACGCGATGGACACCACCGGCGCCGGGTACCAGGAGGCGCTGGACGAGGCGACCGCGCTCGGGTACGCCGAGGCCGACCCGACGGCCGACGTCGAGGGCTTCGACGCCGCCGCCAAGGCCGCGATCCTGGCCGGCATCGCGTTCCACTCGCGGGTGCGGCTGGACGACGTGTACCGCGAGGGCATGACCGAGGTGACCGCGGCGGACTTCGCCTCCGCCAAGGAGATGGGCTGCACCATCAAGCTGCTCGCCATCTGCGAGCGGGCGGCGGACGGCGGCTCGGTCACCGCGCGGGTGCACCCCGCCATGATCCCGCTGACCCACCCGCTCGCCTCGGTGCGCGGCGCGTACAACGCGGTGTTCGTGGAGTCCGACGCGGCGGGACAGCTGATGTTCTACGGGCCGGGCGCGGGCGGCTCGCCCACCGCCTCGGCCGTACTGGGCGACCTGGTGGCGGTGTGCCGCAACCGGCTGGCCGGGGCCACCGGCCCCGGCGACTCGGCCTACGCGGCGCTGCGGGTGTCGCCGATGGGTGACGTGGTCACGCGGTACCACATCAGCCTGGACGTCGCCGACAAGCCGGGCGTCCTCGCCCAGGTCGCCACCGTTTTCGCCGAGCACGGGGTCTCCATCGACACCGTGCGTCAGCAGGGCAAGGACGGGGGTGCCGCCCGCTCGAGCGAAGTCGAGAGCGGGGGAGAGGCATCGCTCGTCGTCGTCACCCATCGTGCGTCCGACGCCTCGCTCAGCGGGGTCGTCGAGGCGCTGCGCGGCCTGGACACCGTCCGGGGCGTCGCCAGCATCATGCGGGTCGAAGGAGAGTAGGCGGAGTCATGACTCAGACTCACCAGTGGCGCGGAATCATCGAGGAGTACCGGGACCGGCTTCCGGTCTCCGACACGACGGAGGTCGTGACGCTCCGCGAGGGCGGTACGCCGCTCGTGCCCGCGCAGGTGCTCTCCGAGCGCACCGGCTGCGAGGTGCACCTCAAGGTCGAGGGCGCGAACCCGACCGGTTCGTTCAAGGACCGCGGGATGACCATGGCCATCACGCGGGCCAAGGAGGAGGGCGCGAAGGCCGTCATCTGCGCGTCCACCGGCAACACGTCCGCGTCCGCCGCCGCCTACGCGGTGCGGGCGGGGATGGTGTGCGCGGTCCTGGTGCCGCAGGGCAAGATCGCGCTCGGCAAGATGGGGCAGGCGCTGGTGCACGGCGCCAAGATCCTGCAGGTCGACGGCAACTTCGACGACTGCCTGACGCTCGCGCGGTCGCTGTCCGACAACTACCCCGTGGCGCTGGTCAATTCGGTGAACCCGGTGCGGATCGAGGGGCAGAAGACGGCCGCCTTCGAGATCGTCGACATGCTGGGCGACGCCCCCGACGTGCACGTCCTGCCGGTGGGCAACGCGGGCAACATCACCGCGTACTGGAAGGGCTACCGCGAGTACGCGGCGGACGGCCTGTCCACGCGCAAGCCGCGGATGTGGGGGTTCCAGGCCTCCGGCAGCGCCCCGCTGGTGCGCGGCGAGGTCGTCAAGGACCCGCAGACCATCGCCACCGCGATCCGGATCGGCAACCCGGCGTCCTGGGAGTTCGCGGAAGCGGCGCGGGACGACTCCGGCGGCCTCATCGACGAGGTGACCGACCGTGAGATCCTGCGCGCCTACCGGCTGTTGGCCTCCCAGGAGGGCGTGTTCGTCGAGCCGGCGTCCGCGGCGTCGGTGGCGGGCCTGCTGAAGGCGACGGAGGCCGGACTGGTCGACCCCGGGCAGCGGATCGTCTGCACCGTCACGGGCAACGGGCTGAAGGACCCCGACTGGGCGGTCATGGGCGCGCCCACGCGGCCGGAGGTCGTGCCGGTGGACGCGGCGGCGGCGGCCGAGCGGCTCGGGCTCGTCTGACCTCGCGACCCCCCGCGGCCAGGCCGCCCTCCCGGCGCACCCGTCGCCGCGGGGGCGGCCTGTCCCGTTTCCCCGTGGCCCGTCCCGTTCCCCGTGGCCTGTCCCGTTTCCCCACGGCCTGTCCCGTTCCCCACGGCCTCTCCCGTTCCCCGCGGCGCGGCCGTGGTGGGCCGGGAGCCGGACCGCTACGTGGACCGGGACCCGGGACGGGAGTTGGGGTGGGTCGACACGCTGCGTGCGCCTCCCGTGCGCCCTATGTCGCCGAGGAACCATCCTTCGATAGTCTGTACTGAACCAGCCCGCCGCATATGCCGTGCCTGGTTCCGACGCGTTCCCGTCCGCAGACGCCGGATGCCCCGCGTCTCCCCGTGTCCCGCAGTCAAGGAGAGTCATCCAGCGATGGCCGGTCCCGCCTTCCGAGCCGCCGCCGTCCGCGTGCGCGTGCCCGCCACCAGCGCAAACCTCGGCCCGGGGTTCGACGCCCTGGGCCTTTCGCTGGGGCTCTACGACGACGTCGTCGTCCGCGTGGCCGACTCCGGACTGCACATCGACATCGCCGGCGAGGGCAGCGAAACCCTGCCGCGCGACGAGCAGCACCTGCTGGTGCGCGCGATGCGCGCCGCGTTCGACGTGCTCGGCGGCCAGCCCAGGGGGCTGGAGATCGTCTGCGCCAACAGGATCCCGCACGGCCGCGGCCTCGGCTCCTCGTCCGCGGCCATCTGCGCGGGCATCGTCGCCGCGCGTGCCGTGACCATAGGCGGCGAGAACCGGCTCGACGACGACGCGCTGCTGGAGCTGGCCACCGAGATCGAGGGGCACCCCGACAACGTCGCCGCCTGCCTGCTCGGCGGATTCACCCTCGCGTGGATGGAGGGCGGTGTGGGCCGCGCCGTGCGCAGCGAGCCCTCCGATTCCATCGTTCCGGTGGTTTTCGTTCCCGGAAAGCCGGTACTGACCGAGACCGCGCGCGGCCTGCTCCCGCGCAATGTCCCCCATGTCGACGCCGCCGCCAACGCCGGCCGTGCCGCGCTGCTCGTCGAGGCCCTCACCCGGCGCCCCGAGCTGCTGATGCCGGCCACCGAGGACCGTCTTCACCAGGAATATCGTGCCCCGGCGATGCCGGAGAGCGTGGCCCTGGTCGAACGGCTGCGGGCCGACGGAATTCCCGCCGTGATCTCGGGCGCGGGCCCCACCGTGCTGGCGCTGGCCTCCGAGGAGACGGCCCAGAAGGTGGAGATGTCCGCAGGTGACGGCTGGGCCGCGAACCGGCTGGACCTCGATCTGTCGGGCGCGAGCGTGCTTCCGCTCGCGGCCGCCGCATGAACGGCCGCTTTCCCGGATAAGCAGTGACCGGGAGCGGGTTTTCAGGCGATTGCCGGATGTGGAGAGGGGGAATGTTTGTGGGATCCGGTAGTGTTAATGTCAAGTCCGCACCCGACCACCCGAGCGTGGCGAGGTGCTTCACGTCCCCGTCCGGGACAGACATTCTTCCGGGAGCCTCCCAAGCCGCACTGTGTTTCGTACGGTACCTGGTACGCGGGTGCCAACCTGTACGCGAATACTGAGCAGCTCTCCGGGCACGCTCCGGAACCGGTGCGACCGAGCCACGTGACACGCAGAAATCGGTGTCGCCGTCGCGGGGAGCGCCACCACATCACCCGTTGTTCCTCCGCCCGACGAGGCGGACCACCGCCCCGGACCGGTCCATCCGATCAGGACCGATTCCGGACAGCACAACCGGTCGCCGAGCCAGACAGGCCGACGCCCGCTCCAGGGAAGGACCCTTCGTGAGCGACACCACCGATCTGATGGGCGCACGTGTCGACGAGACCGCTGCCGCGCCCGCCACGGACGCTTCCACGCCTGCCAGCGGTGCCGGCTCGCGACGGCGTCGCGGTACCGGCCTCGAGGGCATGGTGCTGGCCGAACTGCAGCAGGTCGCCTCGGGCCTCGGCATCAGGGGCACGGCGCGCATGCGCAAGAGCCAGCTGATCGAGGTCATCAAGGAGGCGCAGGCCTCCGGCGGCGCCCCCGCCAAGACCGCCGCGTCCGCTTCCGACAGCGAGGCCAAGCCCAAGCGGCGCACCACGTCGCGCACCCGTACGGGTGAGGAGTCGGCCGCCGAGAAGGCGCAGATCCCCGGCCAGCCGTCGCCCAAGGCCGAGCAGGCCGCGAAGGCCGAGGCCGAGCCGGAGCCGAAGAGCGACGAGCAGCCGGCCGAGCGCCGCCGCCGTCGCGCCACCGCCGAGGCCGGCAGCCCCGAGACCGTCACCGCCGAGGCCAAGGGCGAGACCCAGGCCGGTGGCAGAAGTGACAGCGGTAAGAGCGACACGCGCGGTGACAAGAGCGACGTGAAGACCGACAACAAGCAGCAGGACGCGGCCGACCGTTCGCAGGGCGAGCGCGGCGACTCCGGTGACGCGGAAGGCCGTTCGGGCCGCAACCGCGAGCGGGACCGCGACCGCAACCGCAACCGCGACCGCGACCGCCGCAAGGGCGACGACCAGCAGGGCGGCGGCCAGGGCGGCCGTCAGAGCCAGCAGGGCGGCCAGAGCCGCGAGCGTGACCGCCAGCAGCAGGACGACGACGACTTCGAGGGCGGCCGCCGCGGCCGCCGGGGCCGTTACCGCGACCGCCGGGGCCGTCGTGGCCGCGACGAGGTCGCCGAGCCGCAGGTGGCCGACGACGACGTGCTGATCCCCGTCGCGGGCATCCTCGACATCCTCGACAACTACGCGTTCATCCGGACCTCCGGCTACCTGCCGGGCCCGAACGACGTGTACGTCTCCCTCGCCCAGGTCCGCAAGAACGGCCTGCGCAAGGGCGACCACGTCACCGGAGCGGTCCGTCAGCCGAAGGAGGGCGAGCGCCGCGAGAAGTTCAACGCGCTGGTCCGCCTCGACTCCGTCAACGGCATGGCGCCCGAACACGGCCGCGGCCGCCCGGAGTTCAACAAGCTGACGCCGCTGTACCCGCAGGACCGGCTCCGCCTGGAGACCGACCCGGGCGTGCTGACCACGCGGATCATCGACCTCGTGTCGCCGATCGGCAAGGGCCAGCGCGGTCTGATCGTGGCCCCGCCGAAGACCGGTAAGACCATGATCATGCAGGCGGTCGCCAACGCGATCACCCGCAACAACCCCGAGTGCCACCTGATGGTCGTCCTGGTCGACGAGCGTCCGGAAGAGGTCACCGACATGCAGCGGTCGGTGAAGGGCGAAGTCATCTCCTCGACCTTCGACCGCCCCGCCGAGGACCACACCACGGTCGCCGAGCTCGCCATCGAGCGCGCCAAGCGCCTGGTCGAGCTGGGTCACGACGTCGTCGTGCTGCTGGACTCCATCACGCGTCTGGGCCGCGCCTACAACCTGGCGGCGCCGGCCTCCGGCCGCATCCTCTCCGGTGGTGTGGACTCCACGGCGCTGTACCCGCCCAAGCGCTTCTTCGGCGCCGCGCGCAACATCGAGGACGGCGGTTCGCTGACCATCCTCGCCACCGCGCTGGTGGACACCGGGTCCCGCATGGACGAGGTGATCTTCGAGGAGTTCAAGGGCACCGGCAACATGGAGCTCAAGCTGGACCGGAAGCTCGCCGACAAGCGCATCTTCCCGGCCGTCGACGTCGACGCCTCCGGCACCCGTAAGGAAGAGATCCTGCTGGGCGCCGAGGAGCTGGCGATCGTCTGGAAGCTGCGGCGCGTGCTGCACGCCCTGGACCAGCAGCAGGCCATCGAGCTGCTGCTGGACAAGATGAAGCAGTCGAAGTCCAACGCCGAGTTCCTGATGATGATCCAGAAGAACACGCCGAACCCCAGCGGCGACTGATCCCCGGATCTCTCCACGGCGGTCGAGGGCCGTCCCGCGCAGCACGCGGGGCGGCCCTTCGCCGTGTGCGGCGAGAGAGCTTTCCCACAGGGGGAAGCGGCGGGACGGGATCGGCTGCGCCGAGAAACACGCTGGTCAGCGCCGGTTTCCTCGCCCTCGGGGGGAACTCTTCGGTGGCCGTCCGGGCACGGAGCGCAAACGGTCCATGTGCGAACCTTTCGGCTGCCGTCCGCACGGGTACTCCGTGGAACCGAGAGGCCAGAGGAAACACGATGTCAGCCGAGAGCACGCCGCCGCCCGGCATACCGGAGGAGAACCCCGGCACGCCCGGTCAGGAGCGCGCGAAAACGCGTGGAGGCAAGGGGCGCCGCCGCAAGCCCCGCACCCCCCGGCAGCGGGCGCTGCGGGCGGCGGCGTGGAGCGCGGCCGCGGTCGTGGCCGTAGGGGGCGCGGGCCTCGGTTACGTGTACACCTCGCTCAACGGGAACATCGACAGCGTCGACATCGACCGCATGCTCGGCTCCGCGCGCCCCGCCAACACCGACGACGGGTCGCAGGACATCCTGGTCCTCGGCTCCGACACCCGCTCCGGCGGCAACAAGCGGCTCGGCGGCGGCACGGACGACGGGGCGGCCCGCGCCGACACCGCGATGCTGGTCCACGTCCACAAGGGCCGCAAGGCCGCCAGCGTGGTCTCCATACCGAGGGACACGCTCGTCGACCGGCCGTCCTGCGTCGACCGGTCGGGGGAGCGGCAGCCGGCCGAGCGGAACGTCATGTTCAACTCCGCCTACTCCACGGGCGGCGCGGCCTGCTCGGTCAAGACCGTCGAGTCGCTGAGCGGCATCCGGGTCGACCACTTCCTCGAGATCGACTTCACCGGCTTCCGGCGGATGGTCGACGCGCTGGGCGGCGTGAAGGTCACCACCACCGAGAGCATCTCCGACCCGGACAGCCACCTGAGACTCGAGGCCGGCACGCACCGGCTGTCGGGGACGCAGGCGCTCGGCCTGGTGCGCACGCGCCACGGCGTCGGCGACGGCTCCGACCTCGGACGCATCCAGCTGCAGCAGGCGTTCGTGAAGGCGCTGGTGCGGCAGGTCAAGGAGGTGGGCGTGCTGTCCCACCCGAAGCGGCTGTACGACCTCGCCGACACCGCGACGAAGTCGGTGACGACCGACGCCCGGCTGGGGTCGGTGACCGCGCTGGCCTCGTTCGCGAGCGGGCTCAAGGGGATCTCGCCGTCGAAGATGACCATGACGACCCTGCCGGTCGCCTACGACCCCGCGAACCCCAACCGGGTGCTGCTGGACGAGGACAAGGCGAAGCTGGTCTGGGCGGCCCTGCGCGGCGACAGGGCGATACCGGCGAAGGCGAAGGGGTCCGCCGCCGGCCACGCCGACGCGGTCGTCGACAGCCCCACGCGCACCGGAATCTCCCGCGTCGCCTCCTGACCCGGGACCCGCCGGCCCCCCGGAACCGGGGGCGGCGCCCCGTGGAATATAACGCCGCCGCCCCCGGTTTTGGGTGATGCGGCCAGTGCTGGCAAACTGGTACGTCGGCCCCGGTTCACGCCCCCGCATCCCGCGGCGGCGACCCGGCGCCCTCCCGAAATCTAGGAGACACCTTGAAGCGCGACATCCACCCCGAGTACGTCGAGACGCAGGTCAGCTGCACCTGCGGCGCGTCGTTCACGACTCGCAGCACCATCTCCTCCGGCGCCATCCGTGCCGAGGTCTGCTCCGAGTGCCACCCGTTCTACACGGGCAAGCAGAAGATCCTCGACACCGGTGGCCGTGTGGCCCGCTTCGAGGCCCGCTTCGGCAAGGCGGCTGCCGGCTCGAAGAAGTAGCGAGCCACCGCGCCGGTCCACGGCCGCCCCGCGCAGGGCGGCCGGGACCGGCGTTTTTGGTCGTCCGCCTTCACGCAGCCACGCACCCTTCCAGGAGCCAGGAGCCCCACCATGTTCGAGGCCGTCGAGGAACTCGTCGGTGAGCACGCCGATCTCGAGAAGAAGCTCGCCGATCCGTCGGTCCACGCCGACCAGGCCAACGCGCGCAAGCTGAACAAGCGCTACGCCGAGCTGACCCCGATCGTCGCCACCTACCGGGCCTGGAAGCAGACCGGGGACGACATCGAGGCGGCCAAGGAACTGGCGGCCGACGACCCCGACTTCGCCGCCGAGGTCAAGGAGCTGGAGAAGCTCCGCGACGAGCTCACGGAGAAGCTGCGGCTGCTGCTGGTCCCGCGGGACCCCAGCGACGACAAGGACGTCATCCTCGAGATCAAGGCCGGCGCCGGCGGCGACGAGTCCGCGCTGTTCGCGGGCGACCTGCTGCGCATGTACCTGCGGTACGCCGAGCGCGTGGGCTGGAAGACCGAGATCATCGACGCCACCGAGTCCGAGCTGGGCGGCTACAAGGACGTCCAGGTCGCGGTGAAGACCAAGGGCGGCAACGGGGCCACCGAGCCCGGCCAGGGCGTGTGGGCCCGGCTGAAGTACGAGGGCGGCGTGCACCGCGTGCAGCGCGTGCCGGCCACCGAGTCGCAGGGCCGCATCCACACCTCCGCCGCGGGCGTGCTGGTCACGCCGGAGGCCGAGGAGGTCGACGTCGAGATCAACCCGAACGACCTGCGGATCGACGTCTACCGGTCCTCCGGGCCCGGCGGGCAGTCCGTGAACACCACCGACTCCGCGGTGCGCATCACGCACCTGCCCACCGGTGTGGTCGCCTCCTGCCAGAACGAGAAGAGCCAGCTGCAGAACAAGGAGCAGGCACTGCGTATCCTGCGCTCCAGGCTTCTCGCCGCCGCGCAGGAGGAGGCGGAGCGGGAGGCCGCGGACGCGCGCCGCAGCCAGGTCCGCACGGTCGACCGGTCCGAGAAGATCCGCACGTACAACTTCCCGGAGAACCGGCTCTCCGACCACCGGGTCGGCTTCAAGGCCTACAACCTCGACCAGGTCCTCGACGGCGACCTGGACGCGGTCATCCAGGCCTGCGTCGACGCGGACTCGGCCGCCAAGCTCGCCGCCGCCTGACGCCCGGCGCCCACCGCGCGACGCACGACACCGGAGGACCAGCGTGCCGCAGAACCAGAGCCCGCGCAGCGTGCTGCTCGCCGAGGTGGCCCAGGCCACCCAGCGGCTGGCGGACGCCGGCGTGCCCTCGCCGCGCAACGACGCGGAGGAGCTCGCCGCGTTCGTGCACGGCGTGAAGCGGGGCCAGCTGCACACCGTCGGGGACTCCGACTTCGACGCCCGGTACTGGGAGGTCGTCGCCCGGCGGGAGGCCCGCGAGCCGCTGCAGCACATCACCGGCCGCGCCTTCTTCCGGTACCTGGAGCTCCAGGTCGGCCCCGGGGTGTTCGTGCCCCGGCCGGAGACCGAGTCCGTGGTGGGCTGGGCGATAGACGCCGTGCGGGCCATGGACGTCGCCGAGCCGCGCATCGTCGACCTGTGCACCGGCTCCGGCGCGATCGCGCTCGCCATGGCGCAGGAGGTGCCGCGGTCCTCCGTGCACGCCGTGGAGCTCTCCGAGGAGGCCCTGGTGTGGGCCCGCAAGAACATGGAGGGGTCCAGGGTCGACCTGCGGCACGGCGACGCGCTGACGGCCTTCCCGGACCTCGACGGCCAGGTCGACCTGGTCATCACCAACCCGCCGTACATCCCGCTCACCGAGTGGGAGTACGTGGCCCCCGAGGCCCGCGACCACGACCCCGACATGGCGCTGTTCTCCGGCCAGGACGGCCTGGAGCTGATCCGCGGCCTGGAGCGCACCGCGCACCGGCTGCTGCGGCCCGGCGGCGTCGTGGTCGTCGAGCACGCCGACACCCAGGGCGGCCAGGTCCCCTGGATCTTCGCCGAGGAGCGGGGCTGGGCCGACGCCGCGGACCACCCCGACCTCAACAGGCGGCCGCGGTTCGCCACGGCCCGTAAGGCGACGCCGTGAGCGTGCGCCCCACCGAACCTCTCACCACCGAACGACTCTTCCCCCTGCACGATCCGCACGAGGAGGCCAGCTGACATGGCACGGCGATACGACACCAACGACGCGACCGACCGCGTGACCGGTCTGCGCGAAGCCGCGTCCGCCGTCCGCCGTGGCGAACTGGTCGTCCTGCCCACGGACACCGTGTACGGCATCGGCGCGGACGCCTTCTCCTCGGAGGCCGTCGGTGACCTGCTGGAGGCCAAGGGACGCGGCCGCAACATGCCCTCCCCGGTGCTGATCGGCTCGCCCAACACCCTGCACGGGCTGGTCACCGACTTCTCCGAAACGGCCTGGGAACTCGTCGACGCCTTCTGGCCCGGCGCGCTCACCCTGGTCGCCCGCCACCAGCCCTCCCTCGCCTGGGACCTCGGCGACACCCGCGGCACCGTCGCGGTGCGCATGCCGCTGCACCCGGTCGCCATCGAGCTGCTCACCGAGGTCGGCCCGATGGCCGTCTCCTCCGCCAACCTCACCGGCCACCCTTCGCCGGAGACCTGCGACGCCGCCCAGGAGATGCTCGGCGACTCGGTCTCCGTCTACCTCGACGGCGGCCCGACGCCGGGCAACGTGCCCTCGTCGATCGTCGACGTCACCGGAGAGGTGCCGGTGCTGCTGCGCGCGGGCGCCCTCACCGCCGAGGAACTGCGCAAGGTGGTACCCGACCTCGAGGTGGCGAATTGACCCCCGCCCCTGACGCGGGGCTTGGCATACGAGAGGGAGACGGCGGGGAGACCGGCTTCCGGATCCTCCACGTCAGCACCGGAAACGTGTGCCGCTCGCCGATCACCGAGCGGCTGACCCGGCACGCCCTCGCGCAGCGGCTCGGCGACCCCACCTGGGGCGGACTCGTGGTCGAGTCCGCCGGCACGTGGGGCCACGAGGGCGCGCCCATGGAGGAGAACGCGGTCGCCGTCCTCGACGAGTACGGGGCGGACGCCTCCGGCTTCACCGGACGGGAACTGCGGGACGAGCACGTCATCCGGGCCGACCTGGTGCTCACCGCCACGCGCGACCACCGCGCCCACGTCATCTCCATGGGGCACTCCGCCGGGCTGCGGACCTTCACGCTCAAGGAGTTCACCCGGCTGGTGAAGGCGATCGACCCGGCGACGCTGCCTCCCCTCGAGGACGGGGTGTGCGCGCGGGCCCGGGCCCTGGTGCGGGCCGCGGCGGCGCTGCGCGGGTGGCTGCTGGCCCCCACGCCCGAGGCGGACGAGGTGTACGACCCGTACGGGGCGCCGCTGCCGTTCTTCCGTTCCGTCGGGGACGAGATACACGGCGCGCTCGACCCGGTCGTGACGGCGCTGACCGGCGTCTCCGGCTGACACCCCGCGGCCGGCGGTCCCCGGCCGCCCTCCCGCGGCCGGCGGGGCGACAGCGGGCGGCCCCGCCCCCCGCGGCCTACGCTGGAGCTGTCGTCGGGCGGACGAGGAGGTTCCGGATGGGAACCGTGGTCGGCGCAGGGCAGGGCCTGCGCGCGCAGGATCCCGAGGTCGCGGGGATCCTCGAGGCGGAGACGGCGCGGCGGCACGCCACCGTGCAGCTGATCGCCGCGGAGAACTACACCTCGCCCGCCGTGCTGGAGGCGCTCGCGTCGCCGCTGGTGGACAAGTACGCCGAGGGGTACCCCGGCAACCGCTTCCACGGCGGCTGCGCCTACGCCGACCTCGCCGAGCGGACCGCCGTCGAGCGCGCCGCCGCGCTGTTCGGCGCCGCCCATGTGAACGTCCAGCCGTACTCCGGCTCCGCCGCCGTGCTGGCCGCCTACGCCGCCCTGCTGCGCCCCGGGGACCCGGTGCTGGCGCTGGGGCTGGCGTTCGGCGGGCACCTCACCCACGGGTCGCCCGCGAACTTCTCCGGCCGCTGGTTCCGCTTCACCGGCTACGGGGTGGACGCCGAGTCGGGGCTGCTGGACTACGAGCAGGTCAGGGCGCTGGCCCGGACCACGAAGCCGAAGGTCGTGGTGTGCGGCTCGATCGCCTACCCGCGGCACATCGACTACGCGGCGTTCCGGGAGATCGCCGACGAGGTCGGCGCCTACCTGGTCGTCGACGCCGCGCACCCCATCGGGCTGGTGGCCGGCGGCGCGGCGCCCAGTCCCGTGCCGTACGCCGACATCGTGTGCGCCACCACCCACAAGGTGCTGCGCGGGCCCCGCGGCGGGATGCTCCTCTGCACGGAGGAGCTGGCGGAACGGGTGGACCGCGCGGTCTTCCCCTTCACCCAGGGCGGGGCGCCGATGAACGTGATCGCCGCCAAGGCGGTGGCCTTCGGGGAGGCGGCGACGCCCGCGTACGCGGAGTACGCCCACCGCACGGTGGCCAACGCCCGGGCCCTCGCCGAGGGGCTGGCCGCCGAGGGACTGCACGTCAGCACCGGCGGCACCGACACCCATCTGATCACCGCCGACCCGGCCCCGCTCGGCGGCCTCGACGGGCGGGCGGCGCGGGACCTGCTGGGCGTCGCCGGCATGGTCCTCGACACATCGGCACTGCCTCACGACAGCCGGGGTATCCGCCTGGGAACGGCTGCCGTGACGACCCTGGGGATGGGGGAGGAGGAGGCGCGGACCATCGCGTCACTGATCGGACGGGCCCTGCGCGGGGACGTCGACGGAGCGCGCGCCGGGGCCCGCGAACTGGCCGAGGCCTTCCCGCCCTCCTCCCCGCAGCCCCTCGGATGAAACCGTCGCGGCCACCCGGAAGTCATCACCTGTAGCCGTCCCTCGCTAGGGTGTGGGTCGGAGTTGGCCAGCGAGATCTGTGGGGAAGCCCGTGCGTGAATACCTGCTGACGCTCTGCATCACGGCCGCGGTGACGTACCTCCTGACGGGTCCGGTGCGGAAGTTCGCGATCGTGGCGGGAGCCATGCCCCAGGTGCGGGCGCGTGACGTCCACCGCGAACCGACCCCGCGGCTCGGTGGCATCGCGATGTTCTTCGGGCTCTGCGCCGGCCTGCTGGTCGCCTCGCACCTCACCAACCTCGGCCAGGTCTTCGAGCGGTCCAACGAGCCGCGCGCGCTGCTCTCCGGGGCCGCGCTGATCTGGATCATCGGCGTGCTGGACGACAAGTTCGAGCTGGACGCGCTGATCAAGCTGGGCGCGCAGATGATCGCGGCCGGTGTGATGGTGATGCAGGGCCTGACCATCCTGTGGCTGCCGGTGCCGGGCGTCGGCCTGGTGGCGGTCACCCCGTGGCAGGGCACGCTGCTCACCGTGGCGCTGGTGGTGATCACCATCAACGCGGTGAACTTCGTCGACGGCCTCGACGGCCTGGCGTCCGGCATGGTGGCCATCGCCTCGCTGGCGTTCTTCCTGTACGGCTACCGCATCTGGTACGGCTACGGCATCGAGGCGGCCGCCCCGGCCACCCTGTTCGCGGCCATCCTCATCGGCATGTGCCTGGGCTTCCTGCCGCACAACATGCATCCGGCGCGAATCTTCATGGGCGACTCCGGCTCGATGCTGATCGGCCTCATCCTGGCCGCCGGCGCCATCTCCATCACCGGCCAGATCGACCCGGACGCCCTGAAGCTGTTCGCCGGGTCCGAGCGCAGCGCCGTGCACGCGACCGTGCCGGTCTACATCCCGCTGCTGCTGCCGCTGACCATCATCGCCATCCCCGCCGCCGACCTGGTGCTGGCCATCGTGCGGCGGACCTGGCGCGGGCAGTCGCCGTTCGCCGCGGACCGCGGGCACCTGCACCACCGGCTGCTGGAGATCGGCCACTCCCACAGCCGGGCCGTGCTGATCATGTACTTCTGGTGCGGGCTGATCGCCTTCGGCGCCCTGTCGTACTCGGTGACGGCGGCCTCGATGCTGATCGTGCTGAGCGTCGCGCTGCTGAGCGCGCTGGGCCTCGTGCTGCTGCTGATGCCGCGGTTCACCCCGCGTGCCCCGCGCTGGGCCGAGCGGATGCTGCCGCCCCGCTACCGCCGCCCCCGCCCGGAGGAGGCGGAGGGCTCACAGGGCTCACGGGACTCACAGGTCTCGGAGGGCTCACAGGGCACACAGGGCCCGGAGGGCTCCGAGGCGGACCAGGAGGCCCACCGCGTCACGGCGGGTGCTCACGGGGCCGACAGCGGCGCCGAGGACCCCGTGCGGCAGGAGGGGGAGCGCGAGCCGGTCGGCGTCGGTGCGACCCGGGTCGCCAACGGCTCCTCCGCCGTGGGGCACCGCTCCCGCTTCCGCCGCCCCGGCGCCTCCGCGCGCTGAGGGGCCTCCGGCTCCCGCTTCCACCCGCCCGCCCGTCCGCCCGTCCGCCTGGGTGCCGGTCACGGCGAAGGTAAGAATCCGACTAGAGCTTGACCCGCCCGAGGGCTGCTCTTGGGAAGCCCTTGGGCGGGCAAACCGGCCCTATACCAGGCATTCGGTGTGCCGAATCGGTTCTGGCACGCCGCTTAACCCCCTCGTGTGACAGCAGGCACACAAGGTAGGTAAAGACCTCATCAAATAGTTTGTGATAGCGTTCACGAGTAGCCCGGAACGGAGCCGGACGAGCGAGCACGACAGCCCCCCGAAAGTCTTTCGAAGGCCCAGTGCGACGGCGTCCCGGCCCGAGGTTGTCTCTCGCACCCCGGGTCTACGCTCGTCCATGACGACACCCTGCCCCCCTCAGTAAGCGGAGTTGCCGCCATGCCGTCCAACGACGTTCGGATGCTCATCCACACCGCGGTGCCCACCGCCGCCGTCGGCGCGATCGCCGCGGTGGTCAGCGGTGTGTTCGCCGGCGGCAAGGGTGCTCTCGGCGCCGTCGTCGGAACGCTGGTCGTGCTCCTCTTCATGGGCATCGGGCTCTACGTACTGCAGCGCGTCGCGAGGTCGCTTCCGCACCTGTTCCAGGCCATGGGTCTGATGCTCTACACGGCGCAGATCCTGCTGATGTTCTTCTTCGTGGCCGTGTTCAAGGACACGTCGCTGTTCCACCCCAAGACCTTCGCGATCTCGCTGGTCGTCGGCACCATCGTCTGGGTCGCCGCGCAGGCTCGTGCGCACATGAAGGCCAAGATCCTGTACGTCGAACCCGAGTCGACCGAGAACGAGAAGACGCAGAAGACGGGGCGCTCGTCGTGAGGAACGGGGCCGGGGAAAGCACACCTGAGCGTTCCTGCTATCGTCCGTTGCCGACTGCGGCATCGCGGGCGCGGGCATCCGAGCTGACGCCTGCTCGAACGCGAGGCTTGATGCCCCCCAGCCGCCCCCACATCCGTAAGACCAGTCCCGTGCCGAACCGCGGCCTCGTGCCGCGCCGACACAACGAGGTTGCCGTACCTATGCGCCACGCTGAAGGAGCCCGCGGTGAGTGCTGATCCGACGCAGGTGCTCGCCTTCGAGACCGACTGCCACATCTTCGATGGCTGTGGCTTCCCGGCTCCGGGCCTGCACTCGTTCCTGTTCGAGCCCCTGTGGGGCGACGCGGACAGCAACCTGTACTTCAACAAGCCGATGCTGCTGGCCCTGCTGGGCTCGCTCATCGTGATCGGCTTCTTCTGGGCCGCCTTCCGCAAGCCGAAGATGGTCCCCGGCAAGCTGCAGATGGTCGCCGAGTTCGGCTACGACTTCATCCGCCGCGGCGTGGTCTACGAGACCCTCGGGCGCAAGGAGGGCGAGAAGTACGTCCCCCTGGTCGTCTCGATGTTCTTCTTCGTCTGGATGATGAACCTCTGGTCGATCATCCCGCTCGCCCAGTTCCCCGTGACGTCGATCATCGCCTACCCGGCGATCCTCGCCGCCATCGTCTACGTCCTGTGGGTGAGCCTGACCTTCAAGCGCCACGGCTTCGTCGGCGGCTGGAAGAACATCACCGGTTACAACAAGGACCTCGGCCCGGTTCTGCCGCTGGCCATGCTGATCGAGTTCTTCTCGAACCTGCTGGTCCGCCCCTTCACCCACGCGGTGCGACTGTTCGCGAACATGTTCGCGGGCCACACGCTTCTGGTGCTCTTCACGATCGCCAGCTGGTACCTGCTGAACGGCATCGGCATCGCCTACGCCGGCGTCAGCTTCATCATGGTCATCGTGATGACGGTCTTCGAGCTGTTCATCCAGGCCCTGCAGGCGTACGTCTTCGTGCTGCTGACCTGCACCTTCATCCAGGGCGCGCTCGCAGAGCACCACTGAGTCGAACGCCCGTAGAACCCGACCCCCAGTCGTCCGGTGGCCAACCCCCACCGGTCCGTTGAGAAAAGGAAGAACTGGCATGTCCACTCTTGCCGCAGTTACCGGTTCTGTCGCCTCCATCGGCTACGGCCTCGCCGCCATCGGCCCCGGCATCGGCGTCGGCATCATCTTCGGTAACGGCACCCAGGCGCTGGCCCGCCAGCCCGAGGCCGCCGGCCTGATCCGTGCCAACCAGATCCTCGGCTTCGCCTTCTGTGAGGCGCTCGCCCTCATCGGTCTGGTCATGCCGTTCGTCTACGGCCCGTGATCTGACTCTCACGACCAGCCCACTAGACGAAAGGCATTGACATGAGCCAGCTGCTCACGATTGCGGCCGAGGAGGTCCAGAACCCCCTCGTCCCGCCGATCCCCGAGCTCGTCATCGGCCTGATCGCCTTCGTCATCGTCTTCGGCGTCTTCGCCTGGAAGCTCCTCCCGAACATCAACAAGGTTCTGGAAGAGCGCCGCGAGGCCATCGAGGGCGGTATCGAGAAGGCCGAGGCCGCCCAGACCGAGGCCCAGAGCGTGCTCGAGCAGTACAAGGCTCAGCTCGCCGAGGCCCGTCACGAGGCCGCGCGCCTGCGCCAGGAGGCGCAGGAGCAGGGTGCCGCGCTCATCGCCGAGATGCGTGCGGAGGGCCAGCGCCAGCGCGAGGACATCATCGCCGCCGGCCACGCGCAGATCGAGGCCGACCGCAAGGCCGCCGCGTCCGCGCTGCGCCAGGACGTGGGCAAGCTCGCCACCGACCTGGCCGGCAAGCTCGTCGGTGAGTCCCTCGAGGACCACGCCCGTCAGAGCCGTGTCATCGACCGCTTCCTCGGCGAGCTCGAGGAGAAGGCCGAGGCCGCGCGATGAACGGAGCGAGCCGCGAGGCCCTGGTGGCCGCCCGTGAGCGACTCGACGCGCTGACGGACTCCACGTCCGTCGACGCGGCGCAGCTCGCCGACGAGCTGTCCGCCGTCACCGCGCTGCTCGACCGCGAGGTGTCGCTGCGTCGGGTCCTCACCGACCCGGCGCAGTCCGGAGAGGCCAAGGCCGACCTGGTCCAGCGCCTGCTGGGCAGCCAGATCGGCGGTCCGGCCACCGACCTGGTGTCGGGCATGGTCCGGTCCCGCTGGTCCGCCCCGCGCCACCTGGTGGACGCGGTGGAGGAGCTGGCGAACCTCGCCGACCTCACGGCCGCGCAGAAGGCCGGCGCCCTGGACGGCGTCGAGGACGAGCTGTTCCGGTTCGGCCGGATCGTCGCCTCGAACCAGCCCCTGCGTGCCGCGCTGACCGACCGGTCCGCGAGCGCCGAGGCCAAGAGCGGTCTGCTGCGCAGGCTGCTCGGCGGCCGGGCGCACGCCGTCACCGAGCGCCTGGTGATCCGTCTGGTGTCCGCGCCGCGTGGACGTAGCCTGGAGTCGGGACTCGAGTCCCTCGCCAAGCTCGCCGCCGGCCGCCGCAACCGGATGGTCGCCGTGGTCACCTCCGCGGTGCCGCTGAGCGAGATCCAGAAGCAGCGCCTGAGCGCCGCCCTGGTGAGGCTCTACGGCCGCGAGATGCACCTCAACCTCGACGTGGACCCCGCGGTCCTCGGCGGGATCCGGGTGCAGGTCGGCGACGAGGTCATCAACGGCTCCGTCGTGGACCGCCTCGAGGAAGCCAACCGGCGCCTCGCGGGCTGACCCGGCCGACCGAGCCGGACGGCACAGTCAAGAACACCGCAAGCAGTACGTTTTTTACGGCCCTGGTTGGGCCGTGCAGAGGATGCAAAGTTTCTGGGGGAGCCCCCCAGATTCCCCCAAGAAACTTCGGGCCCAACAAGGAGAGCAGGGAACCCAGATGGCGGAGCTCACGATCCGGCCGGAGGAGATCCGGGACGCGCTGGAGAACTTTGTCCAGTCGTACAAGCCGGACGCGGCCTCGCGCGAGGAGGTCGGTACGGTCACCCTTGCCGGCGACGGCATCGCGAAGGTCGAGGGTCTTCCCTCGGCCATGGCCAACGAACTGCTGAAGTTCGAGGACGGCACCCTCGGCCTCGCCCTCAACCTCGAGGAGCGCGAGATCGGTGCCATCGTCCTCGGCGAGTTCAACGGCATCGAGGAGGGCCAGCCGGTGCGCCGCACCGGTGAGGTGCTCTCGGTCGCCGTGGGCGAGGGCTACCTCGGCCGCGTGGTCGACCCCCTCGGCAACCCCATCGACGGCCTCGGCGAGATCGAGACCGAGGGTCGCCGCGCCCTCGAGCTGCAGGCCCCCACGGTCATGCAGCGCAAGTCGGTGCACGAGCCGATGGAGACCGGCTACAAGGCCGTCGACGCGATGACCCCCGTCGGCCGTGGTCAGCGTCAGCTGATCATCGGTGACCGCCAGACCGGCAAGACCGCCCTGGCCGTCGACACCATCATCAACCAGAAGGCCAACTGGAAGACGGGCGACCCGTCGAAGCAGGTCCGCTGCATCTACGTCGCCATCGGCCAGAAGGGCTCCACCATCGCGTCGGTCCGCCGCGCGCTGGAGGAGAACGGCGCTCTGGAGTACACGACCATCGTCGCCGCCCCGGCGTCCGACCCGGCCGGCTTCAAGTACCTGGCGCCGTACACCGGTTCGGCCATCGGCCAGCACTGGATGTACCAGGGCAAGCACGTCCTGATCATCTTCGACGACCTGTCGAAGCAGGCCGACGCCTACCGCGCCGTGTCCCTGCTGCTGCGTCGTCCGCCGGGCCGCGAGGCCTACCCGGGTGACGTCTTCTACCTGCACTCGCGTCTGCTGGAGCGCTGCGCCAAGCTCTCCGACGACATGGGCGCCGGTTCGATGACCGGTCTGCCGATCGTCGAGACCAAGGCCAACGACGTCTCGGCGTTCATCCCGACCAACGTCATCTCCATCACCGACGGCCAGTGCTTCCTGGAGTCGGACCTGTTCAACGCCGGTCAGCGCCCCGCGCTGAACGTCGGTATCTCCGTCTCCCGAGTCGGTGGTTCCGCGCAGCACAAGGCGATGAAGCAGGTTTCCGGCCGTCTCCGCGTCGACCTGGCCCAGTTCCGTGAGCTGGAGGCGTTCGCCGCCTTCGGTTCCGACCTGGACGCCGCGTCGAAGGCGCAGCTGGAGCGCGGTCAGCGGATGGTCGAGCTGCTCAAGCAGGCTCAGTACCAGCCGATGGCCACCGAGGAGCAGGTCGTCTCCGTCTGGGCCGGCACCACCGGCAAGATGGACGACGTCCCGGTCCAGGACATCCGCCGCTTCGAGTCGGAGCTGCTGGCCCACCTGCGGCAGAACGAGTCGGGCCTGCTCCTCTCGATCCGTGAGGGCGGCAAGATGTCGGACGACACCCTGCAGTCCGTCGCCGACGCCATCGCCGGGTTCAAGAAGACGTTCACGACGTCGGACGGCAAGCTGCTCGGCGAGGACGCTCCGGTTTCCGTCTCCAAGTGACGTAAGGAAGGGACCTGACTCATGGGAGCTCAGCTCCGGGTCTACAAGCGTCGCATCCGATCCGTCACCGCGACCAAGAAGATCACCAAGGCGATGGAGATGATCGCCGCCTCGCGTGTCGTCAAGGCGCAGCGCAAGGTGGCGGCCTCCACGCCGTACGCGACCGAGCTCACCCGCGCGGTCACGGCGGTGGGGACCGGTTCGAACACGCGCCACCCGCTGACCACGGAGGCGGAGAACCCGACCCGTGCCGCGGTCCTGCTCCTGTCGAGCGACCGCGGTCTGGCCGGCGCCTTCAACTCCAATGCCATCAAGGCGGCGGAGCAGCTGACGGCGAAGCTCGAGGCGGACGGCAAGCAGGTCGACACGTTCATCGTCGGCCGGCGCGGCGTGGCCCACTACAACTTCCGCGAGCGCACGATCGCGGGACAGTGGACGGGCTTCACCGACGAGCCGACGTACGCGGACGCCAAGCAGGTCGCGGCGCCGCTGATCGAGGCGATCGAGCAGGACACGGCCGAGGGTGGTGTGGACGAACTCCACATCGTCTACACCGAGTTCGTCTCGATGATGACGCAGACCGCCATCCAGGCTCAGCTGCTGCCTCTCAAGCTCGACGAGGTGGCGGAGGAGCTCCCCTCCAAGGGGGAGATCCTTCCGCTGTACGACTTCGAGCCCTCCGCGGAGGACGTCCTCGACGCCCTGCTGCCGCGGTACGTCGAGAGCCGCATCTACAACGCACTGCTGCAGTCGGCCGCTTCGAAGCACGCCGCCACGCGGCGCGCGATGAAGTCGGCCACCGACAACGCCGGTGAGCTCATCGAGACGCTCTCCCGGCTTGCCAACGCGGCCCGCCAGGCCGAAATCACCCAGGAAATCAGCGAGATCGTCGGTGGCGCAGGCGCCCTGGCCGACGCGACCGCGGGGAGTGACAACTAATGACCACCACTGTTGAGCCGACCGCTGGCGCGGGCGTGGCCTCCGGCCGCGTCGCGCGGGTCATCGGCCCGGTCGTCGACGTGGAGTTCCCCGTCGACGCGATGCCGGAGATCTACAACGCCCTTCACGTCGAGGTGGCCGACCCGGCCAACGCCGGCGAGAAGAAGACGCTGACCCTCGAGGTCGCCCAGCACCTGGGCGACGGCCTGGTCCGCGCCATCTCCATGCAGCCCACCGACGGTCTGGTCCGCCAGGCCCCGGTCACCAACACCGGCACGGGCATCACCGTCCCGGTCGGCGACTTCACCAAGGGCAAGGTGTTCAACACCCTCGGTGAGGTGCTGAACGTCGACGAGACGTACGAGGGCGAGCGCTGGTCCATCCACCGCCAGGCCCCGAACTTCGACGAGCTCGAGTCGAAGACCGAGATGTTCGAGACCGGCGTCAAGGTCATCGACCTGCTGACCCCGTACGTCAAGGGCGGCAAGATCGGTCTGTTCGGCGGCGCCGGCGTCGGCAAGACGGTGCTCATCCAGGAGATGATCTACCGCGTCGCCAACAACCACGACGGTGTCTCCGTGTTCGCCGGTGTCGGTGAGCGCACCCGTGAGGGCAACGACCTGATCGAGGAGATGTCGGACTCCGGCGTCATCGACAAGACCGCGCTGGTCTTCGGTCAGATGGACGAGCCGCCGGGCACCCGTCTGCGCGTGGCCCTGGCCGGTCTGACCATGGCGGAGTACTTCCGCGATGTGCAGAAGCAGGACGTGCTGTTCTTCATCGACAACATCTTCCGCTTCACGCAGGCCGGTTCCGAGGTGTCGACCCTGCTCGGCCGTATGCCCTCCGCGGTGGGCTACCAGCCGAACCTGGCCGACGAGATGGGTCTCCTCCAGGAGCGCATCACCTCGACCCGTGGTCACTCGATCACCTCGATGCAGGCGATCTACGTCCCCGCGGACGACCTGACCGACCCGGCCCCGGCCACCACCTTCGCCCACCTCGACGCGACGACGGTTCTCTCCCGTCCGATCTCCGAGAAGGGCATCTACCCGGCCGTGGACCCGCTGGACTCCACGTCCCGGATCCTGGACCCGCGCTACATCGCGTCGGACCACTACGAGACCGCCATGCGCGTCAAGGGGATCCTGCAGAAGTACAAGGACCTCCAGGACATCATCGCGATCCTCGGTATCGACGAGCTCGGCGAGGAGGACAAGCTCGTCGTCCACCGTGCCCGTCGTGTGGAGCGCTTCCTGTCCCAGAACACCCACGTCGCCAAGCAGTTCACCGGCGTGGACGGTTCGGACGTGCCGCTGGACGAGTCGATCGCCGCGTTCAACGCGATCTGCGACGGTGAGTTCGACCACTTCCCGGAGCAGGCGTTCTTCATGTGCGGTGGCCTCGAGGACCTCAAGGCCAACGCCAAGGAGCTGGGCGTCAGCTGAACCCCCTGAGGTTCGGCGGGCGCGGGTGAGGTGAGAGGGCCGGTCTCCGGGCCGGCCCTCCCACCCCCGCTCCACCCCCCCTGGGACCGGTTCCCAGGACCCCCGTCTTCGGACGGGTCTAGACTTTGACCCAACACCCGGCATACCGCCGGGTGGTGACCCGAGGAGCCAACCTTGGCTGCTGAGCTGCACGTCGAGCTGGTCGCTGCCGACCGCCAGGTCTGGTCCGGTGAGGCCACCCTGGTCGTGGCGCGCACCACCTCCGGCGACATCGGCGTCATGCCCGGTCACCAGCCGCTGCTCGGTGTGCTGGAGTCGGGCCCCGTGACGATCCGCAGCACCGGTGGTGAGACGGTCGTGGCAGCGGTCCACGGCGGTTTCATCTCGTTCGCGGACAACAAGCTGTCGCTGCTGGCCGAGATCGCCGAGCTTTCGGACGAGATCGACGTCCAGCGCGCGGAGCGGGCGCTCGAGCGCGCGAAGTCGGAGGCCGACGCCTCCGCCGAGCGCCGTGCGGACGTCCGCCTGCGGGCGGTGTCGGCTCGCTGACCCCGGCGCGCTCGGCGCGCTGCAGTGCACGCGCGTGACCCAGCCGCGGCTGGTTCCGGAACATTCCGGAACCAGCCGCGGCTGAGGTGAATCCGGAGACGGTTCGTTACCCGTTTTCGACTTTGCCAGTTGACAGGTTCCCAGTTCTGAGAGACGAGGAGGTCGGTGCCGATGATCCTCGCTCTGACTGTGGTCGGGACGCTGGTGGTGCTCGCGGTGGTGGGCCTCTTCGCCTTCGGGCTGCGTCGCCGGCTGATCCAGCGGTCGGGGGGCACCTTCGACTGCAGCCTGCGGTGGGAGGCACCCGAGCCGCAGGAGGGCGTCGAGGGCGACGGCAAGGGCTGGGCGTACGGAGTGGCCCGGTACAGCGGTGACAGCATCGCCTGGTACCGGGTCTTCTCGTATTCGCCGAGGCCGCGGCGGATGCTGGAGCGGGCCGCCATCGAGGTGGTCGGGCGCCGGCTGCCGGAGGGTGAGGAGGAGCTGGCGCTCCTCCTCAGCGCGGTCGTGCTGGTCTGTGTGCATCAGGGGACGCGGCTGGAGCTGGCGATGAGCGAGGACGCGCTCACGGGCTTCCTGGCGTGGCTGGAGGCCGCCCCGCCGGGGCAGCGGGTGAACGTCGCGTAGGCGCGGAGCGATGGTCCTGAGAGGGGGGCGGCCACCTTGGCCGCCCCCCTTCGCCGTGCCCGGGCCGCCCGGGGCCCAGGCTCAGGCTCAGGCTGAGGCTCAGGCCCTGGCCGGGGCTCAGGCCCTGCGGCGAGCGGCGAGCGGCGAGGGGCGAGGGGCGAGCGGCGGGGGAACGCGGGAAGCGGGGGCGGCCGGTGGGCCGCCCCCGCTTCGTCGTGCCGGGGTGTCGCTGGTGCTACAGGTTGCTGGCGATGGCGTTCACGAGTTCGCCGTTGGCGGTGTCACCGCTGAACTCCCAGAAGAACGCGCCGCCCAGGCCCTGGGACTTCGCCCAGGCCATCTTGCCCGCGATGGTGGACGGGGTGTCGTAGGACCACCACTGCGTGCCGCAGTGGGCGTACGCGGTGCCCGCGATCGTGCCGGTCACCGGGCAGGAGTTCTTGAGGACCTTGTAGTCCTCGATGCCCGCCTCGTAGGTGCCGGGCGCCGCACCGGTCGCCGTGCCGCCGGGGGCGGACTGGGTGACGCCGGTCCAGCCGCGGCCGTAGAAGCCGATGCCGAGCAGCAGCTTGGAGGCCGGCACGCCCTTCGCCTTCAGCTTGGCGATCGCGTCGGCGGAGTTGAAGCCCGCGGTCGGGATGCCGGCGTACGAGGTGAGGGGCGAATGCGGGGCGGTCGGGCCGGTGTTGGCCCAGGCGCCGAAGTAGTCGTACGTCATCACGTTGTACCAGTCGAGGTACTGCGCGGCGCCGCCGTAGTCGGCCGCGTCGATCTTGCCGCCGTTCGAGCCGTCGGCGGTGATCGCCGCGGTGACGAGGTAGTTGGAACCGAACTCGGCGCGCAGCGCCTGGGACAGGTTCTTGAACGCCGCCGGACCGGAGGTGTCACAGGTCAGGCCGCAGGCGTTCGGGTACTCCCAGTCGATGTCGATGCCGTCGAAGACGTCGGCCCAGCGCGGGTCCTCCACGACGCCCTTGCAGGACTTGGCGAACGCGGCCGGGTTCTGCGCGGCCTGGGCGAAGCCGCCGGAGTAGGTCCAGCCGCCGAAGGAGTACAGGACCTTGATGTGCGGGTACTTCGCCTTCAGCTTGCGCAGCTGGTTGAAGTTGCCGCGCAGCGGCTGGTCCCAGGTGTCGGCGACGCCGTCGACGGACTGGTCGGCGGTGTACGCCTTGTCGGTGGCGGCGAAGGAGTCGTCGAGGACGCACTGCCCGTTCTTGACGTTGCCGAACGAGTAGTTGATGTGCGTGATCTTCGAGGCGGAGCCGGAGGTCACCAGGTTCTTGACGTGGTAGTTGCGGCCGTAGATGCCCCACTCGGTGAAGTAGCCGAGGTTGATCTTGCCGCCGGGCGGCGGGTCGGTGGGCGTGGTGGAGCCACCCGTGGTGCGGACCGAGACCGAGCCGCTGACCGGGCCGGTCTGGTCGGCCGTGTCACGCGCCTGGACGGCGTACGAGTAGTCCGTACCGGCGGTGAGGCCGGAGTCGGTGTACGAGGTGCCGGTGACCGTGGCGACCTTCACGCCGCCGCGCAGGACGTCGTAGTTCTTGACGCCCTTGTCGTCGGTGGCCGCGGTCCAGGCGAGACGGACCGAGGTGTCGGTGACGTTCGACGTGGTGGGGGTGCCCGGGGCGGAGGGGGCCTTGTCGCCGGGAACCGTGGGCTCGCCGTCGCAGGAGCCGCCGTTGAGCTTGCAGCCGGTGGGGGAGCCGGTGCCGGAGCCGTTGAAGCCGAAGGAGATGGAGGCGCCCGGGGCGAGACTGCCGTTCCAGGCGAGGTTCTTGCCCGTCCAGTGGTTGCCGGAGCTGGTGACGGTGGCGTCCCAGGCGGAGGTCACCTTGGTGCCGGTGGGGAAGTCCCACTCGACGGTCCAGGAGGACAGGGCCGTGGTACCGGTGTTCTTGATGGTCCACTTGCCCTCGAAGCCGCTGCCCCAGTCCTGCGTCTTGCTGTAGGTGGCGGTGGCCGAGGTGGCCGCCTGGGCGGGCGTGGCGAGCCCGACCAGTCCGGCGAGGGGAAGGACGAGCGTGGCGACTGCCGCCGTCACGCGTTGTCTGAAGCGCATCTGCGCCTCCTCGGGGTGAGGGTGAGGGGGGTGCTCCGGCTTCCGGCCTTGACAAGGCCATGACGCCGCGCAAGTGCGGTCAGATTAGAAAGGTCTGGACCACCGGTCAATAGGTCTGGACCAATGCAGTTTCCTTGCGTAAACCGCCGGGCGGGCCGAACGGCGCACCCGCCGTCAGATCCCCAACTCCTGAGCGAGCACCGCCGCTTGCACCCGGCTCCGCAGCTCCAGCTTGGCCAGCAGGCGGCTGACGTGCGTCTTCACCGTCGCCTCGGCCATCTCCAGGCGTCCCGCGATCTGAGCGTTCGACAGGCCCTCGCCGAGGCACGAGAGCACCTCGCGCTCGCGGGGTGTCAGATTTCTCAGCACCGACGGGTCCGGTGCGCCCTCGCGGGGCGCGCGGCCCTGGCCGCCGGCGGCGAACTCCGCGATCAGCCGCCGGGTGACGGCGGGCGCGATCAGCCCCTCGCCGCGCGCCACCGTCCGTACCGCGTCGATCAGTTCCGCCGCCTCGGCGCTCTTCAGCAGGAAGCCGGCCGCGCCCGCGCGCAGGGTGCCGAAGACGTACTCGTCGAGATCGAACGTGGTCAGGACCAGCACGTCGGCCAGGTGCTCGGCGGCGATCCGCCGGGTGGCGCCCACCCCGTCGAGCAGCGGCATCTGCACGTCCATCAGTACGACGTCGGGCCGCAGTTCGCGGGCGAGCTCCACCGCCCGCTCGCCGTCGGCGGCCTCCCCGACCACCTCGACGTCGGGGGCGCTGCGCAGGATCAGCACCAGTCCGGCCCGCACGGCCGACTGGTCCTCAGCGACCACCACCCGGATCACAAGATCACCCTTCCCCTTCCGGCACGGGAAGATGCGCCCGCACCACCCAGCGCCCGTCCCGCGGCCCCGCCTCGAACGTCCCGCCCACCAGCTGCGCCCGCTCCCGCATCCCGATCAGCCCGGCCCCGGCCCCCGGAGCCCGGGCGGGCTGCCCGTCCGGCGCGCCGTGGACGTTGGAAACCCGGATGTCGAGCGCGCCCGTGTCGAGCGAGAGCGCGATCGTCACCGGGCCCTGCGCGGCGTGCTTGAGGATGTTGGTCAGCGACTCCTGGACGATCCGGTAGGCGGCCAGCTCCACCGGCGAGGGCAGCCGCCGCGCCGCCCGCCCCTCGGCGGTGTCCGGACCGTGCCAGGGCCCCAGGTCGAGGTGGACCGGGAAGCCCGCCGCCCGCACCCCCTCGGCCAGCGGCGCCACGCCCTCCAGGGAGGGCGCCGCCGACGGCTCCAGGTCGTCGCCGCCGGCCCGCAGCAGGCCGATCAGCCGGCGCATCTCGGTCAGCGCCGCCACGCTGTTCTCCCGGATCACGCCCAGCGCCTGGCGGGAGGTGTCCGCGTCGTCCAGCGAGAGGGCCGCCGTCGAGTGCACCGCCACCGCGGACAGGTGCCCGGCGATCACGTCGTGCAGCTCCCGCGCCATCCGGGTCCGCTCGGCGGTGACCGCCTGCGCCCGGTCCAGCTCGGCCAGCCGGGCGGTCTGCTCGGCCTCCCGGCGCGCCGACCGGGCCGCGTCCCGGTGGTGCCGGACCAGCGCGCCGGTGGCGGCCGGGCTGAAGGCGGCCAGGCTCACCCCCAGGCCCAGCATCAGCGAGTACGCGTTCTGCCAGGTGAGCACGCCGAAGCCGATCGCGACCAGGCTCAGCGCGCCGGTGACCACCGGCAGCCGGCGGGCCAGACGCGCGCCGCCGTAGACGGCCGCCGCGTACATCAGGTCGGTGAAGAGCAGCACGGTCGCCAGGCTGCCGGTGGTGAACTGGTCCGCGACCAGGGCGACCGTGCCGCCGGCCAGGGCCGCGCGCGGGCGCACCCGGCGCAGCGGCTCCAGCGCCGAGATCACGGCCAGCGGCACCAGCACCCACCAGCCCGGCACGTCCCGCGCCGGGTACACGTCCAGGCCCACCGCCCACAGCAGCAGGCCCAGCGCCAGCCCGCCCACCGCCGCCGCCACGTCGAACGGGCGGGGGCGCCGCGGGGAGGTCTCGACGGTCATGGGTCCATCCAACACGTCACGGCCGCCCCGCACATGCGGCCGGACGCCACCTCCTCACGGCGCGCCTACATCGAAGGATGCAGACCGTTCTCGTCGCCTGGGGCGATGTGCGCGGACCCGCGCGGGAGGAGGGTGGAAGGCGACACCGAGGACGGAGGGACCGACGTGATCCTCGCACTGATCATCGCCTGTGAGGTCGGCTTCTGGGTGCTGCTGGCCGCCGGACTGGCGGCCCGGTACCTGCTGCGCAGGCAGCGGCTGAGCACCGTGCTGCTGCTGTGCGAGCCGGTGCTGGAACTGGTGCTGTTCGTGGTGACCGTGATCGACCTGCGCGGCGGGGCGGAACCCGACTGGCAGCACGGGCTGGCCGCCCTCTACATCGGCTTCACCGTCGGCTACGGGCACTACACCATCCGGTGGCTCGACGGCCACGCCGCGCACCGCCTGGCCGGCGCCCCGCCGCCGCGGAAGCCGCCGAGGTACGGCATGGCCCGCGCCGCCCACGAGGGCCGGCTCTGGCTGCGCACGGTCCTCGCCGCCGCCGTGGCCGCCGCGCTGCTCCAGGGCGGCATCTGGTACGTCGGCGACGCCGGCGACACGTCCTCGCTGCGGTCCTTCCAGTGGGGGGCGCTGAGGGTGGTGGGCATCCACGGCCTGATCGCCCTCAGCTACGCGCTCTTCCCCAAGAAGGACCCCGGCCAGGACGCCGGGAAGGGCCCCGGGCAGGACGCCGGGTCGGGCCCCGGGTCAGCGCTCCCCGCCGGGCACCCACAGGACGTCCCCGGTGGACAGGTTGGCCACCCGCGCAAGGATGAAGAGCAGGTCCGATAGGCGGTTGAGGTAGGTGGCGGTCAGGGGGTTCATGGTCTCGCCGTGGACCTCCATCGCCGCCCAGGTCGAACGCTCCGCGCGGCGCACCACCGTGCACGCCTGGTGCAGCAGCGCCGCGCCGGGCGTGCCGCCGGGCAGGATGAACGAACGCAGCTTCTCCAGCCGCTCGTTGAACCGGTCGCAGTCCTCCTCCAGCCGGTCCACGTAGAACTGCTCGACCCGCAGCGGCGGGTACTGGGGGTCCTCCACGACCGGCGTCGACAGGTCGGCGCCCACGTCGAAGAGGTCGTTCTGGACGCGGGTGAGGACCGCGACCACGTCCTCCTCGAGCCCGCCCAGGGCGACGGCCGTGCCGATCACGGCGTTGGCCTCGTTGGCGTCGGCGTAGGCGGAGATGCGGAGGTCCGTCTTCGGGACCCTGCTCATGTCACCGAGGTTGGTGGTGCCCTTGTCCCCGGTACGGGTGTAGATGCGCGTCAGATTGACCATGCGCACAGCCTAGGGAACGCCGTGTCCGCGGGCGCCGCGGGTGTGATGTCCGTCAAATGAGACGTGACGCGCGTTACTTAGCGGTCACGAGCGTCCTCGCGGGCGCTAATGTCCGGCCAGAGGACACGAGAACAGGGAGTGGCAGTGGCAGGAAAGCTCGCCGTCATCGGAGC
Source organism: Streptomyces sp. NPDC002640 (assembly GCF_053592575.1). Lineage (NCBI taxonomy): Bacteria > Bacillati > Actinomycetota > Actinomycetes > Kitasatosporales > Streptomycetaceae > Streptomyces > Streptomyces sp. NPDC002640. The sequence continues at coordinate 337,734 of NZ_JBSFVZ010000004.1, read as the reverse complement.
CGGCCTCATGGGTTCCGGCATTGCCCAGGTCTCCGCGCAGGCCGGCTGGGACGTCGTCCTGCGGGATGTCACGGACGAGGCGCTCGACCGGGGTCTGGGCGGCATCCAGGCCTCCTACGACAAGTTCGTGAGCAAGGGCAAGCTGGACGCCGCCGACGCCGAGGCCGCGCTGGCCCGGATCACCGCCACCACCGACCTGGACGCCGTCGGGGACGCCGACGTCGTCGTCGAGGCGGTCTTCGAGAAGATCGAGGTCAAGCACGAGATCTTCCGCGCGCTGGACAAGATCGCCCGCGAGGACGCGGTGCTCGCCTCCAACACCTCCGCCATCCCGATCACCAAGATCGCCGCTGTGACGGCGCGGCCCGAGCGGGTCGTGGGCACGCACTTCTTCTCGCCGGTGCCGATGATGCAGCTGTGCGAGCTGGTCCGCGGCTACAAGACCAGCGACGAAACCCTGGCGCGTGCCCGGGAGTTCGCCGAGTCGGTCGGCAAGACCTGCATCGTGGTCAACCGCGACGTGGCGGGCTTCGTCACCACCCGGCTGATCTCCGCGCTGGTCGTCGAGGCCGCCAAGCTCTACGAGTCGGGCGTCGCCAGCGCCGAGGACATCGACATCGCCTGCAAGCTGGGCTTCGGTCACGCGATGGGCCCGCTGGCCACCGCGGACCTGACCGGCGTCGACATCCTGCTGCACGCCACCGGCAACATCTACACCGAGTCGCAGGACGAGAAGTTCGCGCCGCCGGAGCTGATGCGCCGAATGGTGGACGCCGGTGACATCGGCCGCAAGAGCGGGCAGGGCTTCTACAAGCACTGATCGAGGACGACCGCGGGTGAACACCCGCACGCCGTACCGAGATCACCCTTCGGGTCACCCGAGAGGGTGATTTCGGTATCGGTTCACTTACAGACGGCAACTTCTGGTTCCCCCACGGCGTCAGAAGTGGCATCACCGTACGCAGACGGTGATAGAAGACGCATTCCCGGGGAGCGCTTATGTTCATCAGGGGCGACCACGCCGAGCTGGTCGTCGGGGGCCGCCTCGACGTCCGCAGCGCGGCGGACGCCCGTACGGTCCTGCACTCCGCCGTCGACGACGGCGTCGGCGACCTGGTCCTGGACCTCTCGGAGCTCCACTCCTGGGACGCCACCGGACTGGGCGTGATCATGGGCGTGCACCGGCGGGCCGGGCGCGCCGGCCGCCGGCTCGTCCTGCGCGGCGTGCCGCCGCAGATGCAGCGCCTCCTGGTGGCCACCCGGCTGCACCGCATCCTCGCCATCGAGGGCGGCCTCGCCGCCGACAGCCTGCCGCGCGTCTGAGCGCGCCCGGCTGACGCGTCCGGCTGAGGCTTTTACGAGGCCCGGCAGCCCCTCGGACCCCCCGGTCGCACGCCGGTCCCACCCGTAGCGGGGCGGTCTGTCGCCCGCCGCGAATCCACATCAGACTGTGATGTCGCGGACGGACCCGTACCCCGGCTGTTCGGTGATACTGAGCGAGGTTTAAGGTTCGGTCGCCTGCCGACCCGACATCCGAACCATCCCTGCGGCGGCCCGGACCAGTGACGACTGCGCGGTGTGCGGCAAGGCCGGGAGGGGCTCGGCACACGACGCATGGGGGGCATTGGACCTATGGACCCGAACAGCCGTGGACCCGAGGAGCGCGGCCACGGAGGCGGCGGCCGTCAGCCGCGCCCCCGTCCGCCCCGGGACCCGCTCACGCCGGACTTCGGCCAGCACGCGCCGTCGGTGGCCCGCACCACCGAGGTGTTCACCGACGACCTGCTGCTGACCGTCAACCCCGTCGACGGCAGCGAGATCGAACTCTGCCCGCCCGAACGCACGCCCGAGCGGCCGGCGAAGCTCACCGTGGAGCAGCGCGCCGAGGCCGAGCGGGCCGCCGTCCGCGCCGCGGCCCTGCCGGCCGACGCGAGCGGATCCGGCCTGCCCGCACTGCCGCTGCTGGAGCGTCAGGAGGCGCGCGAGGAACTCGTCCGCCTGCTGGCCCGCGGCCGCTCCGTCCGCCTGGTCGGCCCGTCCGGCTCCGGCCGCAGCCGTCTGCTCGACGTCGTCGCCGAGGACTGCGCCGACCTCGCCCCCGACGGCGTGATCCGCCTCGGCGGCCTGGGCCGCAGCGCCGACGAACTCCTGGGCGACCTCTTCCACGCCGCCTACGGCGCCCAGCGCCGCCGCCCCTCCGAAGAGGAACTGCACCACCTCCTCGGCGAGATCGGCGCCGTGGTCGTCGTCGACGACATCACCTTCGGCGGGGCCGACCTCGCCCGGCTGCTCGAGGCCACCCCCGAGTGCGCGTTCCTGATATCCGCCACCCCGGACGTGCCGGAGCCCGCCGCCGAGGCGCTCACGGAGACGGTCGCCCTCGACGGCCTCACCCGCGCCGCCGGGCTCCAGCTCCTCGCCCACGCCGCCGGCCGCGACCTCACCGAGGAGGAGACGACCTGGGCGGGCGACCTCTGGTTCGAGTCCGAGGGCCTGCCGCTGCGGTTCGTCCAGGCCGGCGCGCTGCTGCGCCAGCGGGACCGGCTGCGCGCCGCCACCGACGCCGTGGACGAGGTCGGCGTCTTCGAGGACGCGGTGTCCGTCCCCGAGACCGGCCTGCCCTTCGACACCCGCGAGGATGCCGCCCCGCTGCCCTCGCTCGCCGAGGGCGCCGCGCCCGCGCCGCTGCTCGCCTCCCGGCTGTCCTCCTCCGCCCGTGACGCGCTGCGGTTCGCGGTCGCGCTCGGCGGTGAACTCCCGCACCCGGCGCACCTCCCCGCCCTGGTGGGCGACACCCACGCCGACGGCGCGCTGGGCGAACTCCTCGGCTGCGCCCTGGTGTCGTCCGCCGGCGGCCGTCACCGGCTGGCCGCCGGGGTGCTGGCCCAGCTGGAGGCGGCCGGCTACCAGGAGGGCGCCGAACTCCGCGTCCGTACCGCCGCCGAGCACTACGCCTGGTGGACCGGCCACCAGTCCGTCACCCCCGAGCGGGTGAGCGCCGAGGCCCCCGCGGTGCTGGCGGTGCTGGCCGCGCTGCCGCCCGCCGACGACGGGCTGGTGCTGCGGCTCGCCCGCAACGCCGCGCCCGCCCTCGCCGCCGGCCTTGCCTGGGCCGCGTGGGAACAGGTCCTGCGCAGCGGCTCGGAGGCCGCCCGGCTGCTCGGCGAGGTCGCCGAGCAGGGCTACTTCCACCACGAGCTGGGCGTGCTGGCGCTCTGTCAGGGACGCCACGAGCGGGCACGCACCGAGCTGGACACCGCGGTCGCGCTGCGGGCCACCGCGGGCGACAAGCGGGGACTGGTCGCCGGCCGCCGCGCGCTGGCCCTGGTCGCCGACCGCACGGGCGACCTGCCCGGCGTGGACGGCGCCGCCCCGGCGGACGGCGGCGCCACCGCGGCCGCGGGCGCGGCGTCACTCGCGGCCCTCGCCGCCTTCGAGGCGTTCGGCTCCGGCGACGGCGACCGGGACACGCGCCGCGACGTGCCCGCCGCCCTGGCGCAGCCGGGCGCGAGCGTCTTCCCCGGCGACACCCCGGTCACCCGGCGGCCCGGACCCGCGGCCGGCAAGGGCCGCGACGGCGGCGTGCTGGGCGGCGCCCGCAAGAACCTGGTCGCCGCCGGCGCGGGCGCGCTGCTGGTCGCCGTGCTGGGCACGGTGGTGACGCTGGGCGCGGCCGGCGGCGACAAGGACGTGCCCACCGAGGGCACCGGGCCCAACCCGTCGGCCAGCCAGGGCTACGGCGACGAACTCGGCGCCGACGAGGCCGCGGACGACGGCGACACCGGCAGGGCCACCAGCCGCCCGACCGACCCGGGCCCCGACGGGGTGCTCGGCACGCCCGACGACGTCGCGCCCCCGCCCGCCGACGACGACGCCCCCGCCACGGGCGGGGACGAGGACGAGGACGAGGAGACCACGTCCGGGGGCGGCGGCAGTACGTCCAAGCCGCCGACCTCCAAGCCTCCGGCCTCGAGCAAGCCGCCGACGGGCGGTTCGGGCAGCCCCAGCGGCGGTTCCGGGGGATCGGGCACGCCGGGCAGCCCGTCGGGCGGGACCGACGCGGGCACCACCGACGGGACGACCGGCGGCCCCACCGACGGCGGCACGACGGACGGCGGCGCCACCGACGGCGGCACGACCGACGGCGGGGCCGACAGCGGCGGTACCACCGAGGGCGGCGCGGACGGCGGCACCACGGACGGCGCCGACGGCGGTGCGAGCACCACGACCTCCGGCGGCCAGGGCTCCTCCCCGTCGCTGACGAGCGCCCCCGAACCCAGCGCCTCGCCGGCCCCCACCGTGGCCTGACGCGCCGCGCGGGCCGCTGGGGACCGCGACACCGGACCGCCCCCACGGCGACCTGGCCGTGGGGGCGGTGGCGTCCCGCGGGGCGGGGCGGAGGGTCAGAACAGGCGGAGCTTGTCGTCCTCGATGCCGCGCAGGGCGTCGTAGTCGAGGACCTGGCAGGCGATGCCGCGGTCCGTCGCCAGCACCCGGGCCTGCGGCTTGATCTCCTGCGCCGCGAACACGCCCCGCACCGGCGCGAGCAACGGGTCGCGGTTCAGCAGTTCCAGGTAGCGCGTCAGCTGCTCCACGCCGTCGATCTCGCCGCGCCGCTTGATCTCCACGGCCACCGTCCGACCCTCGCCGTCCCGGCAGAGGATGTCGACCGGGCCGATCGCCGTCATGTACTCGCGGCGGATCAGGGTGTAGCCCTCGCCCAGCGTCTCGATGCGGTCCGCGAGCAGCTCCTGCAGGTGTGCCTCCACGCCGTCCTTGATCAGGCCGGGGTCCACGCCGAGCTCGTGCGAGGAGTCGTGGAGGATCTCCTCCATCGTGATGATCAGCTTCTCGCCGGCCTTGTTGGTCACCGTCCAGACGCCGGAGTCCTCGCCCGTGCCCTCCTTGAGGGCGCACGGCGGCGACATCCAGTTCAGCGGCTTGTAGGCGCGGTCGTCCGCGTGGATCGAGACGCTTCCGTCCGCCTTGACCAGGATCAGGCGGGGAGCGGACGGCAGATGTGCGGTGAGGCGCCCCGCGTAGTCGACGGAGCAGCGGGCGATGACAAGACGCATGGTCCGCAACGCTACTCGACCCGCGGGACTCCACGCGATTCGCCCCTGAAGCCGGTTGTTCGGTTCTGGCTGATTGTGAGCGGAACCGAGCGATGCGAAATCGGTCAAGTACGCAGTCTCCTGGTGCGCGGGACCTTCGGATGCCTACCGTAGTGAACGGGCGGTCGTGGCACGGGTACGGAGCGTGTCCGTCGTCCGCGACGTCCCGTTCCCGTCCGGCAACCCCCTCGACGAGGGGGTGCGAGAGGAGTACTCATGTCGCTCGACGTCTCACCGGCCCTGCTCGAACAGGCCGAGCGAGGCGAGGTCGACGAAGCGGCTTTCGTCGACTGCGTCCGGACCTCCCTGCCCTACGCGTGGGAGATGATCAGCTCCCTGGTGGCCCAACTGAAGGTGGACGGCGGACCGTTCGCCGACAACCAGACGCCGCCGCCGGACGAGCAGGCACGGGGTCAGCTCCTGCGCGCGCTCGCCAGCGACGCGATCCGGGGCGCCCTGCAGCGCCACTTCGGTGTGCGCCTCGCGTTCCAGAACTGCCACCGCGTCGCGGTGTTCCCGCTGGAGGGGAGCGACGAGAGGCTGGCCCGCTTCACCTCGGTGCGCGGCCAGCTGCTCAACCAGTCGCCCGAACTGAGGGACTGCTGACCCGATGGGCCGGCATCCGGCGTCCCGGCGGGGGTGCACATCTTGCACATCCCCTCGCCGGGACGCCGGACCGCCTCCCGGCTCACACCAGGCGCGGCAGCACCTCGCCGCCGAGCCGGCGCAGGTTCTCCTCGGTGGCCGCGAGATCCCCCGACCCCTCGGTGAGCAGGGCGAACCGCCTGATCCCGGTCCGCTCCGCGGTGGCCGCGAGGCGGTCGGCGCACAGCCGGGGCGTGCCCACCGGGTGCAGACCGCAGAGCATCTCCGTGTACGCGTACGGATCGCGCATCGCGCGCGCCCGGCCGTCCACCGTGACGTGCGCGGCAAGGCCCTGATCCAGCCAACCCGGCATCGCCTTCAGCAGCGTCTCCCTGGCGTCTTCCGGCCGGTCGGCGATCTGGCAGACGCCCGCCGACACATGGGCCGCGGAACGCACCTCCTCCTCGGGGCGGCCCGCCGCCCGCGCGTGCTCCCGCCAGGAGCGCACCATGGCGGCCTTCTCCTCGTCCCCCACGTGCATGCCCAGCAGCATCGGCAGCCCCCGCGCCCCGGCCAGCCGGACGCTCGCCGGAGAGGTGCAGGCGACCACGACCTCGGGGCCCGGACCGCCCTCCAGCGCCTCCGACGGCCGCGGCACCACCGGCACCTCGCGGAAGCGGAAACGGCCGTCGTCCGACCCCACGGACGGCTCGCGCAGCCAGCGCAGCAGCAGGTCGAGGGAGCCGGGGAAACCGCTCTCGTACGCCTCCAGGCCCGCGCCGAAGACCTCCAGGTCCACCCACGGGCCGCCGCGGCCCACGCCCAGCGAGAAGCGCCCGCCGGAGGTGACGTGCAGCAGGGCGGCCTGCTCGCCGAGGGCGACCGGGTGGACGGTCGGCAGCACGCTCACCGCGGTGCCCACCCTCAGCCGCCGGGTGCGGCCCAGCAGCGTCGCGGCGAGCGTCACGGCCGACGGGCAGACCCCGTACGGCACGAAATGGTGTTCCGCCAGCCAGACCTGGGCGAGCCCCGCCTCCTCGGCGACCTCCGCGGACCGGACGGCACGGTGCAGCGCCTCCGCGTGACCCTGGCCCGGGAACTGGGCGGCGACGACAAAACTTCCGAGGTGCATGGGCACTTCCTGCTTTCCTGGCTCCCGAATCGGAGCTCCCCCACGCGGCATAACCGCCTGACACGTGCCGAAGTCACGGCCGGGACCAGGACTTTGCCGATTGTCTGCTGAATGGGAGACGGTGTGGACCCGAGGTGGAGGAGAAGTGTCGGAGTCCGGTCGGGGCGCGTGCCTCCCGGCGGCCCTGCCAGGAGGCCGGCGCGGGTCCGCGTAGGCTTGGTGCGACCCCCGCTCGTCCCCGCCCGCCCGTCCTCGTGAGGTGAACCGTGTCCCCGCGCCGTAACCGACCCAAGGGTCCCTCGGGAGGGAACGGGCGAGGCGGTTCGTACGCCCACCAGGGGGACGAGGAGGAGCGCGGCGGCCGGTACGGCGGCTGGCAGTCGTCGGAGAGCTGGCAGGGCGAGGACTGGAGCGTGCGGCACGTCGCCGGGGCGAGCGCCGCCGGGAAGACCTACCGCTGCCCGGGCTGCGACCAGCTGATCCCGTCCGGGGTGCCGCACGTGGTGGCCTGGCCGTCCCACGGCGGTGTGGACGAGCGCCGCCACTGGCACAAGGCCTGCTGGAACGCCAGGGACCGCCGGACCTCGCGGGTCCAGCGGTCCCGTAACGCGCCGCGGTTCTGAGAGACCTCGGGGCTCAGACGTCCCGGTTGGCCTGGATGGCGAAGGCGCCGGCGCAGGCCACGGCGGTGACCACGGCGAGCAGGCCGATCTGCGCTCCGCCGGTTCCGGTGGACCGGTCGCCCTCGAAGATCAGCGACAGCGCGTTGATGGCGTTGTAGTCGCTCATGAACTGGGCCACCTCGACCAGGCCCTCGTTGAAGAGCAGGAACGCCGGCATGATCGCCGGCAGCAGCAGCACGCCCAGCATGGTGGTGATGGCGCCCGCCGAGTGCCGCATCATCGACCCCACCGCCAGCGCCAGCACGCCCATCAGCGACACGTACAGCGCGCCCTTGAAGACCGTCGGCAGCCAGGCGGCGTTGGTCCGGGCGCCCACCGTGGTCTGGGCGTAGAGGCCGACGACGGCGATCGCCACGGCCGCGGTCGCGAAGGCCACCGCGAAGAACACCAGGATCTTCGCCGCCAGCACCCGGTGCCGCTGCGGGGAGGCGGTGAAGGTGGTGCGGATCATCCCCGTGCCGTACTCCGAGGAGACCACCAGCACGCCGAGCGTCACCAGGCACATCTGGCCCAGCAGCAGACCGAAGAACGCGGGCATGGTGTACGGCGTGTTGAGGTAGGTGTCCGGGCCGACCAGCCCGGCCATCATGCAGCCGATCACGACGACCAGCGCGAGGAAGACGCCCAGCGTCCACAGCGTGGACCGCACCGAGCGGATCTTGGTCCACTCCGAGGCGAGCGCGTGCCCGAGGTGCGTGCCGCGGATCGCGATGGGCGAGACGTAGGAGGGGGTCCGCGGAACCTGGTCCGGGATCTGCTGGGTGCTCATCGGGCGTCCTCGGTGAGGGTCGGGCGGTCGGCGGCGGGGACGGGCTGCGGGGGAGCGGACCGGGCGGGCCCCGGGTCCCAGCCGTCCGCCGGGCCGGGCAGCGGCTCGGGCCGCATGCCCACCTGCGGGTCGGCGCTGGAGCGGTAGTCGACCAGGCCCTGCGTCAGGCGCATGTACGCCTCCTCCAGCGAGGCGTGGTGCGGCGACAGCTCCCACAGCCGGACGTCCGCCTCGTGGGCGACGTCGCTGATCCGGGGGAGCGGCAGACCGGTCACCCGCAGCGCGCCGTCCTGCTCCGGCAGCACCCGCGCGCCCGCCCGGTTCAGCGCCGAGGTGAGCCTGTCGCGCTCCTCGGGCCCGGTGTCCGGCACCCGCACCCGGGCGAAGCCGGCCGAGTTGGCGGCGATGAACTCCCGCACGCTCATGTCGGCGAGCAGCCGGCCCCGGGCGATCACGATCAGGTGCTCGGCGGTCAGCGCCATCTCGCTCATCAGGTGCGAGGAGACGAACACCGTGCGGCCCTCGGCGGCCAGCGACTTCATCAGGTTCCGCACCCAGAGGATGCCCTCCGGGTCGAGGCCGTTGACCGGCTCGTCGAAGAGCAGCACCTGCGGGTCGCCGAGGAGCGCGGCGGCGATGCCCAGGCGCTGGCCCATGCCCAGCGAGAACCCCTTGGTGCGGCGCCCGGCCACCTCCGACAGGCCGACCAGCTCCAGCACGTCGTCCACCCGGTGGGCGGGGATGCCGGAGAGCTGGGCGATGCACAGCAGGTGCCGGTAGGCGTCCCGGCCGCCGTGCACCGCCTTGGCGTCGAGCAGAGCGCCGACGTGGCGGGGGGCGTTCGGGAGCTGCCGGTACGGACAGCCGTTGACCGTGACGTGCCCGGAGGTGGGGGTGTCCAGGCCCAGGATCATCCGCATGGTCGTCGACTTGCCGGAGCCGTTCGGCCCGAGGAAGCCGGTGACCACCCCTGGCCGCACCTGGAAGGACAGGTCGTCCACGGCGGTCTTGTCGCCGTAGCGCTTCGTCAGGCCAACTGCCTCGATCATGCTCCACCCATCGTTCGGCCCCGCGTCGTGGCGGACGGGGACGCCGTGTCCCCCATCAGGGTTAGGAGAACATCAGCGGGGCCCGTGGTTCCAGGGTGGCGGCAGGAAAAGTGTCAGGCGTCCCGTCGCCTCAGCAGCAGGTAGCCGCCGATCAGCACCACCAGGCACCACAGGGCCATGATCCCCAGGCCGCCCCAGGGCCCGTACGGCACGTCGTCGTCGAAGGTGACCACCTGCATCACCCGCGCGCCGGCCTGGTCGGGCAGGTACTGGCCGACCTTCTTGGTCGCCTCCACCGTGCCGAGGATGGGGGAGAGCAGGAAGAACAGCGGCATCAGCACGCCGAGCGAGAGCATCGGCGAGCGCAGCATCGCCGCCACGCCCATCGAGAAGACGGCGATCAGCGTCATGTAGAGCGCCCCGCCGACCACCGCGCGCAGCACGCCCTCGTCGCCGAGGGAGGCGCGGTGCGGGCCCAGCATCGCCTGGCCCAGGAAGAACGAGGCGAACGCGGTCACCAGCGCGACCACGAACGCGGGCGCCGTCGCCACGGCCAGCTTGGAGGCGTAGAACACCCCCCGCTGCGGCACCGCCGCCAGCGAGGTGCGGATCATGCCGGTGCTGTACTCGTTGGACACCACCAGCACACCGAAGACGATCATGGCGAGCTGGCCGAGGCTCATCCCGGCGAAGCTGACGAAGGTCGGGTCGAAGGTGAGGCGGTCCCGTGCCGGCATGCTCCCGAACTCGCGGCGGGTGAGCCAGGAGATCAGCACGCCGAGGGCGACCGTCACCACCAGGGCGACGGAGAGCGTCCAGACGGTGGACGCCACCGAGCGGACCTTGGTCCACTCGGAGCGGACGACCTGCGCGACGGCCATGCTCATCCCTTCTTCCAGCCGGCGCCCCAGGACGCCTCCTCGCCGATCGCCGGGCCGCTGTGCGCGTGGTACTCCACGGACTCCGCGGTCAGCCGCATGAACGCCTCCTCCAGCGAGGCCTGCTGCGGGCTCAGCTCGTGCAGCACCAGACCGTGCCGGGCGGCCAGCTCGCCGATCTGCGGCGCGCCCACCCCGTCCAGCTCCAGCACGTCACCCGTCTCCATCGCGGTGAGGCCCGCGCCGCGCAGCACGTCCATGAACCGCTCCCGGTCGGGGGTGCGGACGCGGACGTAGGAGCGGGAGTTGCGCCGGATGAACTCCGCCATCGGCAGGTCGGAGAGCAGCCGGCCCTGGCCGATCACGATCAGGTGCTCGGCGGTCAGGGCCATCTCGCTCATCAGGTGCGAGGAGACGAAGACCGTGCGGCCCTCGGCGGCCAGGCGCTGCATCAGGGTGCGGATCCAGTGGATGCCCTCGGGGTCGAGGCCGTTGACCGGCTCGTCGAACATCAGGATCCGCGGGTCGCCGAGGAGCGCGGCGGCGATGCCCAGGCGCTGCCCCATGCCCATGGAGAAGCCCTTGGCCTTCTTCCTCGCCACCGCGGTCAGGCCGACGGTGTCCAGGACCTCGTGCACCCGCCGCTCGGGCAGGCCGTTGCTCTGGGCCAGGCAGAGGAGATGGTGGTAGGCGCTGCGGCCGCCGTGGTTGGAGGTGGCGTCGAGCAGGGCCCCGATGGTCCGCAGCGGGTCGTGCATCTCCGCGTAGCGGCGGCCCTCGATGCGGACGTCGCCGGAGGTGGGATGGTCGAGGCCCAGGATCATCCGCATGGTGGTGGACTTGCCGGCGCCGTTGGGGCCGAGGAAGCCGGTGACGATGCCCGGCCGGACCTCGAAGGTCAGGTTGTTCACGGCGACCTTCTCGCCGTACCGCTTGGTCAGCCCCTCCAGCGAAATCATGGCCCCCACGGTAGGGGGGCCCGGCATCCGGTGCCACCGGAACGTGCCGTTCGTCCCGCCCTCCGGGCGTGGGGCGCCGGGCGGGAGAGGGAAAAGGGCCGGGGCCCGCGCCGCCGTGCGGCGGCGCGGGCCCCGGGGGGACGAGAGGTCAGCGGGTCTGCTGGGCGGGGACGGTACGGGCCGGCTCCTCCTCCGGGGAGCTCGCGGCGGCGACCGCCGCACCCGTGAGCGTCGCCAGCATCTCGCGGACGTTCGTCAGCTGCGCGTTGATCGAGTCGCGACGGTTCGTCAGCGCCGCCAGCTCGCGCTCCGACTCGGACCGGATCCGGTCGGCCTTCGCGTTGGCGTCGGCCACGATGTCCTCGGCCTGGCGCTGCGCGGTCTCGACCGTCTGACGGGCACGGCGCTCGGCGTCGGTGCGCAGCTTCTCCGCCTCCAGGCGCAGCTGCTCCGCCCGGTGCTCGATCTCCGCGAGCCGCTTCTCGGCCTTGGCCTGACGGGAGGCCAGGTCCCGCTCGGACTGCTCGCGGCGCTTGGCCAGGTTGGTCTCGAAGTCGGCGGCGGCCTGCGCGGCCTTGGCGCGGGTGTCCTCGAAGAGGGCGTCCGCCTCCTCCCGCTTGGCCTGGGCGTCGCGCTGCGCGTCGGAACGCATCTGCGCGGCCTCGGACTTGGCCTTCTCGACGATCCGGAGACCCTCGTCCTCCGCCTTCGCCTTGCGCTCCACCGAGTAGGACTCGGCGTCGTTGCGCACCTGCTGGGCGGCGGCCTCCGCGAGCTCCCGGTGCTGCTCGGCGGCGCGACGGGCCTCCTCGCGCAGGTCCTTCGCCTCCTCCTCGGCCAGACGGAGGATCTTCTCGACGCGGGCGCCGAGACCGGCGTAGGACGGCTCCGACTCGTCGGGCTGGGCCTGGACGTTCTGCGTCTCGAGGTGGAGCTCCTCGATGCGCTTCTCCAGCGCGGTGATGCGGGCGAGCGCGCTGTCACGGTCGGAGACGAGCTTCGAGATCCGTTCGTCCACCTGAGCGCGGTCGTACCCACGCCGGACCAGTTCGAAGCCGTAGGGGGAAGTGTCGCTCATGGGGTTCCTGTCGAATGAGACCGGTGAGGTGATAGAGGGAATCCTAGGCCGCCGGGCGGCGTGTCATCGAGCGGAAAGCCCGATTCATCGGGAGAATGCCGCCCCTTTTGCGGGGAAACCGCCGGTTCTGGTGCGGGTACAACGGTGGGACCGTCCCAAGGACACCGAAATTCACCCTCCGGTCAGTTGTCGGACGACTTGCCACCCGATCGGGTGCTCCCGGCCGAGACTCCCGCCTTGACACCGGCGTCCTTGGCCGGTCCGGGCGCCTCGAAGGACTCCAGGGCCTCCAGCACGTCCTGGACCCGGGAGATCTCGGCGTTGATGTCCTCGCGGCGGCGCACCAGGACCTCCAGCTCCCGCTTGCCCTCCTCGACCGTGCGCTCGGCCTCGGCGACGGCCTCCGCCTTGATCTTCTCCGCCTCGGCGACCAGCGAGGCCTTCTTCTGCTCGGCCTCCTTGAGCAGCACCTCAGCCTTCTTCACCGCGGCGATGCGCACCTTGCCGGCCTCCGAACCCGCGTCCGCCAGGACCTCCTTGGCCTTGGCCTCCGCCGTGGCGAGCTGCTCCTCGGCCGCCTTGATCAGCGCGTCGCAGCGCTCGCCGGTGGACTTCATGGTCTCGGCGGCCTCACGGCGGGCCCGCTCGTGCAGCTCCTCCACCTCGGCCGTGATCCGGTCCCGCAGCTCCTCGGCGCGCTCCCGGATCGCCGTCGCGTCCCGGCGGGCGCCGACCAGCAGCTCGTCGGCGTCCCTGCGGGCCTTCTCCACGCGGGAGTTGCCCTCGACGGTCGCCTCGGCGACCAGCCGCTCGGCCTCCTGGCGGGCCGCGCCCACCATGGTGTCGGCCTGCGCCTCGGCGTCCGCGGTGGCCTGCAGGGCCTGCTGCCGCGCCTCGGCGAGCAGCTTGTCGGCCTCCGCGGCGGTCTCCGAGATCAGCGTGTCGACCTGCTCGGCCGCCTCCGAACGCCGCTTGTTGGCGTCCTGGCGGGCCTCGTCCAGGGTGCGCTCGGCCTCCTCGCGGGCCGCCGCGGTGAGCCGGTCGGCGTCCGCCTCGGCCTCCTCGCGCAGCCGGCGGGCCTCCTCACGGGTGCGCTCCGCGTGCTCCTGCGCCGAGGCCACCGTGCGGGACGCCTCGGCGCGCAGCCGCTCGCTCTCCGCCGCCGTCTCCTCGGTCAGCCGCTCGGCCTCGACGCGGGCCTCGCCGATCAGTGTGTCCGCCTGCGTGGCGGCCTCGCCCCGGATCCGGTTGGCGTCCTCGCGGGCCTCGGCACGGGCGCGTGACGCCGCCTCCTCGGCCTCCTCGGTCTTCGCGGCGGCCTCCTCGCGGGCCCGGCGGGCCGCGTCCTCCGCCTCCGTGCGCAGCCGCTCCGCCTCGGTCGCCGCCTCGGCGACCGTCCGCTCGGCCAGCGACCGGGCGGCGTCCGACTCCTCGCGGGCGGCGCCCAGGATCCGGCCCGCGTCCTCGGCGGCCCGCTCGCGCTCCGCGTAGGCGTCGGAGCGGACCCGGTCCGCCTCCTCCTCGGCCTCCTTGCGGGCACGGTCGGCCGCCACCTCGGCGGCGGTGCGCAGCCCCTGGATCTCCTCCTGGGCCTGCTCGTGCAGACCGGCCACCGACTCGCGCACCTGCTGCGCGTGCTGCTCGGCCGCCGACACCATCTCGCTCGCCCGGCGTTCGGCGTCCTCGACCAGGCGCAGCGCCTCGGCCTGCGCCTCCTCGACCCGCTTGCGCGCCGAGGCCAGCAGCTCCTCGCTCTGCTCGCGGGCCCGCTCGCGCTCCTGGTTCGCCTCCTCGCGGGCGGCGCCCAGCAGTTCCTCGGCCTCGCGGCGGCGGCGGGCGGCCTCCTCCTGCGCGGCGGCCAGCGTCTCGGCGGCCTCGGCGGAGATCCGTTCGGCGGCCGACCTGGCCTCCGCGCGGACCCGGTCCGCGGTCTCCTGGGCATCGGTCTTGAGCCGCTCCGCCTCGGCGGCGGCCTCCGACCGCAGCCGGACGGCGACCGACTCGCCCTCGGCGCGGGAGGCCGCGGCGTCGGAGGCGGCCTCGGTGCGCAGCCGCTCGGCCTCCTCCTCGGCCTGGGCGCGCAGCGCGGCGATCCGCTCGGCGGCCTCGGCGCGCAGCCGCTCGGTCTCGTCGGCGGTCTCCCGGCGCAGCCGCTCCGCCTCGGCGCGCGCCTCGGTCAGCGCCTCCTCGGCGGCCGTGTGCCGCTCCTCGGTCTCGGTGCGCAGCCGGGCGAGCTCCTCGGCGGCCTCGGCCTTGCGCGCCTCGACGGCGGACTCGGCCTCCTCGCGCACGGTGCGCGCGGCCTCCTCGGCCTCGGCGCGCACCTCCTCGGCGCGCTCGGCGGCCTCCGCCTTCAGCCGCTCGGCCTCGGCACGGGCACGCTCCAGTGCCTCGTCGGCCTGGCGGCGCAGCGTGGTGGCACGGGTGAGGGCCTCGGTGCGGACCTTCTCGCTGTCCGCGGTGGCGGTCTGCCGGAGCTCGTCGGCGTCCGCCTTGGCCTTGGCCAGCAGCTCCTCGGCCGTCCTGGCGGCCTCCTCGATCTGCTGGACGGCCTCCTTGCGGGCCTCCTGCCGGATCCGCTCGCCCTCGGCGACGGCGTCCGAGCGCAGCTGCTCGGCCTCGCCGCGCAGCCGGCGCGCCTCCTCCTGCAGCTCGACCGTGCGGGCCCGGTACTCCTCGGTGTCGTCCTTGGCGCTGCCCTTGAGCTGCTCGGCGATCTCGTGCGCCTCGGCGCGCAGCCGGTCGGCCTCCGCCTCGGCCTCGGAGCGGATCCGCTCGGCCTCCTCGGCGGCGGCCCGGGTGGTCTTCCCGGCGTCCTCGGAGGCCTTGGTGAGGACCTCCTCGGCGGTGCGGGCGGCCTGCGCGAGCTGGGTGGCGCTCTCCTCGGCGGTGACCGCGCGGGCCTTCTCGGCGGCCTCGGCGACGATCTTCTCGGCCTCGGCGCGGGCGGCGGCGACGATCTGCTCCGCCTCGGCCTTGGTGGTCTCGGCCTCCTCGGTGGCCTCACCCACCAGCCGGGCGACCTGCTCCTTGGCCGTGCGGATGCGCTGCTCCTGCGCGGCCTCGGCGCCGGAGATCGCCTTGGCGGCGGCCTCCTTGGCCTCGGCGACGACCTTGTCGGCCTCGGCGCGGGCGGTGCGCAGGGCCTCCTCGGCCTCCGCCATCCGCTGCTCGGCGGCGCGGCTGAGCTCGGTGGCCTGGCGGCGGGCGGCGTCGGACTCGGTGACGGTGGTGGTGCGCAGCCGCTCGGCGTGCTCGGTGGCCTCCTGGGCCTGCGCGGAGGCGGCGTTCAGCAGGCGCTCGGCGTCGGCGCGGGCGCGGCGCAGGATCTGGTCGGCCTCGGTGCGGGCGGCCTCCGCCTCGCCGGACAGCCGCTGGCGGGCCTCGGCGACCAGGCGTTCGGCCTCGGCGCGGGCGGCGGCCATGGCCTGCTCGGCCTCGGCGCGGGACTCCTCCAGCAGCCGGCGGGCCTGCTGCTCGGTGCGGGAGCGGAGCTGCTCGGCCCAGGCGACGTTCTCGTTGACGTGCGACTCGACGGTGGCGCGGCGCTCGGCGAGCTCCTGGTCGAGCTGCTGGCGGCGGGTGACGGCCTCGGAGTGCAGCTCGGCCTGGAGGCGGGCGGCCTGCTCGGCGTGCTCCTGGAGGATCCGCTGGGTCTGGGCGCGGACCTGGCTGAGCTCCCGCTCGGCGTCCTGGCGGAGCTGGTCGGCCTGCATCTGGGCGTTCCGCAGGAGCTGTTCGGCGTGGTAGCCGATGTCACCGCCCTCGAAAGGGGGCCGGAACATGAGGGTCCGGCGCGCCTCGTGGAGCTTCGCGCGCAGCACCTCGACCTGGTAGCCGAGGTCCTCGGCGTGCTGGATCGCCTTCTCCCGCTCGGTCTTCAGCCGCTTCATCTCGGCCTCGAACCGAGTCAGGTGGTCGACGTCATCCGCCGGTTCCCGCTCCTGGCTTTCGTAGCCCCGCACAGCGCGGTCCCATCCGTCCCCTGGTCGCAAGCGTGTCACCGAGCTCCGTCCATCGGTCGGACGGGGCCCCCGGGGAATGGTGTCGGACTCGCTGGGCAAGGGCTGCTGCCTGCCCGCGCGCCCCCCGATACCCGGACCCCGGCCCGCGGTCGTCCCTCCGAGAAGAGACGACCGCCCCCACCCTACCGGCCCCTTTCGGGGGAGGTCAGTGGTCCGTGGACTCGGAAGGGACGGAAGTGACCAGTTCTGTCAGGACTCCGTGGCAGTCCTTGGGGTGGAGGAAGGTGATCCTGGAGCCCATCGAGCCCCGCCGCGGCTCGTCGTAGAGGACGCGGACGCCCTTCTCCCTGATGTCGGCGGCGTCCGCGTCGACGTCGGCGGTGCCGAAGGCGATGTGGTGGACGCCCTCACCGTTCTTGGCGAGCCACTTGGCGACGGCGGAGTCCTCGCGGGTGGGCTCGAGGAGCTGGAGGTAGGAAGCGCCGCCGTCCGACGTATCGTTGATCTTGAGCATGGCCTCGCGGACCCCCTGTTCCTCGTTGATCTCGGAATGGAAGACCTCGAAGCCGTACGTGGCCCGGTAGAACTCCACGGTCCGATCCAGGTCGAAGCAGGCGATTCCGATGTGGTCGATTCGCGTCAGCATGCGGTCCAGTGCAGCGCGCACGGAGCGGTTACGCAACGTGCGCGCGATCACACCGACGGCCCGATGACGCCCCGACTACCGCTCAGTACATTCGGAGAAACCCTCGTCATTTCCACGGCTGGAAGGCCGGAAGGGACGCCATTCCATGTCCGGAACGAATAGCACGGTGATCGTCGCGGGCGCGCGCACGCCCATGGGGCGACTGCTGGGCTCGCTGAAGAACTTCACCGGTGCCGACCTCGGCGGCATCGCGATCAAGGCCGCCCTCGACCGTGCGGGGATCGCGGGCGACCAGGTGCAGTACGTGATCATGGGGCAGGTGCTTCAGGCCGGTGCGGGCCAGATCCCTGCGCGCCAGGCCGCCGTCAAGGCGGGCATTCCGATGAACGTGCCGGCGCTGACGATCAACAAGGTCTGCCTCTCTGGCCTCGACGCCATCGCGCTGGCCGACCAGCTGATCCGGGCCGGCGAGTTCGACATCGTCGTGGCCGGCGGCCAGGAGTCGATGACCAACGCGCCGCACCTGCTCCCGAAGTCCCGCGAGGGCTTCAAGTACGGCGCCGTGCAGATGCTCGACGCCATGGCGCACGACGGCCTCACCGACGCCTTCGAGGACATCGCCATGGGCGAGTCCACGGAGAAGCACAACACGCGCCTGGGCATCGGCCGCGCCGAGCAGGACGAGATCGCCGCCCTCTCGCACCAGCGGGCCGCCGCCGCGCAGAAGAACGGCGTCTTCGAGGCCGAGATCACCCCCGTGGAGATCCCGCAGCGCAAGGGCGAGCCGGTCGTCTTCGGCAAGGACGAGGGCATCCGCCCGGAGACCACCGCGGAGTCGCTGGGCAAGCTGCGCCCGGCGTTCTCCAAGGAGGGCACCATCACGGCGGGCTCCTCCTCGCAGATCTCCGACGGCGCCGCCGCCGTCGTGGTGATGAGCCGGGCCAAGGCCGAGGAGCTGGGCCTGGAGTGGATCGCCGAGATCGGCGCCCACGGCAACGTCGCCGGCCCGGACAACTCGCTGCAGTCGCAGCCGTCCAACGCCATCGCGCACGCCCTGAAGAAGGAGGGGCTGGAGGTCGCCGACCTCGACCTGATCGAGATCAACGAGGCCTTCGCGGCGGTCGCCGTGCAGTCAATGAAGGACCTCGGCGTTTCCTCGGAAAAGGTGAACGTCAACGGCGGCGCCATCGCGCTGGGCCACCCGATCGGCATGTCCGGCGCGCGGCTGGTGCTGCACCTGGCGCTGGAGCTCAAGCGGCGCGGCGGCGGTGTCGGCGCGGCCGCGCTGTGCGGCGGCGGCGGCCAGGGCGACGCGCTGATCCTGCGCGTGCCGAAGGCCTGACCGAGGGCCTGACCGCAGGCCCGACCGAAGGCATCGCGCCTTCAATCCCGTTGGTCCCTCTCGCAAGCTGAACGGAGCTGTTGGATGCAGGACGTCGCCTCGCTGGTCGCCCAGGCACGGGAGGGCCGGCCGCGGGCCGTGGCCCGGCTGATCTCCCTGGTGGAGGGGGCGTCGCCGCAGCTGCGGGAGGTGATGGCCGCGCTGGCGCCGCTCACCGGCGGCGCCTACGTGGTCGGCCTGACGGGATCGCCGGGGGTGGGCAAGTCGACGTCCACCTCGGCGCTGGTGACCGCGTACCGGAAGCAGGGGAAGCGGGTCGGCGTGCTCGCCGTCGACCCGTCCTCCCCGTTCTCCGGCGGCGCGCTGCTCGGTGACCGGGTGCGGATGTCGGAGCACGCCTCCGACCCCGGCGTGTACATCCGGTCGATGGCCACCCGCGGGCACCTGGGCGGCCTGGCCTGGGCCGCGCCGCAGGCGATCCGGGTCCTCGACGCGGCCGGCTGCGACGTCGTCCTGGTCGAGACGGTGGGCGTCGGGCAGTCCGAGGTGGAGATCGCCTCGCAGGCCGACACGTCCATGGTGCTGCTGGCGCCGGGCATGGGCGACGGCATCCAGGCGGCCAAGGCCGGAATCCTGGAGATCGGCGACGTCTACGTGGTCAACAAGGCCGACCGGGACGGCGCCGACGCCACGGCGCGGGAGCTGAACCACATGCTGGGGCTCGGCGAGTCCCGGCAGCCCGGGGACTGGCGGCCGCCGATCGTGAAGACGGTCGCCGCGCGCGGGGAGGGCGTCGACGAGGTCGTCGAGGCGCTGGAGAAGCACCGGGCGTGGATGGAGGAGCACGGGGTGCTGGCCGCGCGGCGGCGGGCCCGGGCCGAGCGGGAGGTCGAGACGATCGCCGTCACGGCGCTGCGGGAGCGGATCGGGGACCTGCGCGGGGACCGGCGGCTGGGCGCCCTGGCGGAGCGGATCGTCGCCGGGACGCTCGACCCCTACCGGGCCGCCGACGAACTCGTCGCGGGCCTCACCGCCACGGCCTGACACCTGCCGCGGGCTCCCGCCTCCGGCGCACCACGCCCCGTCCGACCGGACCGGTCCCACGGACAGGTCCTACGGGCGGGCGCGGTGGGTGCGGAGGTGGGCGGCGATGGGGGTGAGGGCCGCGGAGAGGGCGTCCAGGGCCTCGGGCGGGAGCAGGCCGAGGAAGTGGCGGCGTACGGAGGCCACGTGGTGCGGGGCGACCTTGCGCATCGTCTCCAGGCCCTGGTCGGTCAGGACCGCGAACAGCCCCCGCCGGTCCGACTCGCAGTTCTCCCGCCGTACCAGCCCCGCGTTCTCCATCCGCGTGATCTGGTGCGACAGCCTGCTCTTGGACTGCAGCGTCGCCGCCGCGAGGTCGCTCATCCGCAGCCGCCGCCCCTCCGCCTCGGAGAGGTTCACCAGGATCTCGTAGTCGTTCATGGTGAGGCCGAAGGGCTGCAGGTCACGCTCCAGTTGGTACGTCAGCAGCCGGTTGACCTCGAGATGCGTGCGCCAGGCGTGCTGCTCCTCGGCGGTGAGCCACCGCGGGTCCGTCTCGCTCTCCATGGCCACGAGTTTACCCAATGGTTGAAATCTGGACTACTGGGTGGTGTGAGCGAGGGGGAAGCGAGGTGGTCTCACAGCCCGAACCGCCGCTGGAGGTCACCGAGCTGCCCCGGCATGCGCGGCATCCCCGAGCCCGCCGGGCCGTGCCCTCCGGACCCCTGGTGCCCGGATCCCCCGCCCGGTACACCCGGCTCGTGCGGCACCGCCCCCGTGGCCTGGTCCGGCATCAGCGTCTCGCTGGACTGCAGCAGCACCGTGCCGGCGCCGACGAACTCGAACTGGTGCTCCTCGCCGCTGGACCCGCCGATCCCGGTGAGCGCCCGCAGCCCGCCCATCACCCCCCGGACGTACCCGTGGTCGTAGTGGTGGCAGGGGGAGGGGCAGTCGGCCCAGCCGACCAGGGCCTGCGGGTCCACGCGGAGCGGAGGCTCCATGAAGACGACCGGGCCGTTGGAGGCGGCGACGAACTTCCCCGTGCCGAGCAGGGTCAGGAACCCCGGCACGATCGACTGCTTCAGCGCCAGGCTCGGCTGGTAGGCGAGGAGGTTGCCGGCCCGGATGGTGAGGTTGCCGTCCTCGAGGTCGAAGGAGTTCACGTCGAACGCGCGGTCGGCCAGCAGCATCTTGCCGGAGCCCTGCGCCACCACCCAGTCGGCCGCGTGCAGCGGCGAGTGGAAGCTGGTGCGCACCAGGCGCTCCAGCGCCCCGTGGCCGATGCCGTCGAACTCGATCTGCCCGTAGTAGGCGATCATCTTGCCCTTCTGCAGGAACCACTGGGAGCCCTTGAGCTCCACGCAGAAGGTGTACGGGTTGACGTTGTCGTCCGCCGGGAGCGTGGCGGGGTCGAAGACCGGGACGGTCACAGCTTCTCCTCCGAGGCCTGGACGTACACCGTGCCGCTGCCGCTGAGCTCCAGCTGGAAGGCCTCGCCGGAGCCGCGGCCGACCATGTCCCGCCAGCCCAGCGCGGTGGACAGCCTGTTCCGCAGGTCGCCGCGGTGCGCCACGTAGGCCTGCGGGTCGACGTGGACCGGGCGCTGCGGGGTGACCTGGAGCTCGAAGACGCCGCCGTGGGCCAGCACCGCGGCCCCGCCCTGCCCCTGGAGGGTGGTGGTGAACAGTCCCTGGCCCGTGACCTGGCCGCGGACCATGCCCATGACGCCGCCCTGGGCGCCCATGAACATCGTGCCCTGGCGGAGCGTGCCGTCGAAGGCCAGCAGCCGGTCGGCCTCGACGTGCAGGGTCTCGCCGGTGAGCTGTACGACGTGGACGTGGTGGCCGCCGTGGCCGAAGTACACCGTGCCGTCGCCCTCGACCGTCATCAGGGGCGTCGCCTCGTCGGCGACCCGGCGGCCGATCATGGACATCAGGCCGCCCTGCCCGCCCTGCAGGTTCGGCGTGAAGGTGACCTCGCCCCGGTACGCCAGCATGGCGCCGCGCTGGCTGAACATCGTCTGGCCGGGCCGGACCGTCGCCTCGACCATCTTGGAGTTGACCTCGCGGAACGGCATCAGACGTCCCCCGCGACCGTGTTGCGCTCGCTCGGCTGCACGTACACCAGGCCGTCCCCCTCGAACCGCATCTGGAAGGCCTCGCCGCCGCCCTCGCCGAGGAAGGTGCGGAAGGTCACCCCCGACTGGAGCGTCTGCCGCAGGTTCCCCTGGTGGGCGACGTACGCGCCCGGGTCCACGGAGAGCGGGTACTGCGCGGAGACCCGCAGCACCACCGCCGGCCCGTCGGAGAGCAGGGCCGCCCGGCCGTGGCCCTCCAGGGTGGTGGTGAACAGCCCGTTGCCCTGGGAGGCGCCGCGCAGGCCGGTGAAGGTGGTGCCGCTGCGCAGTCCGGCGTCGGCGGCCAGGAGGTTGCTGGACTCCACGTACAGCGTCTCGCCCCGGAGGTCGACCAGGTTGATCTCGGACGCCCGGTCCGCGAACCAGCAGGTCCCCCGCCCCTTCACCTCCATCAGCGTCATCTGCTCGCCGGTGAGCCGGCGGGTCACCATGCCGCGCAGGCCCTCGCCCCCGCCGCTGAGCTTCTTGAAGGCCATCTCCCCGTCGTAGGCGACCATCGACCCGTTCTTCGCGCGCACGGAGTCCCCGGTCATCTCGACGGCGAGCACCTTGCTCCCCTGAAGTCGGAACATCGCCACCTGGTGACCGTAACCGCAGGCGGGGCCCCGTGGACAGGCTCCGAGGAGGTACATGGCCCTGAAATGCCCCTTAGGGGACGAACGGGGAACCTGACGGGCCCCCCGGCCGTTGAGCCGTCCGGGGGTGCCACAATGGGCCGAGCCCGCTTGTGCGCACATTCACAAGCCGTGACGACCCTCCGACCGAAGGTGACCCGTGGACCTCAAGACCGCTGCCGCCCTCCGCCGCCTCCGCCTGGTGTCGGCGCCCGAGGCGGTGTCCTTCCTCCTGCTGCTGGTGGCCTCCGTCCTCAAGCGCACCACCGAGTTCAACGCGGTGCCGGCGCTGGGTGCGATCCACGGGTTCCTCTGGGTGCTCTTCGTGCTCTTCTGGGCCGACGCCTGGTACCGCGCCCGGTGGTCCTTCAAGGTCGGCGCCCTCTACTTCCTCTGCGGCGTGGTGCCGTTCGGCGGCTTCTACGCCGAGCGCAGGCTGCGCCGTGAGTCCGAGGACGCGGTCGTCGCGGCCCGCGCCCGCAAGGAGATCCGCCCGGAAGGGGCCAAGGCATGATCGTCGCCTTCTCCGTGACACCGCTGGGCGTGGGCGAGGACGTCGGCGAGTACGTTGCCGACGCCGTCCGCGTGGTCCGCGAGTCCGGCCTGCCGAACCGCACCGACGCCATGTTCACCTCCCTCGAGGGCGAGTGGGACGAGGTCATGGACGTGATCAAGCGCGCCGTGGCCGCCGTGGAGGCGCGCGCCCCGCGGGTGTCCCTGGTGCTCAAGGCGGACATCCGCCCCGGTGTGCGCGACGGTCTGACCTCCAAGGTCGAGACGGTGGAGCGGCACCTCGCCGCGGACTGATCAGCCTCCGGACCGACGGCGAAGGCCGGCGAACCCCGGCGACGCCTGACGAGACCCGACGAAGCCCCGGCCGGAGCGGCCGGGGCTTCGTCATGTCCGCGGTCGGAGGAAACCTCCGCGTCCACCGTATTGAGCGACTGCTCAAACAGGTGTACGTTGCGGTCCTGGGTGGTTGAGCGATCGCTCAACCAGGGGTGGGGACGGGGGAGTTCGCCATGGGCATCTACGTGGAGGCCAAGGTCCGCGGGGACCTCGACGAGCTGTGGCGGCGCACCCAGGACCCGGCCTGCCACCAGCGCTGGGACCTGCGCTTCACCGAGATCGAACCGCTGCCCGCCCCCACCGGGGGACCGGCGCGCTTCCGCTACGCCACCCGGGTGCTGCCCGGACTCACCGTGGCCGGCACCGGCGTCCACGCGGGGGAGAAGGAGCGCGGCGACGGCACCCGCACCTCCGCCCTCCGCTTCGACTGCCCGCACCCGCTCTCCCCGCTCGCCGGCGGCAGCGGCTACTGGCGCTACGTCCCCGACGGGGACGGCATCCGCTTCCTCACCGGCTACGACTACCGGGCCCGCTGGGGGCGCCCGGGCGCCCTCCTCGACCGGCTGACGCTGCGCCCGCTGATGGGATGGGCCACCGCCTGGTCCTTCGACCGGCTCCGGCTCTGGCTGGAGCACGGGATCACCCCGGAGCGGGCCCTGCGGAACTGGATCGCCGAGATGGTGGTGCGCACGCTGGTGATCGCCGCCTCCTGCGTGGTGCTGCTGGCCGGTCCGCCGCGCCTGGGCGCCGTCGTCGGCCCGCTCGGCCCCGAGGCCGCCTTCACGCTCCCCCTGCTGGCCGCGCTCGCCATCACGCTCGCCCTGATCAAGACGCCCCTGTCCGGCACGCCCGCCGCCCGCCGCTGCCTGCGCACCCCGCCGCTGCGCAGCCGCGCGCCCCAGTCCGCCGCGCTCGTCCTGGAGGGCCCCGCGTCATGAGCCGAGGATCGATCTTCCGCCGGGTGATGGGCGCCGAGTTCGGCCGGCTCCACCCCGAGCTGCGCCGCCGCTTCTCGGTCGGGCTGGAGAGCGGCGAGGCGTGCACGGGCACGGGCGTGATGGACCGCGTCTGGCACGGGCGCCGCGTCGTCCGGCCGTTCCTGGCCCTCGGCGCCACCCGCAACATCCTGGTCCCGCGGCAGGGGCGCGACGTGCCGTTCGTGATCGAGAACGTGCCGTACGCCGACACCTTCGGCCGGGAGACGGTCAGCTTCGTGCGCACTTTCCACCTGCCCGACGGGCCGCGCCGGTTCGACGCGCAGATGGTGACCGCGCCGGAGGGGGACCGGATCCTGGACTACCTCGGCACCCATCAGCACCTGGCCAGCGACCTGCACCTCACCGCGGGCGACGGCGGGGAGCTGATCATCCGCTCCGGCGAGCACCGGTTCCGCGAGGGCCCGCTGGACGTGCGGGTGCCCGCGGTGATCGGCGGGGACGCGGAGGTGCGGGAGTCGTTCGACGAGGACACCGGGCGCTTCCTGATCCGGGTCCGGGTGGTCAACCGGTACGTCGGGCCGCTCTTCGGCTACGAGGGCTCCTTCACCGCCGAGTACACCGACGCGAGCCGGTGCGGAGTGCGGCCCGGCCTGCGGCCCGTGCGCGAGGAGGCCCGCGCGTGAGCCCCGCCGGCCGGGCCGGGCCGCCCGCGCCCGACACCCGTACCCGGTTGCTGGAGGGGACCCTGCGCACCCTCGCCGAGCAGGGGATCGCCAAGGTCTCCGCCCGCACCGTGGCCGCCGCGGCGGGGGTCAACCAGGCGCTCGTCTTCTACCACTTCGGGTCGATGGACGAGCTCCTCGCCGCCGCCTGCCGCCACGGAGCCGAGGAGCGGGTCGCCCGGTACCGCGAGCGCCTGGCCGAGGTGACCTCCTTCTCCGGGCTGCTGGCCATCGGACGGGAGATCCACGAGGCCGAGCGCGCGGCCGGCCACGTGGCGCTGATCGGACAGATGCTGGCCGGCGCCCAGACCCACGCGCGCCTGGGACCGGCCACCGCCGCCGGTCTGGACCTGTGGATCACCGAGATCGAGCAGGTGCTCCGCCGCGTCCTTGAGGCCACCCCGTTCGGCGCGTTCACCGACCCCGAGGGGCTGGCCCGGGCGATCGCCGCGTCCTTCGTCGGCCTGGAGCTCTACGAGGGCGCCGACCGTGAGGGCGCGGCCCGCGCCCTGGACGCCCTCCAGGGGCTGGCCGACCTGGCGGCCGCGGTCGACGGGCTCGGCCCGGTCGCCCAGCGCGCGGTCCGCGCCCACCTCCGCCGTGCCGTCGCTCGCCCGGTGAGGTCATCCCGCTCGGCCGAATGAGCGGATTCCGGCCACGGTTCGACCGACACGCCGACGCGTCGGGAACCTCGCCGGAACACCACGGTTTCCGGGCCGTCGCCGACCTTCCGTGCCCCCGGAACCCCTTCCCGCGGCCCACCACGCCCGGACGCGCCCAAGTCGACAGCTCCCGGAATATCCACTTTTGTGTGGATAGCATCTTGTCCGGTCCTGATCGCCGATCTTCGATCTCCGAACCCCGATCTTCGATCTTCGATCTCCGAAGGCGCGGATTCGATCATTGGAGGGTGCTGTGTTGCCGGAGGGCTACGACTACGACACCCACAGCCGACTGGCGGGGCCGCTCACCGAGCCCCCCGCCGACCAGCCCTGTCGAGTGCGGTACACCTCGCTGCTCTCGCGTGAGCCCCACCGCATGAGAGCGGTCGCCATGATGGCGCTCGCGCCGCTCCTCACCGGTCTGCTGCTGGTCTACCTGGTGTGGCCCAGCCACTGGGTCGAGCGGGACGAGAGCCAGACCTGGCTGGCCCTCCTCGACACGGCCATGCTGATAGGGATCGGCCTGATCGAGTTCTTCATGGTCGTCAACGTCTTCTCCGTCGCCCACGCCACGATGGTCGCCCGCGACCCCGTGCCCGTGACCCCCGAACCCGGCACCCGGGTCGCCTTCATCACCACCTACGTCCCCGGCAAGGAGCCCCTGTCGATGCTCCGCGCCACCCTGGAGGGCGCGGTCCGCGTCACCCACGACGGCCGCGTGGACGTCTGGCTCCTCGACGAGGGGGACGACCAGGAGGCCAAGGACCTCTGCCGGGAACTCGGCGTCCGCCACTTCTCCCGCAAGGGCGTCGACCGCTGGAACCGCCCCACCGGCCACCACAAGGCGAAGACCAAGCACGGCAACTACAACGCCTGGCTCGACGCCCACGGGGACGAGTACGACTTCTTCGCCTCCGTCGACACCGACCACATCCCGCTCCCCAACTTCCTGGAGCGGATGCTGGGTTACTTCCGCGACCCGGACGTCGCCTTCGTGGTCGGCCCGCAGGTCTACGGCAACTACACCAACCCGGTGACCAAGGCCGCCGAGTCGCAGCAGTACCTCTTCCACGCGCTGATCCAGCGGGCGGGCAACCGCTACCGGGCGCCCATGTTCGTCGGCACCAA
Organism: Streptomyces sp. NPDC002640; assembly: GCF_053592575.1. Taxonomy (NCBI): domain Bacteria; kingdom Bacillati; phylum Actinomycetota; class Actinomycetes; order Kitasatosporales; family Streptomycetaceae; genus Streptomyces; species Streptomyces sp. NPDC002640. Next base: position 311,461 of record NZ_JBSFVZ010000004.1, on the reverse strand, counting down.
CAACGTCGTGCGGATCTCCGCCGTCAAGCAGATCGGCGGCCTGTACGACTCGATCACCGAGGACATGGCGACCGGCTTCGAGCTGCACCGCACCGTCAACCCGCGCACCCGGCGCCGCTGGCAGTCCGTCTACACCCCCGACGTGCTCGCGGTGGGGGAGGGGCCGACCTCCTGGACCGACTTCTTCACCCAGCAGATGCGCTGGTCCCGGGGCACCTACGAGACGCTCTTCAAGCAGTTCTGGAAGGCGCCGTTCTCCATGCCGTACGGCCGGCTCTTCCAGTACTCGCTGATGGTCTGCTACTACCCGATGACCGCGGTCAACTGGTTCCTGGGCATCTTCAGCTGCGTCCTGTTCATGTGGTTCGGCGCCTCCGGCACCTCGGTCTCCACGTCGGTCTGGCTGATGCTCTACAGCGACGCCGCCGCCCTCCAGATCGGCCTCTACCTCTGGAACCGGCGGCACAACGTCTCGCCCCACGAGCCGAAGGGGTCCGGCGGCCTCGCCGGGATGGCGATGTCGGCGATCTCCGCGCCGATCTACCTGAAGTCCTTCACCGCGGCCCTGCTGCGCCGCCCGTGCCGGTTCGTCGTCACGCCCAAGGGCGGCGACAGCAGCGCGGACCGGCTGCTCACCTTCCGGGTGCACCTGTTCTGGGCTGCGGTGCTGGTGGCCTCGCTGGCCGCCTCGGCCGTGCTCGGCAACACCCACGCCGCGATGCGGATCTGGGCGGTGCTGGCGCTGGTGATCGCGCTCTCGCCGGTGGCGGTCTGGCGGTACACGGCCGCCGTCGAGGCCCGCCGCCGCAAGGCCACCACCCCGGTCACCGTGCCGGTCACCCTCGCGGAGGCCGCCCCGGTCACCGCGGCGGACGTGGTCACCGTGCCGGCCGCGGCGGACGCGGACTCCGCGGACACCGCGGACGCGGACACCGCCGGGGCTCCGGAGCGCGAGCCGGTACCCGTCGGCGCGGACACGGAGCGGGCCGGCGAGCCCGCACCGGACGACGCCACCGCGCCGTCCGCCGAGCCCGCGCGGGAGTCCGAGCCGGCCGCCGAGCCGGTGCGCGAGCCCGAGCCCGCCCGGGAGCCGGAGCCGGAGCCGGTGCGCAAGCCCGCGCCGGTGCGCAAGCCCGTGCCGGTCGCCGAGCCCGGCCCCGTGCCGGTGCTGGTCCCCGCCGGTGCGGCCGCGCGGGAGGAGGCCCCGGCCCCCGAGCCGGTGCCCGAGCCCGTCGTGCCCGTGGAGGTCCGCCCGGTGCAGCCGGCCGTCCAGCCGCTGCAGCCCGTGCTGCCCGCCATGTACCCGGTGCCCGCCTTCCAGGCGGCCGCCCTCCCGGTGCACGCCCTGCCCGAGGGAGCCGTCGGGGCGACCACGGGCTCGGCGGTCGCGACGGTCGCGGCGGTCGCACCGGTGGCGACGGCGACCGCGCACCACCCGGCGCCGACCCCCCATCCCACCCCCCACCCCACCCCCCTCACGGGAGGTGCCCAGGACGGGAAGCCGACCATGATCTGACTCGGTGGATCCGGTCGGCCCCGACACAGGAGTGCCCCCGCTGCCCAGGGCAGCGGGGGCACTCCTCGTCCCGTTCGGGTCCCGGCCTAGTCGATGTACTGACGCAGTCCCGGGATCGTCAGGTCGCCGCCGAACTGGCCGGCCTGGACCACCTTCACCTTGGTGAAGTAGATGATCGGGATGTCCAGCGGCGGCGGGCTCTCGGGGGAGAAGGTCACCGGGAGCAGACCCAGCAGGTTGCCGGATATGGACTCGGTGTACATCACCGTGTCGCCGCCGCGGATGGTGGAGGTGGTCCCCTTCGCCGCGACCGCGTGGTGCGTCTTCCCGTTCTCCTTGTCGTGCACGACCTGGTGCAGGTCGCCGATGTCGGTGCCGCCCGAGACGACGTACTTCAGCACCTCCTTGACGGTGCCGTTGGCCGTCTTGACCTTGACGATGCCCTCGTACTTGGCGCCCTTCAGGAGCAGCGAGCTGGCCTGCAGCTCCCAGGCGTGGTCGGGCAGCGCGACGATGCCCTCGAGGCCGCCCTCCTCGTCGGTGGCGGCGGGGCAGTCCTCGGGGTCGACCGCGGGGGCGGTCGTCTCCTCGACGGGCTCGCCCTTCCCGGCGGCCTCCTCGGCCTTCTCCAGAGCCTCGGCGGTCTCCTCGACGGCCTCCTTCGGGGCCCGGGCGGCCGGCTCGGTCTTCTCGCCGTCCTCCGCCCCGTCCTTCGTGCCGTCCTCGGCCCCGTCCTTCGTGCCGTCCTCGGCCCCGTCCTTGGTGCCGGGGTCGGTCTCCGGCTCGTCGGCCGCGGTCTCCTCCTCGGTCCCGGCGGCGGGCTCGTCGGCCGCCGGCTCCTCCTCGGGAGCGTCGGGTCCGTCGAGCAGGTCCCCGAGCGCGTCGCCGATGCCCTCGAGCAGGTCCGGCTTCTCGGGCTCCTCCTCCGCGGGGGCCTCGGGCTCCTCCGGCTCGGGCTCGGCCGGGGCCGGCTCCTCGGGCCCGGGCTCGGTCGGCTCGGGCTCCTCCGGCTCCTCGGTGGCCGGCGGCTTGTCGCCGCCCGTGCCGCCCTCGTCGTCGGGAGCGGGCTTGTCCTCGCCGCCGGTGCCCTCGTCGGGGGCCTTGTCCTCCTCGGCCGCACCGCCCTTCTCGGCCTCCTCGAGCACCTCCACGCAGGCCTGGTACTCCTCGGCCGTGAGCGTGCTCTTGGGAACCGCGGGCCGGTCGTCGGCCTGTGCGAGCGTCGGCGTGAAGCTCATGCCCATGAGGACCGCCGTGGGCATGGCGGCGATGGCCATGCCGCGCGGAATGTGGAGCCGGGCGCGCAACGGCTTGCGCGGCGCCGCGTGCCGCGGCCCTGATCTCGCGTCCGACGCGTCCACGGCCGGGCCGTGGACCTCCTCGTCAGCCGGCACTGTGCCTCCCGTTCACCTCGTTGGCCGGGTTGGTGCTTGACAGTTCGTTCCACTCGCCGGCGGGCTCGTCGCCGCGACGCGGCTCGGGAAGCCGGGCGTTCACGGTGCCGGACGCGTACTCGTCCTCCACGGCGCCGGCCTTGGCGAACGACACGGTGGCGGTGCGCTCCGGCTCACCGGCGAGCGGTTCGGCGCCGTCCGCCGTGGCGGCCTCGTCCGGCCGGCCCGGCGCCCAGGCGATCGCCATGGCGCCACCGATCAGCGCGAACAGGAAGCCGACGAAGAACCCGCCGAGGTTGGACACCGGGATGGAGACCAGGCCCAGCAGGATCGCGGCGACACCGCAGAAGATCTGGATGTGCCTCTGGAACCAGAGGCACAGACCCAGCACGCCGAGCAGCACGCCGATGATCAGCGAGCCGGCCCCGGCCGTGGTGGCCATGGTCATGGTGAGGTTGCCGATGTGCAGGTCGGCGTAGGGGAAGTACCCGATGGGCAGACCCGCGAACATGACGAACAGGCCGGCCCAGAACGGCCGCGTGCCCCGCCACGTGCGGAAGTTCCGCCGGATGACCCGAAGGCGTTCGCGACCGGGCGCGGCAGGAGTCTCGGCGCTCATGGAAAAACAGCTCCCTGGAACGGCTTTGCCGTGATGAGTGTGGTGGTGCGTGGGGCTGGGACGAGCGGGGGAGCCGGGCGGCTCCCTCGCTCGTCAGCGAGTGCCTAGTAGCACTCGTGGACACCCGTCTTCAGCGACATGTTCAGGTTGCTGAGGTTGAAGGTGCCGGCGGTGGTGGCCCACGCCGTCTGCTTGACGCCGGTCAGCGTGACCGAGTCGGCCTGCTGGGCGAAGCCGTTGGGGTTGGCCCCCGCGGAGAGCTCCGGACCCTTGGTGGACTGGCCGGCCGCCACACCGATGTCGATGTTCTTGAACTGCGCCGCCGTCGTCTGGAGGCTCTCGACGTCGATGTACAGGTTCTCGGCCTTGACCGGCGTGTCACCGGTACCCGCGGTGAGCCGCAGGCTGATGTTGCCGAAGACCGGAACGTGCGGCGTCACGACGGACTGGCACATGTTCTGGATCGTCGCCGTCTTGAAGGCGGAGACCGCGACCGGGTGGTACGTCTCCTTGCCCTCGAGGGTGACGCCCTTGTCCATCGAGCCGTACTGGTTGAAGCCGGTGCCGTCGAGACGGTCGGCGGTCACCTTGAACGACTGGCCGGAGACGCTGAACGACGCGGCGAGCGCGCCCTGCGACAGGCCGACGCCTATCGCGGCGGTGGCGGCGATGCTGGGCACCATGACGACGGCGAACCGCTTCCATCTGGTACCGCCACGCAGCTGGGACTGCATATGTCCTCCTTCTCGGACGTACATCTCCTGGTCCCGGCTGCCACTGAAGGCGGCTCGGGCCGGGCAGGGATGGGAGAAGTGCTACGTCCTCGGGAAGGAGAGCGCCTGTTCTCGTACGGCGCGGTACGCGCCCGAATCACCGGCGATCACCCCCGAGCGACAACCACTGGCCGCACCGGACAGGTGATCCCGTGCGACCTTTTCGGACAGGCTCCGCCACGGGCGAAGACCCCCCTGTCCTAGGCACGGCGTCACGGTGACGCCGCCCATGCCCGGTGGGGACCCTGGTTCCCGTGCGCACGATTGGTTGTCGGGCGTACGGAACAGGACCGAGCGTCGCCGATCGTTGTGCATTCTGCGCGCCCCCGCAAGGGGTCTCGTTACCCGCTGGTAACGGCGCGATGGCCGGGGATCACCCGTCCCGTCGGACTCCGCGACGCAGGGTTGCCCGGCAAATCGGGGCAAAGGGGGGTGAATCGCGGCGGACTCGGGCGGATCGCAGGCAGGCATTTACTGCCAGTAACCCCTGGGCGGTGTGCCAAGATTTGGTAAAGCGTGGCCGCAACGCAGCTCTGGAGCGGGCCGGAGCGGGCTCCTTCACGGCGGCGCCATGTCTTCCCCGCGTCCCGGCCGCCGAAACGCCGAAGGGCGGTGCCGGACAGGTTCCGGCACCGCCCTTCGGGTCCGCCGCTAGAACAGCGCGCGCGCCAGCGCACGCCGCGCGGCCACCACCCGCGGGTCCTCGCCGCCGACGACGTCGAACAGCTCCAGCAGCCGCAGGCGCAGGGCCTCCCGGTCCTCACCGGCGGTCCGCCGCACGGCCTCCGTCAACCGACCGAAGGCGTCCGCGACATGACCGCCCACCATGTCCAGGTCGGCCGCGGCGATCTGGGCCGCCGGGTCGGCCGGCTTCTCGGCGGCCTCGCGGCGCACCGTCTGCGGGTCCATGTGCTGGACGCGCTCGAGCAGCCGCGCCTGGGCCAGGCCCAGCTTGGCCTCCTCGTTGCCCGGGTCGTCGGAGAGCACGTTCTCGTACGCGCGGATCGCCCCGCCCAGGTCCCCGGCGTCCAGCGCCGAGGCCGCCGCCTCGAGGGTCGCGTCGTGCGGGCCCTGGGGCACCGCCGCGGCGGCGCCGGCCCCGCCGCCGCCCGGCTCGGCCTCCGGGTCGACGGTCAGGCCGGTCAGGCCGAACCGCTGCTCGCCGACCGCGATCAGCTGGTCGAGGGTCTCGCGGATCTGGGTCTCGGGGGCCGCCCCCTGGAAGAGCGGCAGCGCCTGGCCGGCGACCACCGCGAAGACCGCCGGGATGCCCTGGATCCCGAACTGCTGCATCAGCATCTGGTTGGCGTCGACGTCCACCTTGGCCAGCACGAACCGGCCGTTGTACTCGACGGCCAGCCGCTCCAGCACCGGGCTGAGCTGCTTGCACGGCTGGCACCACTCGGCCCAGAAGTCGAGGACGACGGGCACCTCGGTGGACTTCTGCAGGACGTCGCGCTCGAAGGCGGCCTCGTCGACGTCGTATACGAGGTCGGCGGGGGAGACGGCTCCGCCCCCGCCCTGGCGGGCGGCCTGGGCGCGCGCCTGCTCCGCCTTGGCCTTGGCCTCCTGGGCCGCCTTGACGGCGGCGAGGTCGACGACTCCGCTCATGGACATGTTCCGTGGCTGCATGCGCCTATCCTCCCCCGACGGCGCACCCCGGTGGTAACCGTTCGCCGTCGGCGGCCGGGCGTATCGCCCTGGTGTTCGGCACCGGGTCCCCACCTGGCGCCTGACGTGGTTGTCGCTCGCCGGGCGGACCCGGCTTTCGCTACGAGTCGTAGCGTAACGATTCGGCGGCCGGACGCCCATCGCGCCCGTCGTGATCGGCCTCACGGCCGTATCGTCGTGTGCCATGTCCAGCCGTAGCCGTACGCCCGCCTCCCGTACCGGCCGGCCCCGCAGCGCGGCGGCCGACGCCGCGATCCTCGCCGCCACCCGCGAGGCGCTGGTCGAGCTCGGCTGGTCGCGGCTCACCCTCGGCGACGTGGCCCTGCGGGCCGGCGTCGCCAAGACCACCCTCTACCGCCGCTGGCCCGGCAAGAACGACCTGGTCGTGGACGCGGTGGCCGAGCTCTTCGACGAGCTGGAACTCCCCGACCGGGGCAGCCTGGCCGCCGACATCGAGGGCGTGGTCCTGCGGTTCGCCCAGATCCTCGCCCGGCCGGAGGCGCGCAGCGGGCTGATGGCCCTGGTCGCCGAGTCGACCGTGGACGCGTCGCTGCGCGAGCGGATCCGCACCTCGATCGTGGAGCGGCAGAAGCGGCTGGTCCGGGAGGGCAGGAGCCGGGCCCAGCGGCGCGGCGAACTGCCGGCGGATCCTGACCCGCGGGCGGCCGAACGCTCCGTCGACCTGGTCTTCGACGTGGTGGCCGGGGCCGTGGTGCACCGCGGTCTGGTGAGCGCCGGGCCGGTGGACGCGGCCTGGGCCCGGGACTTCACCGCCCTGCTGCTGGCCGGCCTGGGCTCCCCGCCCTCCCCGTGACGTACCTGCGGGTATCGTCGGCCCCGTGCCGAAGCCGCTCAGCCTTGCCTTCGACCCCATCGCGCGCGCCGACGAACTGTGGAAGCAGCGGTGGGGCGGCGTGCCCTCGATGGGCGCCATCACCTCGATCATGCGCGCCCACCAGATCCTGCTGGCCGAGGTGGACGCCGTCGTCAAGCCCTACGGGCTGACCTTCGCGCGGTACGAGGCGCTGGTGCTGCTCACCTTCTCCAAGAGCGGGGAGCTGCCGATGTCCAAGATCGGCGAGCGGCTGATGGTCCACCCGACCTCGGTGACCAACACGGTGGACCGCCTGGTCCGCTCCGGACTGGTGTCCAAGCGGCCCAACCCCGACGACGGCCGCGGCACCCTGGCGGGCATCACCGACAAGGGCCGCGAGGTGGTCGAGGCGGCCACGCGCGACCTGATGGCCATGGACTTCGGGCTGGGCGTGTACGACGACGAGGAGTGCGGCGAGATCTTCGCGCTGCTGCGGCCGCTGCGGGTCGCGGCGGGGGATTTCGAGGACGCCTGACCGTCCGTCCTCCTTACGGGGGGGTACGGGGGGTGGGTACGGGGGGTGGGTCAAGATCGCGCAAAATCCGCGGTTACTCTCGTAGGCATGAAGAAAGCCGTGCTGACCCGTTACCGCGCGATGGCCTACATCACGGGTGTGCTGCTGATCCTGCTCTGCGTCGGCATGATCGCCAAGTACCTGCTGAAGATCGACGGCGCCGACGGCTTCACCTACGTGGTGAGCCTCGCCCACGGCTGGCTGTACGTGGTGTACCTGATCTTCGCCTTCGATCTGGGCTCCAAGGCGAAGTGGCCGGTGACCAAGCAGCTCTGGGTCCTGCTCGCGGGCACGATCCCCACCGCCGCCTTCTTCGTGGAGCGGAAGATCGTCAAGGAGCTGGAGCCGCGGATCGCCGACGCCGGCGCCCCCGCGCCCGCCAAGGTCTGACCGCACCGGCAACCCCCTCCTTCGGGCCGCGCTCACCCGGGCGCGGCCCTGTGCGTCGACATTTACTAGGACGTCCAAGTAACTTGTAGGTATGGACGCTGACGCCATCGAGGAGGGCCGCCGTCGCTGGCAGGCCCGGTACGACGCCGCCCGCAAGCGGGACGCGGACTTCACCACGCTCTCCGGGGACACCGTCGAGCCGGTCTACGGACCGCGCCCGGGGGACGTCTACCAGGGCTTCGAGCGGATCGGCTGGCCGGGTGAGTACCCCTTCACCCGGGGCCTCCACCCGACCGGCTACCGGGGCCGCACCTGGACCATCCGCCAGTTCGCCGGCTTCGGCAACGCCGAGCAGACCAACGAGCGCTACAAGATGATCCTCGCCAACGGCGGCGGGGGCCTGTCGGTGGCGTTCGACATGCCGACCCTGATGGGCCGGGACTCCGACGACGCCCGCTCGCTGGGCGAGGTGGGCCACTGCGGCGTCGCCATCGACTCCGCCGCCGACATGGAGGTCCTCTTCCGGGGCATCCCGCTGGGCGACGTCACCACCTCGATGACCATCAGCGGCCCGGCCGTCCCGGTCTTCTGCATGTACCTGGTGGCCGCCGAGCGCCAGGGCGTCGACCCGTCGGTGCTCAACGGCACGCTGCAGACGGACATCTTCAAGGAGTACATCGCGCAGAAGGAGTGGCTCTTCGAGCCCGAGCCCCACCTGCGCCTGATCGGCGACCTGATGGAGTACTGCGCCGAGCGGATCCCGGCGTACAAGCCGCTCTCCGTCTCCGGCTACCACATCCGCGAGGCCGGTTCCACGGCCGCGCAGGAGCTGGCGTACACGCTGGCCGACGGCTTCGGCTACGTCGAGCTGGGCCTCAGCCGCGGCCTGGACGTGGACGTGTTCGCGCCCGGCCTCAGCTTCTTCTTCGACGCGCACGTGGACTTCTTCGAGGAGATCGCGAAGTTCCGCGCCGCCCGCCGCATCTGGGCCCGCTGGATGCGCGACGTCTACGGGGCGAGGACCGAGAAGGCCCAGTGGCTGCGGTTCCACACCCAGACCGCCGGCGTCTCGCTCACCGCGCAGCAGCCGTACAACAACGTGGTCCGCACGGCCGTCGAGGCCCTGGCCGCGGTCCTCGGCGGGACCAACTCGCTGCACACCAACGCCCTCGACGAGACCCTGGCGCTGCCCAGCGAGCAGGCGGCGGAGATCGCCCTGCGCACCCAGCAGGTGCTGATGGAGGAGACCGGCGTCGCCAACGTGGCGGACCCGCTGGGCGGCTCCTGGTACGTGGAGCAGCTCACCGACCGCATCGAGGCGGACGCCGAGAAGATCTTCGAGCAGATAAGGGAACGCGGCCTGCGGGCCCACCCCGACGGCAACCACCCGATCGGCCCGATCACCTCCGGCATCCTGCGGGGCATCGAGGACGGCTGGTTCACCGGCGAGATCGCCGAGGCGGCCTTCCGCTACCAGCAGTCGCTGGAGAAGGGCGAGAAGAGGGTCGTCGGCGTCAACGCCCACACCGGCTCGGTCACCGGCGACCTGGAGATCCTGCGGGTCAGCCACGAGGTGGAGCGCGAGCAGGTGCGCGCGCTCACCGGGCGGCGCGCCGCCCGGGACGAGGCGGCCGTGCGCACGGCGCTCGACGCGATGCTGGCCGCGGCGCGCTCCGGGGCCAACATGATCGAGCCGATGGTCGAGGCGGTCCGCGCCGAGGCCACGCTGGGCGAGATCTGCGACGTGCTCCGCGACGAGTGGGGCGTCTACACGGAGCCGGCGGGCTTCTGACCCCGACGGCGCCGACGCCCCCGCCGCCCGGAGAGGGCGGCGGGGGCGTCGGCGGACCGGTGCCGGGGGAGCGGCGTCAGTTCGCGGCGTCGGCGCCCTCGGCGCCCAGGTGGTGCACCCGGACCATGTTGGTGGTGCCGGGGACGCCGGGGGGCGAACCGGCCGTGATGACCATGGTGTCGCCGGAAGCGAAGCGGTTGAGCCGCAGCAGCTCCCGGTCGACCAGCTCGACCATCTCGTCGGTGCTGTTGACGAACGGCACCACGTGCGGCTCCACGCCCCAGCTCAGGCAGAGCTGGTTGCGGGTCGACTCCTCGGTGGTGAAGGCGAGGATCGGCTGCGCGGCCCGGTAACGGGACAGGCGGCGGGCGGTGTCGCCCGACTTGGTGAAGGCGACCAGGCCCTTGCCGCCGAGGAAGTCGGCGATCTCGGCGGCCGCCCGGGCCACCGAACCGCCCTGGGTCCGCGGCTTCTTGCCCGGCACCAGCGGCTGCAGGCCCTTGGAGAGCAGCTCCTCCTCGGCCGCCTGGACGATCCGGGACATGGTCCGCACCGTCTCAACCGGGTACGAGCCCACGCTCGACTCGGCGGAGAGCATCACCGCGTCGGCGCCGTCCAGGATCGCGTTGGCCACGTCGGAGGCCTCGGCGCGGGTCGGACGGGAGTTGGTGATCATCGACTCCATCATCTGGGTCGCCACGATCACCGGCTTGGCGTTGCGGCGGCAGAGCTCCACCAGGCGCTTCTGCACCATCGGGACCCGCTCCAGCGGATACTCCACGGCCAGGTCGCCGCGGGCCACCATCACGCCGTCGAAGGCCGCCACCACGGCCTCCATGTTCTCCACCGCCTGCGGCTTCTCCACCTTGGCGACGACGGGGACCCGGCGGCCCTCCTCGTCCATCACCTTGTGGACGTCGCGCACGTCGTCGGCGTCCCGCACGAAGGAGAGGGCGACCAGGTCGCAGCCCATCCGCAGGGCGAACCGCAGGTCCTCGACGTCCTTCTCGGAGAGCGCCGGCACGTTCACCGCCGTGCCCGGCAGGTTGATGCCCTTGTGGTCGGAGATCACCCCGCCCTCGATCACGATGGTCCGCACCCGCGGACCCTCCACGTCCAGGACCTTCAGCTCGACGTTGCCGTCGTTGATCAGGATCTGGTCGCCGCGGCCGACGTCACCGGGCAGGCCCTTGTAGGTCGTGCCGCAGATCGACCTGTCGCCCGGCACGTCCTCGGTGGTGATGGTGAACTCGTCGCCCCGCACCAGCTCCACGGGGCCTTCGGCGAAGGTCTCCAGCCGGATCTTCGGGCCCTGGAGGTCGGCCAGGACGCCCACCGGGCGGCCGGTCTCCTGGGATGCTGCGCGCACCCTGTCGTAGCGGCCCTGATGTTCCGCATGGGTGCCATGGCTGAAGTTGAAGCGGGCGACGTTCATCCCCGCTTCGATCAGCGCGACCAGTTGCTCGTGGGAGTCGACCGCGGGGCCGAGAGTACAGACGATCTTGGAACGGCGCATGGAAGGAATCCTATCCGTTTGTTTCGCAGCGGAATAAATACCCGGGGGTAGCTTGCGGCCGCACCCGCTCTCACAGTGTCTGCGGGACGCCCGTCACCAGTTCGTAGGTCCGGGCCGCGATCTCCAGCTCCTCGTCGGTGGGCACCACGGCGACCGCGACCGGGGTGTGCGGCGGCGAGATCAGCCGGGGGCCGTCACCGCGGGCCTGGTTGCGCTCCTCGTCCACCGCGAGGCCCATCCCCTCGAGCCCGGCCAGGGCGGCGGCCCGCACCGGCGCGGAGTTCTCGCCCACGCCGGCGGTGAAGGCGACCACGTCCACGGTGCCGAGTACCGCGTAGTAGGCCCCGATGTACTTGCGCAGCCGGTGCACGTAGATGTCGAAGGCCAGGGCCGCGGCCTCGTCGCCCGCGTCGACCCGCCGGCGGATCTCCCGCATGTCGTTGTCGCCGCAGAGCCCCACCAGCCCGGACCGCTTGTTCAGCAGCTCGTCGATCTCGTCGGCCGTCATGCCGCCCACCCGCATCAGGTGGAAGACCACCGCCGGGTCGAGGTCCCCGGACCGGGTGCCCATCACCAGGCCCTCCAGCGGGGTGAGCCCCATCGACGTCTCCACGCACCGTCCGCCGCGCACCGCCGACGCCGAGGCGCCGTTGCCCAGGTGCAGCACGATCACGTTGACCTCGGACGGCTCCTTGCCGAGCAGTTCGGCCGCGGCGCGCGAGACGAAGGCGTGCGAGGTGCCGTGGAAGCCGTAGCGGCGCACCCGGTGGCGGTCCGCCGTCTCCACGTCGATGGCGTAGCGGGCCGCGGCCTCCGGCATGGTGGCGTGGAAGGCGGTGTCGAAGACCGCCACCTGCGGCAGGTCCGGCCGCAGCTTCTGGGCGGTGCGGATGCCGGTCAGGTTGGCCGGGTTGTGCAGCGGGGCCACCGGGGAGAGCCGCTCGATCTCGTCGACCACCGCGGTGTCGATCAGCGTGGGCTCGGTGAAACGCTTCCCCCCGTGCACCACACGGTGGCCGATGGCGGCCAGGTCCGGGGAGTCCAGCCCCAGCCCGTCCCGCGACAGCTCCTCGGAGACGGCCTCCAGCGCGGCCCCGTGGTCCGGCACCGGCCCGGTGGTCTCGCGGGTGCGCGCCCCGCCCCCGGGGCCGTGCACCAGCGTGTGCTTGATCCGGCCGTTCTCCTCGCCGATCCGCTCGACCAGTCCGACCGCCAGACGGCTCCGGTCGGACATGTCCAGGAGCTGGTACTTCACCGAGGACGAACCGGTGTTGAGGACGAGGACACGGGTGGCGGTCATGAGCGGCTCCCCTTCCGCGGGCGGTCGGTGTCGAGTGCGGCGGGCTGCTGCGCCTGGACGGCCGTGATCGCGACGGTGTTCACGATGTCCTGCACCAGGGCGCCCCGGGAGAGGTCGTTGACCGGCTTGCGCAGGCCCTGGAGCACCGGGCCGACGGCGATCGCGCCGGCCGAGCGCTGGACCGCCTTGTAGGTGTTGTTGCCCGTGTTGAGGTCAGGGAAGATCAGCACCGTGGCCTGGCCCGCGACGGGCGAACCGGGCAGCTTGGTCGCCGCCACCGTGGGCTCCACGGCGGCGTCGTACTGGATCGGCCCCTCGACCGGCAGGTCGGGGCGGCGCTCCCGGACGATCTCGGTGGCCCGGCGGACCTTCTCCACGTCCGCGCCCGAGCCGGAGGCGCCGGTCGAGTACGAGAGCATCGCGATCCTCGGCTCCACCCCGAAGTGGGCGGCGGTCTCCGCCGACTGCAGGGCGATGTCGGCGAGCTGCCGCGCGTCCGGATCCGGGTTGACCGCGCAGTCGCCGTAGACCAGCACCCGGTCGGCCAGGCACATGAAGAAGACGGAGGAGACCAGGTCCGCGTCGGGGCGGGTCTTGATCACCTCGAAGGCGGGGCGGATGGTCGCCGCGGTGGAGTGCACCGAGCCGGAGACCATGCCGTCGGCGAAGCCGTCCAGCACCATCAGGGTGCCGAAGTAGTTGACGTCGGCGACCACGTCACGGGCCAGGTCCACGTCGACGCCCTTGTGGGCGCGCAGCCCGGCGTACCGGCGCGCGAAGGACTCGCGCAGCTCCGACGTCTCCGGGTCGACCAGCTCGGCGTCGGTGATGTCCAGGCCCAGGTCGGCGGCCTTCCTGCGGATCTGCTCGGCCGGCCCCAGCAGGGTCAGCTCGCACACCCTGCGGCGCAGCAGCACCTCGGCGGCGCGCAGCACCCGCTCCTCGGTGCCCTCCGGGAGCACCACCCGGCGCTTGTCCGCGCGGGCCCGCTCGATCAGGTTGTGCTCGAACATCATCGGCGTGACCCGGCCGCTGCTGGGCGCGGAGACCAGCGAACGCAGCCGGCCGATGTCGACGTGACGCTCGAAGAGGCCCAGCGCGGTCTCCGCCTTGCGCGGGGTGGCGGCGTTGAGCTTCCCCTCCAGCGTGAACAGGCGCGCCGCGGTGGGGAAGCTGTTCTCCCGGACGGAGAGCACGGGAGTGCCGGGGGCGAGGCGGGCGGCCAGCGCCATCAGGTCCGGATCGGGGTGCATGCCGAGGGTGAGCAGCACGCCGGCGATGGGCGGGGAGCCTGCGCTGTGCGCGGCCAGCGCGCCCATCACCAGGTCGGCGCGGTCGCCGGGGGCGATGATCAGGCAGCCGGGGGTGAGGGCCTTGAGCAGGTTGGGCAGGGTGGCGCCGCCGAAGACGAAGCCGAGCGCGTCGCGGGCGAGGCCCGCCGCGTCACCGAGCAGCACCTCGGCGTCCAGGGTCTGGACGATCTGCCCCACGGTGGGGGCGGCCAGGGCGGGCTCGTCCGGGATCACGTAGCCGGGCAGACCGAGCCGCGCGTCGAGCAGGGACGCCACGGCGTCGCGGTCCTCCGGGGTCACCCGATTGGCGATCATGGCGAGCACGTCGCAGCCGAGGTCCCGGTAGGCGCGGGAGGCGTTGCGGACCTCCGCCGCCACCGCCTCCGCGGGATGGCCCCGGCCGCCCACCACACCGATCACCGAGGCGCCGAACTCGTTGGCCAGGCGGGCGTTGAGGGCCAGCTCGTCGGGGATGTTCTCGGCGGCGAAGTCGGTGCCGAGGACCAGGACGACCTCGTACGCCTCCGCGGCGGCGTGGAACCGGGTGACCAGCGCGGCGACGAGTTCGTCCATGCCGCGTTCCGCCTGGAGGGTGGACGCCTCCTCGTAGGACATGCCGAAGGCGGTGGCCGGGTCCTGGCCCAGCCGGTAGCGGGCGCGCAGCAGTTCGAAGAGGCGGTCGGGGCCGTCGTGGACGAGGGGGCGGAAGACGCCGACGCGGTCGACCTGGCGGGTGAGGAGTTCCATCACCCCCAGGTCCACGACCTGGCGGCCGTCCCCCCGGTCGATGCCGGTCACGTACACGCTGCGCGTCACGCGGTCTCCGTTCCTGTGCGGTTGGCGCCTGGCTCCGGTTCCGGTGCCTCTGGGCCAGCCTGTCAAACATCGTCCCCCGCCGGGGGGCTGGGGGTGGGCCCGCCTACGCCGGGCGGGGGACGGCTCCCCGCGTACGGGGGCGGGGCGTGCGGCGCCGTCGGGGCGGGGCGGCGCGACGGTTCGCGGAACCGGTGGGGCGAGGGATACGCGTCGTGGGGTCGGGTACTCGCGGGCCGCGTGGAAGAATCGGGATCGGCGGAACCGGCGAGACGCGGGAGCGGCATGCGCATCGGAGTACTTACCGCCGGCGGCGACTGCCCCGGCCTCAACGCGGTGATCCGTTCCGTGGTGCACCGCGCCATCTCCCAGTACGACGACGAGGTCATCGGCTTCGAGGACGGCTACGAGGGCCTGCTGGACGGGCGTTACCGCAACCTCGACCTGGACGCCGTCAGCGGCATCCTGGCCCGCGGCGGCACGATACTGGGCTCCTCCCGGCTCCCCAGGGCCCGGCTGCAGGAGGCCTGCCGCGAGGTCCGCGAGACCGCCAACCGGTTCGGCATCGACGTGCTGATCCCGATCGGCGGTGAGGGCACCCTGACCGCCGCCAGCATGCTGGCCGAGGCGGGCATGCCCATCGTCGGCGTGCCGAAGACCATCGACAACGACATCTCCTCCACCGACCGCACCTTCGGCTTCGACACGGCCGTCACGGTCGCGACGGAGGCGATGGACCGGCTGAAGACGACCGCGGAGTCCCACCAGCGGGTGATGGTCGTCGAGGTGATGGGACGTCACGCAGGATGGATCGCGCTGGAGTCCGGCATGTCGGCCGGCGCCCACGGCATCTGCCTGCCGGAGCGTCCGTTCGACCCCGCCGACCTGGTGGAGATGGTCGAGGCGCGGTTCTCCCGGGGCAAGAAGTTCGCGGTGATCTGCGTCGCCGAGGGCGCCCACCCCGCCGAGGGGAGCATGGACTACCGCAAGGGCGAGATCGACCAGTACGGCCACGAGCGGTTCCAGGGCATCGGCACCGCCCTCGCCCGCGAGCTGGAGCGGCGCCTGGGCAAGGAGGCGCGGCCGGTGATCCTCGGCCACGTCCAGCGCGGCGGCACCCCCACCGCCTACGACCGGGTGCTGGCCACCCGGTTCGGCTGGCACGCCGTGGAGGCGGCGCACCGCGGGGTGTCCGGCATGATGACCTCCCTGCGCGGCACGGAGATCGTGATGGTCCCCCTGGCGGAGGCCACCGCCGAGCTGAAGCACGTGCCGGCGAGCCGGATGGAGGAGGCCGAGTCGGTCTTCTGACCGGCCTCCCGGGCCGCGCCCCGCCGGGGTCGCGCCCCGCCGGGGTCGCGCCCCGCCGGGGTCGCGCCCCGCCGGGGTCGCGCCCCGCCGGGGCCGCGCCCCCGCCCGGGGCGCGGCCCTTCTCCTCTGTCTAGGCGCTCGCCCGGACCGCCTCCCAGAAGCGGTCCACCGCCTGCGCGGCGAAGGCCTCCGGGTCCGGCGCCGCGGTGTGCCCGGCCCGCAGCCGCCGCAGGGCCGCGTCGACGACCCGGCGGTCCAGCGAGGCGGTGCGGGCCACGGCGCGGGCGGTCCCCGAGCCGCGGGCCGTGAAGGTCTCACGGAGGAGGAGTGAGAGTTTCGCGTGGCGGCCGCAGATGCCGACCAGGTCAGCCTGGCCGAGCCGGAACAGCCCGCGCAGCAGCTGGGTCGGCCGGTCCCCGCCGCGCCAGACGTTCTCCTGCTCCATGCGGAGGTAGGCGAGGACGTCCAGCCCGATCGCCGACGCCACCTCCTCCGGGGTGAGACCGCGGGCGAGCCGGTGCTCGCGCAGGGTGCGCGGACGCCCGGCCAGGTCGGCGGGGGAGCACCAGAGCATTCCGGCGAGCCCGGTCAACTCGTCCCGCCCGGGCCGGACTTCACCCCGTTCCCAGGCGGTGACCAGCTCGGGCGTCACATGACCGAGACCGAAGGCGGTGCGCATGCCGTGGGCGACCTCCTCGGGACCGAGCCCGAGGGCGGTGCGGATGCGGTGCGCGGCGGCGGCGTCGAAGGAGGCGGCGGTAGATCTGTGCACGCTGCACACGCTAGGAGCGGGCGGATGGCCTCACGACCCGTTGCTCATATCTGATTACTTCCGGTAAGGATCTGTCTCGTCATGGACAGGGGTCCGGCCGCGCGAGCCGCTCCCGCGCCACCTTGGGTGATCGTCCGGCGCTGCATGTCATGTGCAAGCATCGTCGGACGCTTTTCCCCCACAAGGTTGTCCAGGAGGCCTTCCATGACCAGCACGCCGCCCGCCCAGGGCTCGGCCGGCTCGGCCGGCTCGGCCGAGAAACCCCGACGGGACCGCACGCACTACCTCTACATCGCGGTCGTGATCGCGGTGGTGCTCGGCATCACCCTCGGGCTCGTCGCCCCCGACATCGCCGTGGAGCTCAAGCCGATAGGCACCGCCTTCGTCGGGCTGATCAAGATGATGATCTCCCCGATCATCTTCTGCACCATCGTGCTGGGCATCGGCTCGGTGCGGAAGGCGGCCAAGGTCGGCAAGGTGGGCGGTCTCGCCCTCGGCTACTTCGTGACGATGTCCTTCGTCGCGCTCGCCATCGGCCTGGTCGTCGGCAACGTCGTCCACCCGGGCGGCGGCGTGGAGCTCACCGAGGCGGCCAAGGGCATCGGCCAGGAGCAGGCCGCGGCCGGCTCCGAGACCACGATGACCGACTTCCTGCTCGGCATCATCCCCACCACGCTGGTCTCCGCCTTCACCGAGGGCGTCGTCCTGCAGACCCTGCTGGTCGCCCTGCTCGCCGGCTTCGCGCTGCAGACGATGGGCGGCGCGGGGGAGCCGATCCTGCGCGGTGTCGAGCACATCCAGCGGCTGGTCTTCCGCATCCTCGCCATGATCATGTGGGCGGCTCCGGTGGGCGCCTTCGGCGCCATCGCCGCGGTGGTCGGCGAGACCGGCGTCGACGCCCTCAAGGCGCTGGCCGCCATCATGATCGGTTTCTACGTCACCTGCGCGCTGTTCGTCCTGGTGGTGCTGGGCGCGCTGGTGAGAATCGTCGCCAAGGTCAATCTGTTCAGCCTGCTGAAGTACCTCGGCCGCGAATTCCTGCTCATCTTCTCGACCTCCTCCTCCGAGTCGGCCCTGCCGCGACTGATCGCCAAGATGGAGCACCTGGGCGTCAGCCGCCCGGTGGTCGGCATCACCGTGCCGACCGGTTACTCCTTCAACCTCGACGGCACGATGATCTACCTGACCATGGCGTCGCTGTTCATCGCCGAGGCCATGGGCGACCCGATGACGATCGGCCAGCAGATCACGCTGCTGCTCTTCATGATGGTGGCCTCCAAGGGCGCCGCCGGGGTGACCGGCGCGGGCCTGGCCACGCTGGCCGGCGCGCTGCAGTCGCACAAGCCCGAGCTGGTGGACGGCGTCGGCATGATCGTCGGCATCGACCGCTTCATGAGCGAGGCCCGCGCGCTGACCAACTTCGCCGGAAACGCGGTGGCCACGCTGCTGATCGGCACCTGGACCAAGGAGGTCGACAAGGACCGGGTCCGGCGCGTCCTCGCCGGTGAGCTGCCCTTCGACGAGCGCACCCTGCTCGACGGTCACGACGGACACGGCGCCCCGGCGAACCCGCCCGCGGCGGCGGCCGACGACGACAAGGCGCTCGCCAAGGCCTGACGCGCGCCCGGTCCGCCCGGCCGGCGCACAGAAAATCCCCCGGGAATTGGTCCCGGGGGATTTCGTCGTCTATCTTTGTTCATTCGCGACTTCTTCAATGAATTCGCGACGCAAGTCTACTGAGCGAAGTGTATCCGGGCGGGAGTGGCATTGTCAAACACGGCACATTCGTACGACGGGGAAAACGCGGAGAACGCGGAGAGCGCGGAATCGCAGGACCTCGAATTGCTGCGCGAGCAGGAATTCGTCGACGGGCTCCACGAGCGCGTCGAGGCCCTGCGCGAGGACGCGGACCGTGCCGTCAAGGACGCGCTGGCCCAGGGGAACACCCCCATGCAGGCGCGTCTGGAGCGCGACATCCTGGTCGCCGAACGCTCGGGACTGCTGGCCGCGCTGAACGCCGTGGACGGCGCGCTCTGCTTCGGCCGGATCGACCTCACCGACGGCGCCACCCACCACATCGGCCGGATCGGCATCCGCGCCGACGACACCGAGCGCACACCGCTGCTGATCGACTGGCGGGCCGACGTCGCCCGGCCCTTCTACCTGGCCACCGGCCACAGCCCGATGGGACTGCGCCGCCGGCGGCACATCTCCAGCCAGGGCCGGAAGGTGACCGCCCTCCACGACGAGATCCTCGACCTCGGCGACACCACCCGCACCGGCCACGAGGACCCCACCGGCGACGCGGTGCTGCTGGCGGCGCTCGACCAGGCCCGCACCGGGCGGATGGGCGACATCGTGCGCACCATCCAGGCCGACCAGGACCGCATCATCCGCGCCCCGCACCACGGGGTGCTGGTGGTCGAGGGCGGCCCCGGCACCGGCAAGACCGCCGTGGCCCTGCACCGGGCCGCCTTCCTGCTCTACGAGCACCGGGAACTGCTGGCCCGGCGCGCGGTCCTCATCGTCGGCCCCAACCCGGCGTTCCTCGGCTACATCGGCGAGGTGCTGCCCGCGCTCGGCGAGACCGGGGTGCTGCTGGCGACCGTCGGCGAGCTCTTCCCCGGCGTCACCGCGCGGGCGGCCGACACGCCGGCCGCGGCGGCCGTGAAGGGGCGCGTGGAGATGGCGGAGGTGCTGGAGCGGCTGGTCCGCGACCACGAGCGGCTGCCCGACCCGGTGCTCACCGTCGAGCACGACCGGCAGGTCGTGATGCTCGACGAGGGCCTGGTGCGGGTCGCCCGGGACCGGGCGCGCTCGACGGGACTGCCGCACAACCTGGCGCGCGAGTACTTCGAGGGATACCTCCTCAACACCCTCACCGACCTGGTCGCCGAGCAGATCGGCACCGACCCCTACGACGGGACCAACCTGCTGGACGACAGCGACGTCTCCGCGATCCGCGACGAGCTGGCGGACAACCCGGCGGTGTGGGACGTCATCGACGAACTGTGGCCGGTGCTCACCCCGCAGCAGCTGGTCGCCCGCCTCCTCGCGGAGCCGGACGGCTACCTGTCCCCCGAGGACGCCGACGCGGTCCGGCGGCCGGTGACCACCGGGTGGACGGTCGCGGACGTGCCGCTGCTGGACGAGGCCGCGGAACTCCTCGGAGAGGACGAGCGCGCCGAGCGGGACCGCGCGGCCCGCGAGCGGCAGGCGCGGATCGCCTACGCGCAGGGCGTGCTGGACGTCGCCTACGCCTCGCGCACCTACGAGTTCGAGGACAAGGACGACGAGGACGCGGAGGTGCTCGGCGCGCAGGACATCATCGACGCGGAACGCTTCGCCGAGCGGCACGAGGAGGCCGACCACCGCAGCGCGGCCGAGCGGGCGGCGGCGGACCGCACCTGGGCGTTCGGCCACATCATCGTGGACGAGGCGCAGGAGCTGTCGCCGATGGCGTGGCGGCTGCTGATGCGGAGGTCGCCCACGCGGTCGATGACGCTGGTGGGGGACCCCGCGCAGACGGCCGAGGCGGGGGGCGTCGGCTCCTGGGCGGGCATCCTGGAGCCGTACGTCGAGGACCGGTGGGTCCACACGCGGCTGTCCGTGAACTACCGGACGCCGGCCGAGATCATGGACGTCGCGGCGGCGGTGGTGCGGGCAGAGGACCCGGTCTTCGAGCCGCCGCGGTCGGTGCGGGAGACGGGGGTGCGGCCGTTCGCCGTCGCCGTCCCCGCGGCCGAGGCCGGGGGGCTGGCGTCGGCCGTCGCCAAGGTGGCGGGGGAGCTCACGCCCGAGGAGGGGCGGGTGGCGGTGATCGCGCCGCGGGCGCTGCACGGGGAGCTCGGCGCGGCGTTGGGGGTTCCGGTCACCGGGGTGCCCGACCTGACCCGGCGGGTCGTGCTGGTGGACCCGCGCGGGGCGAAGGGACTCGAGTTCGACTCCGTGGTGGTGGTCGAGCCGGCCGAGTTCGGGCTCAGCGACCTGTACGTGGCGCTGACCCGCGCCACCCAGCGGCTCGCCGTGGTCCACGCGGCGCCGCTCCCGGCGGCCTTGGCGGCGGCGATGTAGGGCCTGACCGGGTTCCTCCGCGGTGCCGCGGCCGGGTCACGTGCGTACGGTGCGGTCGGCCTGCGCCCTGAGCGGCACCGGCCTGCGCCCTGAGCGGCGAGCCGCTCGCCGCGGGCGCAGGCCGGTGTGTACGCGGCGGGCGGCCCGCCCCACGCCGCCCGGGCCGACGGACCGTGCGCGGGGGACCGGTACGTCCGCGGGCGCTACGCCGGGGTCAGCCAGACCGTGGAGAGCGGGGGCAGCGTGAGGCGGAGGCTGGCCGGATGGGCGTGCCACGGCTGCGGCTCCGGCTTGAGCGGGCCGACGGACCGGGCCCCGGACCCCCCGTACCGTTCCGCGTCCGTGTTCAGGACCTCCGCCCACGCGGGCACGTCGTCCGGCACCCCCACCCGGTAGCCGTCCCGCACCACCGGCGAGAAGTTGCACACCGCCAGCAGCGGTGACCCCTCCGCGTCGAAGCGGAGGAACGCCAGCACGTTGTCCGCCGCCCCGTCCGCCAGCACCCACCGGAACCCGTCCGGCGCGACGTCCCGCTGCCACAGCGCCGGCGTCCGCCGGTACACGGCGTTGAGGTCGCCCACCAGGTCCCGCACGCCCCGGTGGTCCGCCGCCGCCCCGTAGGACGGGTCCAGCAGCCACCAGTCGGGCCCGTGCGCCTCCGACCACTCGGCGCCCTGCGCGAACTCCTGGCCCATGAACAGCAGTTGCTTGCCGGGATGGGCCCACATGAACCCGAGGTAGGCCCGCAGGTCGGCCCGCTGCCGCCACCAGTCGCCCGGCATCTTGGAGACCAGCGACCGCTTGCCGTGCACCACCTCGTCGTGCGAGATCGGCAGCACGTAGTTCTCGCTGTACGCGTACACCATGGAGAACGTCATCTCGTCGTGGTGGTACGCCCGGTGGACCGGGTCGTGCGCCATGTACTGGAGCGAGTCGTGCATCCAGCCCATGTTCCACTTCAGCCCGAAGCCCAGGCCGCCGAAGCCGGAGGGGCCGACGTGGTGGGTGGCGCGGGTGACGCCGTCCCAGGCGGTGGACTCCTCGGCGATGGTCACCACCCCCGGCACGCGGCGGTAGACGGTGGCGTTCATCTCCTGCAGGAAGGCCACCGCGTCCAGGTTCTCGCGCCCGCCGCGCTCGTTGGGCGTCCACTGCCCGTCCTCGCGGGAGTAGTCGAGGTAGAGCATGGAGGCGACGGCGTCGACCCGTAGGCCGTCGATGTGGAACTCCTCGCACCAGTACACGGCGTTGGCGACCAGGAAGTTGCGGACCTCGCGCCGCCCCAGGTCGAACTCCAGCGTCCCCCAGTCGGGATGGGCGGCCCGCTGCGGGTCGGGGTGCTCGTAGAGCGGGCGGCCGTCGAACTCGGCCAGGGCCCACGCGTCGCGCGGGAAGTGGGCGGGCACCCAGTCCATGATCACGCCGATGCCGGCCCGGTGGAGGCTGTCGACCAGGTACCGGAAGTCGTCGGGGGTGCCGAGCCGCGCGGTCGGGGCGTAGAAACCGGTGACCTGGTAGCCCCAGGAGCCGCCGAAGGGGTGTTCTGCCACGGGCATCAACTCGACGTGCGTGAAGCCGAGTTCCGCGACGTAGGCGGGGAGCTGCTCGGCGAGCTGCCGGTAGCCGAGGCCGGGCCGCCAGGACGCCAGGTGCACCTCGTAGACGGAGAACGGCGCCTCGTGGGCCGGGACCTCGCCGCGCCGGGCGAGCCACTCGTCGTCCCCCCACGTGTACTCCGAGCTGGTGATCACCGAGGCGGTGTCCGGGGGGCACTCGGTGCGGCGGGCCATCGGGTCGGCGCGCAGGGTGCGGGTGCCGTCGGGGCGGGTGATCTCGAACTTGTAGAGCTCGCCCTCGCCGATCGCGGGCACGAACAGCTCCCACACGCCGGTGCCGCCCAGCGAACGCATCGGGAAGCCGGTGCCGTCCCAGAAGGCGAAGGTGCCGGTCACCCTGACGCCGCGGGCGTTGGGCGCCCACACGGTGAAGCGGGTGCCGGTCACGCCCTGGTGGGTCATGGGGTGGGCGCCCAGGGCCTTCCACAGCTCCTCGTGGCGTCCCTCGCCGATCAGGTGCAGGTCGAGGTCGCCGAGCGCGGGCAGGAAGCGGTAGGCGTCCTCGGTGTCGTGGGTGCCGTTCTCGTAGCCGACCAGCAACCGGTAGGCGGGGAGGGACCCCTCGGCGGCGAGCGGGACGCGGCCGGAGAAGAACCCGTCGCCGTCGTCGTGGAGTTCGGCCCGCAGGCCCTCGGCGACCACGGTGACCGAGCGGGCGTGCGGGCGCAGCGCGCGGACCACCACCCCGCCGTCCACGGGGTGGGCGCCGAGCACGGCGTGCGGGTCGTGGTGGGTGCCGGACAGCAGCCGCTCGCGGTCCTCGGGGGAGCAGGGCGCGGGGACCACGGAGGGCACCGGCCGCGCGGGCGACGCGGGCGGGGGCCCGTCCACCGGGGTGCGCTGCTGCGGCGGCCGGGCGGCGGGCGTCCGGCCGGCGGCGGCCGCCCGCCGGACACCCGCGGGGCGGCCGCCGGAGGTCGGACGGGCGGGCGGTTGGCTGGGCTTCACCACGGGGGCCTCCTCGGAGACGAACGCACGACGGTTCAACGGGCGGGGCGGATCACGATCACGGCGGTGCGGCGGGCGATACGGCGGCGGGTGGTGCCGCGGTGGGCGGTCCGGGCGGGCGGCTCACGGCACGGCCCCCGCGGCCCCGGCGGACAGGCGCTGTATGGCGGCCAGCGGGACCCGCAGCCAGTCCGGCCGGTGCCGGGCCTCGTAGACCACCTCGTAGACGGCCTTCTCGGTCTCGCAGGCCCGCAGCATCACCGGGTCGGTGCGCGGGTCGCTGCCGGTGGCCTCGGCGTAGCCGGTGCAGAACGCGGCCCGGCAGGAGTCCGCCCAGCCCGGTGGCCAGGGACGGCCGGCGTGGGCGGCGTAGTCGAAGGAGCGGAGCATGCCCGCGACGTCCCGGACCGCGGGCTGCTCCAGGCGGCGCTCGGCCAGCGGCCGGGACGGTTCGCCCTCGAAGTCGATCAGCGACCACTCGCCGTCCGGGGTGCGCAGGCACTGCCCGAGGTGGAGGTCGCCGTGGATCCGCTGGGCGGTCCAGGTGCGGCCCTCGGAGGCCAGGTCGGCGAGCGCGGTGTAGGCGGAGCGCAGCCCGTCGGCGTACGGGACGAGGGCGGGGACGGCCCTGACCGCGGCGTCGAGGCGTTCGCACATGCCCTCCACCATCTGCGCGAGCTGGGCCCGCCCGAGGGTGACGGTGGGCAGGGCGCGGGCGAGGGAGAGGTGCACCTCGGCGGTGGCGCGGCCGAGGGCACGGGCCTCCGCGGTGAAGTCCCGGTCGGTGGCGAGGCGGGCCAGGGCGAGCTGCCAGCCGTCGTCGGCGTCGCGCAGGAAGGGCTGGAGGACGGCCAGCACGTAGGGGTCCGGCTCGCCCGGCAGATCGGCGGTGAGCCAGCCGGCGGGGGCGGGCACCCGGGCGCAGCCCTCGCGGGCCAGGGCGAGGGGGAGTTCGAGGTCGGGGTTGATGCCGGGGGTGACCCGGCGCAGCAGCTTGAGGATCAGCGCGTCGCCGTAGACGACGGAGGAGTTGGACTGTTCGGAGGTGATCAGCCGGGGGGTGGCGTCCAGGATGAACGGTTGCTCGTTCTCTCGTTCGAAACGCAGTCCGCCGACCCGGGCGCGGCTGCGCAGGGCCTCGAGCAGCAGGCCGGTGGCGCGCGGGTCGTGCAGCGCGTCGTAGACCGTGGTCCCGGCGAACGGGCCGTGGTGCAGGTGCCCGATCAGGGCGGGCGCCAGATGGGGCGGCAGGGTGCGGCGGACTCCCAGGAGCAGCTGGTAGCAGTCCCCCGGGGCGTGTCCGGCGCGGATCAGCAGGTGCAGCAGTCCGGGCTGGTTGCCGGAGGCGGGCAGCGGCAGCAGCTCGGTCTCGGCGACCACGCCGAGGTGGGTGAGCGGGCTCCCCTTGCCGGCGAACCAGCGGCGGCGGGGCAGCCACTCCAGCAGCAGCGGTTCCAGTGAGGCGGGCAGGCCCTGCGCGGGCGCGGTGGCGCGGGCGGGGGCGTACGGCGAGGCTTCCGACATGACGTCGCGTCCTTTCCCCTGGCGGTCGGGGGAGGGGGTGTTTTCGCGTGCCCGTCGCGAGGCGGCCGAAACCGCCTCGCGACGGAACTGGCCCGTTATGTCAGGTCCTTGCGGAGGCGGAACCAGTAGAAGCCGTGGCCCGCCAGGGTCAGCAGGTACGGCAGGTCGCCGATGGCCGGAAAACGCACCCCGCCGATGAGCTCCACCGGGTGCAGGTCGGTGAACTCCCGCAGGTCCAGCTCGGTGGGCTGGGCGAAGCGGGAGAAGTTGTGCACGCAGAGCACCGTGTCGTCCTCGTACTCGCGCAGGAAGGCGAGCACCGCGGGGTTGGAGGACGGGAGTTCGGTGTAGCTGCCGAGTCCGAACGCCGGGTTCTGCTTGCGGATCTCGATCATCCGGCGGGTCCAGTGCAGCAGGGAGGACGGCGAGGCCATGGAGGCCTCGACGTTGGCGACCTGGTAGCCGAAGACCGGGTCCATGATGGTCGGCAGGTACAGCCGCCCCGGATCGCAGGAGGAGAAGCCGGCGTTGCGGTCGGGGGTCCACTGCATGGGGGTGCGGACGGCGTCGCGGTCGCCGAGCCAGATGTTGTCGCCCATGCCGATCTCGTCGCCGTAGTACAGGACGGGCGATCCCGGCAGGGACAGGAGCAGGGCGGTGAAGAGCTCGATCTGGTTGCGGTCGTTGTCGAGGAGGGGCGCGAGGCGGCGGCGGATGCCGATGTTGGCCCGCATGCGCGGGTCCTTGGCGTACTCCGCGTACATGTAGTCGCGTTCCTCGTCGGTGACCATCTCCAGGGTCAGCTCGTCGTGGTTGCGCAGGAAGATGCCCCACTGGCAGTTCTGCGGGATCGCCGGGGTCTTCGCCAGGATCTCGGACACCGGGTAGCGGGACTCGCGCCGGACCGCCATGAAGATCCGCGGCATCACCGGGAAGTGGAAGGCCATGTGGCACTCGTCGCCGCCCGAGGTGAAGTCGCCGAAGTAGTCGACGACGTCCTCGGGCCACTGGTTGGCCTCGGCCAGCAGCACCGTGTCCGGGTAGTGGGCGTCGATCTCCTTGCGGACCCGCTTGAGGAACTGGTGGGTGGCCGGCAGGTTCTCGCAGTTGGTGCCCTCCTGCTGGTACAGGTACGGCACCGCGTCCAGCCGGAACCCGTCGATGCCGAGGTCCAGCCAGAACCTCAGCGCGGAGATGATCTCCTCCTGCACCGCCGGGTTCTCGTAGTTGAGGTCCGGCTGGTGGGAGAAGAACCGGTGCCAGTAGTACTGCTTGCGCACCGGGTCGAAGGTCCAGTTGGACGTCTCGGTGTCGACGAAGATGATCCGGGCGTCCTGGTACTGCTTGTCGTCGTCGGCCCAGACGTAGTAGTCGCCGTAGGGGCCGTCGGGGTCCTTGCGGGACTCCTGGAACCACGGGTGCTGGTCGCTGGTGTGGTTCATGACGAAGTCGATGATCACGCGCATGCCGCGCTGGTGCGCGGCGTCGACGAACTCCACGAAGTCGGCCAGGTCGCCGAACTCGGGCAGGACGGAGGTGTAGTCGGAGACGTCGTACCCGCCGTCGCGCAGCGGCGACTTGAAGAACGGCGGGAGCCAGAGACAGTCGACGCCGAGCCACTGCAGGTAGTCCAGCTTGGCGGTGATGCCCTTGAGGTCTCCGACGCCGTCGCCGTTGGAGTCCTGGAAGGAGCGGACCAGCACCTCGTAGAAGACGGCGCGCTTGAACCAGTCCGGGTCCCGGTCCCGGGCGGGCGTGTCCTCGAATTTGTCCGGGACGGGCTCGTTGACGATCATATGGCGGGTGACCCTCCGATCTGCGGTGAGGACGGTCGCAGGGCGTCGTCGCCGGAGGCGCCCACGGTCAGCACATGTGCTCCCCCGGGCCCGAGACGTACGTAGTTGGCCCTGCCCCAGTGATAGGTCTCACCGGTGAGCTCGTCGCGCACCGGTACCGACTCGTGCCAGTTCAGGCCGAGTTGCGGCATGTCCAACGACACCGTGGCCTCGTGGGTGTGGTGCGGGTCCAGGTTGGCCACCACCAGAACCGTGTTCGAGCCGTGCCGCTTGGAGTAGGCGATCACCTCGTCGTTGTCGGCGTGGTGGAACCGCAGGTTGCGCAGGTGGTGCAGGGCGGGGCTGGAGCGGCGGATCTCGTTCAGCCGGGTGATCAGCGGGGCGATGGTGCGGCCCTCGCGTTCGGCGGCCTCCCAGTCGCGGGGGCGGAGCTGGTACTTCTCGGAGTCCAGGTACTCCTCGCTGCCCTCGCGGACCGGGGTGTTCTCGCACAGCTCGAAGCCGGCGTAGACGCCCCAGGTGGGGGAGAGGGTGGCGGCCAGGACCGCGCGGACCTCGAAGGCTGGCCGGCCGCCGCGCTGCAGGTAGGCGTGGAGGATGTCCGGGGTGTTCACGAACAGGTTGGGCCGCAGGTAGTGCGCCGTCTCCCCGCTCAGCTCCGTCAGGTACTCGGTGAGTTCCTCCTTGGAGTTGCGCCAGGTGAAGTAGGTGTACGACTGCTGGAACCCGATCTGGGCGAGGGCGCGCATCATCGCCGGACGGGTGAAGGCCTCGGCCAGGAAGATGACGTCCGGGTCGGTGGCGTTGATCTCGCCGATGACCCGCTCCCAGAAGACGACCGGCTTGGTGTGCGGGTTGTCGACGCGGAAGACGCGGACGCCGTGCTCCATCCAGAAGCGCAGGACGCGGACGGTCTCCTCGACCAGGCCGGGCATGTCCTGGTCGAAGGCGATGGGGTAGATGTCCTGGTACTTCTTCGGCGGGTTCTCGGCGTAGGCGATGGACCCGTCGGGGCGGTGGTGGAACCAGTCCGGGTGCTTCTCCACCCACGGGTGGTCGGGGGAGCACTGGAGCGCGAAGTCCAGCGCGATCTCCAGGCCGTGGTCGGCGGCCTTCGCCACGAACGCGTCGAAGTCGTCCAGCGTCCCGAGGTCCGGGTGGACGGCGTCGTGCCCGCCCTCCGGGGAACCGATGGCCCAGGGCACGCCGACGTCCCCCTCGTGGGCGGTCAGCGTGTTGTTGCGGCCCTTGCGGTGGGTGAGGCCGATCGGGTGAATGGGCGGAAGGTATACGACGTCGAAACCCATCGCCGCGACGGCCGGCAGCCGCTCGGCCGCGGTGCGGAACGTGCCGCTGACCGGCGGACCGTCCTGCGGGACCACCGCGCCCTCCGAGCGGGGGAAGAACTCGTACCACGCCCCGTACAGGGCCCGTTCGCGCTCCACCAGCAGGGGCAGGGGTTCGGCGGGGCTCACCAGTTCGCGCAGCGGATGGTCGTCCAGGGCCTCGGTCACCTCGGGGGCGAGGGCGGCGGCGAGCCGGGAGGCCACCGGGCGGTCCTCGTCGCGCAGCCCGGCCACGGCGGCCAGCACGGCGTCGCGGGCGGGGCCCGGCGGGAGGTTCCCGGCGGCGCGTTCGTGCAGGCGGGCGCCCTCCTCCAGGACCGGTCCGGTGTCGATCCCGGCCGGGACCTTGATGCCCGCGGTGTGCCGCCAGGTGCCGATCGGGTCGCTCCACGCCTCCACGGTGAAGCTCCACCGGCCCGGGCGGTCGGGGGTCACGGTGGCGGCCCACAGGTCGGTGCCGGGGGCGACCTCGCGCATCGGCGTCCACGGGCCGGGGGTGCCGTCCGGGTCGGTCAGCACGACGTTCGCGGCGACGGCGTCGTGGCCCTCGCGGAACACGGTGGCGGTGACCTCGAAGCTCTCGCCGGTCACCGCCTTGGCGGGACGCCGGCCGTCCGCGACGCGGGGGCGGACGTCCTCCACCGGGATGCGGCCCACGGTCGGCGGGAGGGCGCCGGCCGTTCGGGCGGCGCCCCGGGGAGCCCGGGCCCCGGCCTTCCCCGCCTTCGGCTTCGCCTTGACCGGGGACTTCGCCTTGGCGGACGCCTTCGCCTTGGCCGGGGGTTCGGCGCCGCCGACCTGGGCTTCGGCCTTCTTGCGGGGCTTGGCGTCGGCGGGGGCTCCGGCCTTGCTTCGGCTTTTCGCGTCGACTTGGGCTCCGGCCTTGCTGCGGGGCTTGGTGTCGGCCGGAGCATTGGCCTTGGTGGCCTTGGTGGCCTTCGCCCTGGCCGGAGCCTTCGCGTCAGCCGGTGGCCCCGCTTCGGCCGGATCCTCCGCCCCGGCCGGGGTACCGGCCCCCGGCGCGGCGGAAGGGGCGTCCGCGGGACCCCGGGACGCGGCTCCGCCGGGGTCGCCGGGATGGTGGGCGGCCCCGCCCTCCGCCGCGGCGTCGTCGGCGGGGGTGTGCTGCGGGGCGGGATCCCCAGGCGGGGTCGCGCCCCCGGCGCGCGGGGGCGGGGTGTGCGCCGGGGCCGAGCCGTCGGCCGCGGGAGCCGCGCGGGGCGGCTGCGGCCGGGGGCGGGTCGCGGCGTCGGGTTCCTGGCGGTGGGCCGTCTGACGATGTGTGGCGGGCATGACCACTCCTCCGCGTCAACGTGGGTGGGCGGATGGGGAGATGCTGGGCGGGTGGGGGGAGGTGGTTCCCGCGAGAGCCACCGAAAGGGGTACGGGGGAGCCTTCCCACCCTCTTCGGGTGAGCAATCCGGCGCTTTGTTAACTACTCATGGCCTTTCGGGAGCACAAGACCGGTCCCGTACCGGATCCAGACGAGACGGACGTGTACGCCGATCGTCGTATGCCCGTCCGCGCCCCGGCTATTTCACCCGCATGCCCCGCGTTTCACGCTCCGTGTGCCCCGGCGGCACGCCGGAGAACCGTGCGCCGTGGTTGATCCGCCGTCACGCGGATACCGTCAAGGGTGACGACGGGGACGCATTCATACGGATGTGTCCCCCCTTTCCGCACGCCCAGCCGAGGTGGAAACGTGAAGGCGATCCGTCGATTCACCGTCCGTCCCGTCCTCCCCCGACCCCTCCGGCCGCTCAGCGATCTGGCGCGGAACCTGCGCTGGTCCTGGCACGCCGGAACCCGCGACCTGTTCCGGTCCGTCGATCCCGAACGCTGGGCGGCCTGCGGCGGCGACCCGGTGCGGCTGCTGGGGAGCGTCCCGCCGGCCCGGCTCGCCGAGCTGGCCGCGGACGACGCGTTCCTGGCCCGGCTGAACGCCGCCGCCGAGGACCTCGCCGAGTACACCGGCGGTGGCCGCTGGTACCAGGAGCAGTCCGGCGGGCTGCCCGCCGCCGTGGCCTACTTCTCGCCGGAGTTCGGCATCACCGCCGCCCTGCCGCAGTACTCCGGCGGTCTCGGCATCCTGGCCGGCGACCACCTGAAGGCCGCCAGCGACCTCGGGGTCCCGCTGATCGGCGTGGGACTCCTCTACCGGCACGGCTACTTCCGCCAGTCGCTCTCCCGCGACGGCTGGCAGCAGGAGCACTACCCGGTCCTCGACCCCAACGAGCTGCCCCTCGTCCCGCTCGCCCGGCCCGACGGCACGCCCGCCCACGTCTCGCTGGCCCTGCCGGGGGGCACCTCGCTGCGGGCCCGGATCTGGGTCGCCCAGGTGGGCCGGGTCCCGCTGCTGCTGCTCGACTCCGACGTCGAGGACAACGGGGCCGGCGAGCGCGGCGTCACCGACCGCCTCTACGGCGGGGGCAGCGAGCACCGGCTGCTGCAGGAGATGCTGCTGGGCATAGGAGGTGTCCGGGCGGTGCGCGCGTACTGCGAACTCACCGGCCATCCGCAGCCCGAGGTGTTCCACACCAACGAGGGCCACGCCGGCTTCCTGGGCCTGGAGCGGATCCACGAACTGGTGCGCGAGGGACTGGACTTCGACTCGGCCCTGGAGGCGGTCCGGGCCGGAACCGTCTTCACCACCCACACGCCCGTGCCGGCCGGCATCGACCGCTTCGACCGCAACCTGGTCGCCCGGCAGTTCGGGCCGGACGCCGAGCTGCCCGGGATCGACGTCGACCGGGTGCTCCGGCTCGGCGCCGAGACCTACCCCGGCGGCGACCCGGGCGTCTTCAACATGGCGGTGATGGGCCTGCGGCTCGCCCAGCGGGCCAACGGCGTCTCCGTCCTGCACGGCAGGGTCAGCCGGGAGATGTTCGCCGGGCTCTGGCCGGGGTTCGACCCCGAGGAGGTGCCGATCACCTCCGTCACCAACGGGGTCCACGCGCCGACCTGGGTGGCCCCCGAGGTCCTGCGGCTCGGCGCCCGCGGCGTCGGGGAGAGGCGGGCCGAGGAGGTGCTGAGCGTCGGCGGCTCCGAACGGTGGGACGCCGTCGCGGACATCTCCGACGAGGAGATCTGGCAGCTCCGGCGCTCCCTGCGCGGGCAGTTGGTCGACGAGGTGCGGCGGCGGCTGCGCGACTCCTGGCGCCAGCGCGGCGCGGGCGACGCGGAGCTCGGCTGGATCGACGGGGTGCTCGACCCCGACGTGCTGACCATCGGCTTCGCCCGCCGGGTGCCGTCCTACAAGCGGCTCACCCTGATGCTGCGCGACCAGGAACGCCTGCGCTCGCTGCTGCTGCACCCCGAGCGGCCGGTGCAGCTCGTGGTGGCCGGCAAGGCCCACCCGGCCGACGAGAGCGGCAAGCGGCTGATCCAGGAACTGGTGCGGTTCGCGGACGACCCGCGGGTGCGCCACCGGATCGTCTTCCTGCCGGACTACGGCATGGGCATGGCGCAGAAGCTCTACCCGGGCTGCGACATCTGGCTGAACAACCCGCTCCGCCCGCTGGAGGCGTGCGGCACCAGCGGGATGAAGTCGGCGCTCAACGGCGGGCTCAACCTGTCGGTGCTGGACGGCTGGTGGGACGAGTGGTACCAGCCCGACTTCGGCTGGGCGATCCCCACCGCCGACGGCACCGGCACGGGCCCCGAGCGGCGGGACGACCTGGAGGCCGCCGCCCTCTACGACCTGATGGAGCGGCGGGTCACCCCGCGCTTCTACGAGCAGGGCGGCGACAGCGGGCTGCCGGACCGGTGGATCGAGATGGTCCGGCACACCCTGACCCACCTGGGCCCGAAGGTGCTCGCGGGCCGGATGGTGCGGGAGTACGTGGAGCGGCTGTACGCGCCGGCGGCCCGGTCGCACCGGGCCATGACGGCCGACGCGGCGACCGAGCTGGCCTCCTGGAAGGCGCGGGTGCGCGGCGGCTGGCCCGCCGTGCGGGTCGGCCACGTGGAGACCTCGTCCGCGGCGACCACCGCGGAACTGGGCGCCACGCTGACCCTGCGGGTGCGGGTCGGGCTCGGCGGCCTCGCCCCGGAGGACGTGGAGGTCCAGGCCGCGGCGGGCCGGGTCGACGCGGAGGACCGGCTCACCGCCCCCACGACGGTCCCGCTGAAGCCCACCTCCACCGGCCCGGACACCGAGGGCAACTGGGTGTACGAGGGCCCGCTGACCCTGGACCGGACGGGGCCGTTCGGCTACACCGTGCGGGTGCTGCCCGCGCACCGGCTGCTGGCCTCCGGCGCGGAACTCGGGCTGGTGGCGCTCCCCGCGGAGGAGATGGTCGAGGCGCCCGGGGTGCTGATGCGCTGACGGCCCCGGCCGCGCCGGCGGGGGCCGCGAGCGGTCCCCGCCGCCCTCGGCCACCATGGACGGCCCCGGCCCGCCCACGGCCGCCGCGGGCGGGCCCCGGTGCCCTGGACGGGCCGCGCCGCCTCAGAACTCCTGCGGCGGGTCCGCGAGGCGGCGCAGCACCACCCCGCAGCGCCTGGCGTAGGCCTGCTGGAACCCGCGTACGGCCGGGCCGCCCGCCTTCGCGTACCACTTGGCGGGGCGGGAGAACGCGGTGACCGTGAGCCAGACCGTGCCGTCACCCGTGCGGGTGACCACGAACGCCTCCTCGCCGGACTCGGGGTGCCCGGGGAGCGTGCCGTACGCCCACCCCACGCGGCGCGGCTCGTCCGCCGTCCACACCACCCGGCAGGGGGCCTTGAGGATGCCCGCCAGGGTCACCGTGACGTCCACGCCCGGTGCGGCCCGCTCGGCGGAGGCGGTGATCCCCACGCCCATCTCGCGGTGCATCCGCCAGGTGGTCAACGCCTCGGCGGCACGGCGGAAGACGTCCTCGCCCTCGCCGATCCGGGTGCGTTCGTGCACGGAGTGGTAGCCGGGCGGGCAGGGGACGCCGCCGTCGCGTGTGGCGCCGACGTCCTCGTAGGTGAAGGACATGGGGCCCACACTAAGCGGCACCCGGGGGCATATGCCTGCCGGGTGCCGCTCAATCGTTCGGCAATTCAGCGGTGCTCGAGGGTCACTTCACGTTGACCGCGGCCCAGGCGGCGTTCACCGCGGTGTACTCGGCGCTGCCGGAGCCGTAGAGGGACGTGGCGGCGTTGAGCGTGGCGGTGCGGGCGCCCGCGTACTTGGTGGTGGAGGTCATGTACGTGGTGAGCGCCTTGTACCAGATCTGGAGCGCCTTGGCCCGGCCGATGCCGGTGACCGCGGCGCCGTTGTAGGTGGGCGAGTTGTAGCTCACGCCGTTGATCGTCTTGGCGCCGCTGCCCTCGGACAGCAGGTAGAAGAAGTGGTTGGCGGGGCCGGACGAGTAGTGGACGTCCACGCTGTTGGTGGAGGTGGACCAGTAGTCCTGGGACGCGCCGTCCTTGCTCGGCTTGTCCATGTACCGCAGCGGCGTGCCGTTGCCGTTGATGTTGATCTTCTCGCCGATGAGGTAGTCGCCCACGTCGGTGGAGTTGGCGGCGTAGAACTCGGTGCCGGTGGCGAGGATGTCGGAGGTGGCCTCGTTGAGGCCGCCGGACTCGCCGCTGTAGTTGAGGCGGGCGGTGACCGAGGTGACGCCGTGGGTCATCTCGTGCGCGGCCACGTCCAGCGAGGTCAGCGGGCGGGTGTTGCCCGCGCCGTCGCCGTAGGTCATGCAGAAGCAGGAGTCCTGCCAGAAGGCGTTGACGTAGGCGTTGCCGTAGTGGACCCGCGAGTAGGCGGCCTTGCCGTCGTTCTTGATGCCGCTGCGGTTGAAGGTGCTCTTGTAGAAGTCCCAGGTCTTCTGCGCGCCGTAGGCGGCGTCCGCGGCGGCGGTCTGGTCCGTGGAGGAGCTGGTGGCGACTCCGGTGCCCCAGATGTCGTCCGCGTCGGTGAAGAGGGTGCCGGTGCCGGAGGTGCCGCGGGCCAGGTTGTACGTCTTGTGGCCGCCGCGGGTGGCGTCGGTGAGCTGGTACGTCGAGCCGGAGAGCGTGGTGCTCAGCGTGACGCTGCCGGAGTACATCGTGCGGCCGGTGCCGGTGTGCACGCCCTGGAACTCGTAGATCTTCTCGCCGGTGGCGGCGTCGGTGATCACGTGCAGCTCGTTGGGGGTGCCGTCGGACTGGAAGCCGCCGATCACGGTCTCGTAGGCCAGCCGGGGCTCGCCGTCGGCGGCCCAGACCACCTTGCGCGGGGCGTGCTCCACGGCGGTCTTCTCGGAGCCGGAGGCCTCGGAGGCGGACAGCGCCTGCTTCTCGGCCTTGCCGGCGGTGACCTCGGCCGAGAGGTCGGCCTTGATCTCCGCCTTGGTGGCCTTGGTGACGCCCTTCCGCTCGCCGGAGGAGAGGTGTGCACGACCAGGTCGCCGCCGAGCACGGGGAGGCCCTGGTAGGTGCGCTCGTAGCGGGTGTGCAGGCTGCCGTCGCCGTCCTGGACCACGTCGCGGACGACCAGCTTCTCCGAGGAGGCCAGGCCTATCGCCTTCGCGGTGTCCGCCGTGCGGCCCTCGGCCGCCTTGAGCAGGGCGGTGCGGGCGGCGGGGGAGAGCTGCACCGGCATCGCGGCGGGGACGGCCGCGGCCTTCGGGGCGGCGGAGGCGGCCGAGTTCTCGGGGGCGCCGGTGGCGGTGCCGGCGGTGATCAGCAGGGAGCCTGCGGCGAGCGCGACGGCGGTGGCCAGGGCGGTGCGCCGATGACGCGCGTAGAGAGCGGACACGCGATCTCCTCGTGTGGGGGCCGGGGCCGGCGTGGTCGCGCCGGTCCGGGGGAGTGTCGGGGGGTGGCAGGTGCGGGTGGTGCCGGTGCGGTCGGGCCGCGGTGGAACTGTGGCACCGGCACCACGTTGATGTCATGACCACGACGACAGGTTGGCCGGAAGGTGGCAGGTGGGCGAAGGTCCGGGGTGGGCGGGGAGGGTCGGGGGAGGGCAAAGCGGCGGCCAAGGGCAGCCCGGTCGCGCGTAAAGGCGGGTCAAAGTCCCGGCCCCCGTTCCCTCTCTGCCCCTTGGGGTGCCGGGGCCTGTTGAGGGGGAGGGGTCATGGCTCGGTAAACCGGCCTCGGGGACGCCGGCCGGGTGGACGCGTCGAGGGCGCTTGGCCTAAAAGCGACGCAACCCGCGTCCCTGTCGCACGGGGGCGACGGCGGGGCCGGGCAGGGGACGGCGAGGGGGACGGGGCGAGGCGGCGGGGGATACTGGCCGGCATGCGTGTCGACTTCGCTCCCGATGCCCTGGAACCCGGCGCCTTCTACCGGCTGTTGACGGCGGTGGTGGTGCCGCGGCCGATCGCCTGGGTGTCCACGCTGTCCGCCGAGGGCGTGGCCAACCTGGCGCCGCACAGCTTCTACACCGTGGCCTCGACACAGCCGCCGGTGGTCCAGTTCACCTCGGTCGGCACCAAGGACACGCTGCGGAACGTGCTGGCCACCGGGGAGTTCGTGGTGAACTTCGCCGCCGAGGGGCAGTTCGCGGCGGTCAACGACACGGCCACCGACTTCCCGCCGGGGATGGGGGAGTTCGAGGCCGTGGGGGTCGCTCCGGAGCCCTCCGCGACGGTGGCGCCGCCGCGGGTGGCGGGCTCGCCGGTGGCGATCGAGTGCGGGCTGTACGACACGACGGCCATCGGCGACTGCACGGTGGTTTTCGGCCGCGTGCGGCACGTGGCGGTCGCGGGGGAGGCACTGGACGAGCACGGGCACCCGGAGGTGAGCCGGCTGCGGCCGCTGTCCCGCCTCGGCGGCAACGAGTGGGGTGCGACCACGGTCGTCCACGACCGGCGGAGGATCCGGTACCAGGACTGGGCCGGCGGGGAGCGGACCGGGGGCTGAGCCCGCGCGTCAGGCGCGCGGGCCGGCCACCCGGGAGCGGAGGCGGTACGCGTACCAGGCCGTGGCGAAGCAGATGCCGAGGTGGAGCACGACGGCCTGGAGCGCGAAGTTGCCGTAGTGGAAGGCCCACGGGTGTCCTCCGGCCTCGACGACGGAGGCCGGGTTGTCCCGCATGTAGGGGCGGACGACGGCGACCAGGCCGCCGAGGCACTGGGCGGCGGCGTACAGGCCCACCAGCTCCCCTAGCACCCTCAGGTACCCGCGGCGGTCCTCCCTGACCGTCGCGCGGACCGCGCGCCGCGCCGTGCCGGGAAGCCAGGCGGGCGCGGCCGGGGCGACCCGCGCCGAGACCTCCGGCACGTACACGACGGCCGCGACCACCAGGACGGCCTGCGCGGTGGCGACCACGCCCGTCAGCGCTTCCCCGCCGCCCTCGAACCGGCTGCGGCCCCACGGGAGCAGCAGCACGGCGAGCAGCGGGAGGTGGGTGAGGAGGGCCGCGGCGTAGGTCCGGGTGAGGGCGTGGCCGAGGAGGCGGGGGCGCGGCTGTCCGCTGCGCGTCGTCGCGGTCGTCATACCCGGATACAACCAGCGGGCCCCCATTGCCACCATCGGCCCAGCGCCACCCCCCGGGGGTGTCCCCAGCCCCACCATGGGGGAGCGCCGCGCCCGGGGCCCCGCCGTCACCGCCCGGTGTGGCCCCGGGGGCCGGGGTCGGTCAGGCGGAGGTGGTGGGGGTGGCGTGCCAGGTGCGCCAGAGGGAGGCGTACGCGCCGCCCGCGGCGACGAGTTCGTCGTGCGGGCCCAGTTCCGTGAGGCGGCCGTCGCGCATCACGGCGACCCGGTCCGCGTCGTGGGCGGTGTGCAGGCGGTGGGCGATCGCGATCACCGTGCGCCCCTCCAGGACCGCCGCCAGCGCCCGCTCCGCGTGCCGTGCCGTCGCCGGGTCGAGCAGCGCGGTGGCCTCGTCGAGGACCAGGGTGTGCGGGTCGGCCAGCACCACCCGGGCCAGCGCGAGCTGCTGCGCCTGCGGACCGGACGCCCGGTACGCGTCCCCGCCCAGCACCGTGTCCAGCCCGTCCGGCAGCGCGGACACCCACTCCGCGCCGACCGACCTCAGCGCCGCCCACAACTCGGCGTCCGACGCCTCCGGTCCGGCGATCAGCAGGTTGTCCCGGACGGTGCCCAGGAAGACGTGGTGCTCCTGGGTGACCAGCACGACCTGCCGCCGCAGCCGCTCCGGGGTCAGCGACACCACCGGCACCCCGCCCACCGTCACGGAACCCGCCGTGGGCGCGTCGATCCCGGCGATCAGCCGGCTGAGCGTCGTCTTGCCCGCCCCGGACGGCCCCACGACCGCCAGCCGCTCACCGGGGCGCACCACCAGGTCGACCCCGCCGAGCACCTCCGGCCCGCCCGGGTAGGCGTACCGGGCGCCCCGCACCTCGATCCGGTCGTCCTCCGGCTCAGCGGACAGCTCCTCGCCGTTGCTCCTCGGCGCCCCGGCCAGGCCCTCCACCCGGGCGAACGAGGCCCCGCCGGACTGGAGTTGTTCCACGTGGCTGAGCACCTCGTCGAGCGGCGCCTCGATCTGCCGCATGTAGAAGGCGGCCGTCAGCACCGTCCCCAGGGTCACCGCGCCCCGCAGGTGCAGCCACCCGCCCACCAGCAGCACGGTGATCAGCGGGAGGCTGTACGCGATCTCCACCGCCGGGAAGTACACGTTGCGCAGCAGCAGGGTCCGCATCCGGGCGGCGCGGGCGACGGTCAGCGCCTCCCGCCCCGCGCGAAGGCGGGCGTCGCCCAGCCGGAACGCCTCGACGGTCCGGGCGCCGGCCGAGGTGGCGGACAGGATCTCCGCCACGCCGGAGTCCGCCGCGCCCTGGGCCAGGTAGGCGGCGCGCGCCCGGCGCAGGTACCAGCGGGTGGCGAGGTGGGCGGCGAACAGCCCGGTCAGCGCGCAGCAGCCGAGCAGCGGGTCGGTGGCCACCGCGGCGCCCAGCAGGAACAGCAGTTGCGCCGAGGCGATCACGATCTGCGGCCCGGAGTCGCGCAGGGTGGTGCCCACGGCCGCCACGTCCGCGGTGCCCCGGGTGGCGAGGTCGCCGGTGCCGGCCCGCTCCACCACGGAGGCGGGCAGGGCGAGACACCGGTCGACGAAGGTCTCCCGCACGCGGGCCAGCGTCCGCTCGCCCATCCGGTGCGCGGCGTACCGGGCCCAGCGGGAGAGCAGCAGCTGCACCACCGCCGCGGCCACGATGGCGAGGGCCAGCCGGTCCACGACCGCCACCCCGGCCCCCGCGCGGACCTCGTCGACGATCCGCCCCAGCAGCCACGGGGCGGCCAGACCGGCCAGCGCGGCCGCGGAGTTGAGGGCCACGACGCCGACGAAGGAACGCCGGTCCTGCCGGATCAGCCGGGCCGCCGCCCTGCGGACGTCCGCAGGCCCGGCCACGGGGAGGGCGTGCGCGTCGGCCGGAGGACCGTCCAGAGGTGCGGTGGTCATCGGGCCAGTTCCTCGCTCTCGGTCGGACCCCCGCCG
Organism: Streptomyces sp. NPDC002640; assembly: GCF_053592575.1. Lineage (NCBI taxonomy): Bacteria > Bacillati > Actinomycetota > Actinomycetes > Kitasatosporales > Streptomycetaceae > Streptomyces > Streptomyces sp. NPDC002640. The sequence goes on along the minus strand of NZ_JBSFVZ010000004.1, from coordinate 273,250 downwards.
CCGGGCCGCTCCCCGCTGCCGGGCCGCTCCCCGCCGCCGGGCCGTTCCCCGGCGCCGGCCTGCCCGTCGGCGCCCGGCTGCCCGCCGGACTCGCGGGCGACCAGGGAGCGGTAGCGGGGCTCGGTGGTGAGCAGCGCCCGGTGCGGGCCGGAGGCCACCACCCGGCCGCCGTCCAGGAGGTGGACCACGTCGGCGCGGTCGAGCAGCAGCGGCGAGGTGGAAGTGACCACCGTGGTCCGGCCGGCGCGGGCGGCGCGCAGCCGCTCGGCCACCAGGTTCTCGGTGTGGGCGTCGAGCGCCGAGGTGGGCTCGGCGAGCAGCAGGACCTCGGGGTCGGCGACCAGCGCCCGGGCCAGCCGGATCCGCTGGCGCTGCCCGCCGGACAGGTTCCGGCCCTGGGCGTCGATCCGGGAGTCCAGCCCGTCCGGCAGCCCCCGCACCACGTCCTCGGCGGCGGCCGCCCGCAGGGCGCCGGAGAGCGCGTCGTCCGTGTTCCGCTTCCCGCCCCCGGCGAGGAGCGCGCGCAGCGGTCCGGTGAACAGGTCGGCCTCGGACTCGGCGACCAGGATCCGCTCCCGCACCCGCGCCTGGGCGATCGCGTCCAGGGGAGCGCCGCCCCAGGTGGCGGAGGTGGCGGTGTAGCCGCCCAGCCGGTCCAGGACCTCCACGCCGTCGGCCGGGTCGGCGCAGGCCAGCGCGGTCAGCACGCCGGGCCGCACGGTGACGCCGGAGTCGGGGTCGTGCAGCACGGCCGGTCCCTCGGGCGCGTCCAGCGCCTCGGCCGGGGGCGGCCCGGAGTCGGGCTCCAGGCCGAGGAAGGCGACCACCCGCCGGGCGGCCACCACGCCGCGGCTGAGCAGCTGGGTCCCCTCCACCAGGAAGAACACCGGGTAGATCAGGGCGAGCACGTAGCCGTAGACGGACACCAGCTGGCCGACCGTGATCTCGCCGAGGGCGGCGGGCCGGGCGGCGGACCAGACCACCGCGGCCAGCAGCACGGCGGGCAGGCCCAGGGCGAGGGACTGCATCCAGCTGGTGACCGCGCCCACCCGGAAGCCCTGCTCCCGCAGCCGTGCCGAGTCCTGGCGGAAGGCGTCCGCGAACAGCCCCTTGCCGCCGAGTCCGTTGAGCACCCGCAGGCCGCCCGCCAGGTCGCCGATCCGCGCGGTGAGGGCGTTCTGCCGCTCCCGGTAGACCGTCTCCGCCGACTGGAGGCGGGCGGTCAGCGGGCCCAGCAGGACGGCCAGCGCGGGCACCCCGAGGAGCGCGACCACGGCCGGCAGCGGGGCGACCGAGAACAGCAGCGCGGCCACCAGCAGGTAGGAGGCGATCGCGCCGACGCCCGGTCCGACCACGGTCAGCGCCCCGGCGATGGTCTGCACGTCGCCCACGCCGATGGTCATCACCTCACCGGCCGAGACCCGGCGCGACAGGGCCGGGCCCAGACGCACCGACTGGCCCAGGATCAGGCGCACGGTGCGGAAGTTGGCGTCCATCCGCACCTTGGTCATGGTGCGGTGCCGCACCAGGCTGACGGCGGCGCCGGCCACCGCGGCGCCGAACAGCGCCGCCGTCCAGCCGAGCAGCGCGCCCGTGTCACCCTTCACCAGGCCGTCGTCGACGGCACGGGCGAGCAGGTAGGGGGCCACCGCGAAGAGGCCCATCCAGAGGATCGACCAGACCGCTCCCGCGGCCGACCGTCCCGGCTGGCGGGCCACCAGCCACCACAGGTACCGGACCCCGCCGCCCAGGTCCGGGGTGCCCGGATCCCCGTCCACGTCGACGTCGCGGCCCAGCAGCCACCTCACGCGAGGCTGTCCCGCCAGGCGCGGTGCAGGTCGGCGAACCGGCCCTCGCCGCCGATGAGTTCGGCGGGCGAGCCGTCCTCGACGATCCGGCCCTTCTCCATCACCAGGACCCGGTCGGCGATCTCCACGGTGGACAGCCGGTGCGCGATGACCACCGCCGTGCGTCCCTTGAGCACCGTCGACATGGCCCGCTGCACGGCCTGTTCGCCGGGCACGTCCAGCGAACTCGTCGCCTCGTCGAGGATCAGCACCGCCGGGTCGGCCAGCAGGGCGCGCGCGAACGCGACGAGCTGGCGCTGCCCGGCGGAGATCCGGCCGCCGCGCTTGCGGACGTCGGTGTCGTAGCCGTCGGGCAGCGCGGCGACGAAGTCGTGCGCCCCGATGGCCCTGGCGGCCCGTTCGACCTCCTCGCGGGTGGCGTCGGGCCGGCCGATGGCGATGTTCTCCGCGACCGTGCCGGAGAACAGGAACGCCTCCTGGGTGACCATGACCACCCCGCGCCGCAGGTCCGCGTTGGCGAGGTCGCGCAGGTCGACGCCGTCCAGCAGGACCCGCCCGTCGGACGGGTCGTAGAACCGGGCCAGCAGCTTGGCCAGCGTGGACTTGCCCGCGCCGGTGGAACCGACCACGGCCACGGTCTGCCCGGCGGGCAGCGTCAGGTCGAAGCGGGGCAGCACCTCGCCGCCGGTGCGGTAGGCGAAGCGGACGCCGTCGAAGACCACCTCGCGGCCCGGGTGGCCGTCCTCCGTGGGCGGCAGCGCACGCGGGGCGACCGGCTCGGGGACGGCCGGGACCTGCGCCAGCAGACCGGCGATCTTCTCCAGCGAGGCGGCCGCGGACTGGTACGAGTTGAGGAACATGCCCAGCCGGTCGATCGGGTCGTACAGCCGGCGCAGGTAGAGCACCGCGGCGGCCAGCACGCCCAGGGCCAGCGAGGAGTCCGCCACCCGGTAGGCGCCCCACAGCACGATGCCGGCGACGGTGACGTTGGCGACCAGCCGGGAGCCCACCACGTAGCGGGCCATCTCCAGCAGGGCGTCGCCGTTGGTCCGCTCGTGCCGCTTGTTGAGCGGGGCGAACTCGGCGTCGTTGGCGTCCTCCCGGCGGAAGGCGCGGACCGGGCGGATGCCGTTCATGGTCTCGGTGAACTTCACGATCACCCCGGCGATGGCCGTGGACCGCTCCCGGTAGATGCGGCCGGCCCGGTCCTGGTAGCTGCGGACCAGCAGCGCCAGCGGCAGGAAGGAGGCGACCGCCACCGCGCCCAGGCCGAGGTCGAGCCAGAGCAGCAGGGCGGAGATGTAGACGAAGGAGACGATCACCGTGATCAGCTCCTGCAGCCCCTCGCTGAGCAGTTCGCGCAGCGACTCCACGTCGGTGGTGGCACGGGAGATCAGGCGTCCCGAGGTGTACCGCTCGTGGAAGTCGACGCTGAGCGCCTGCGCGTGGCGGAAGATCCGGCCCCGCAGGTCCAGCAGCGCGTCCTGGTTGACCCGGGCGGAGCTGGTGATGAAGGCGTACTCCAGCACGCCGCCCGCGGACGCGGCCAGCAGGTAGCCCACCGCGACCAGCAGCAGCGGCCCGTGGTCGCTCGTCCGGAAGGCGGGCACCGCCGTGTCGATGGCGTACGCCACCAGCAGCGGCCCGGCCTGCACGGCGGCCTGCTGGAGCAGCAGCAGGACCGCGGCGAGCACCACCCGGGCGCGCAGCGGGGCGAGCAGCGAGCGGAGCAGCGCCAGGGTGGCGCCGGGCGGGGTGGGCAGGACGTCCCGGTCGAAGGCGTCGCGGCCGTCGGCCTCCGCCGCCTCCGACCCCTCCGGCGCCTGCGCGCCGTGCCGCTCGGCGGCCTTGCGGCGGTCGCGCTTCCTCTCGTCGCGCTGCTGCGCGGTGGGAGCCGTCATCGGCGGGCCTCCTCGGGCTCCAGGGCGCCGGACATCAGCCAGGCGTACTCGGCGTTGGTCCGCAGCAGTTCGTGGTGGTCGCCCACGGCGGCGATCCGGCCGCCGGAGAGCAGCGCCACCCGGTCGGCGAGCAGGACGGTGGACGGGCGGTGGGCGACGATCAGGGCGGTGGTGTCGGCGAGCACCTCGCGCAGGGCCGCCTCCACGGCGGCCTCGGTGTGCACGTCGAGCGCCGACAGCGGGTCGTCGAGCACCAGGAAGTCGGGGCGGCCGACGACCGCGCGGGCCAGCGCCAGGCGTTGCCGCTGACCCCCGGAGAGGCTCAGGCCCTGCTCGCCGACCTGGGTGTCCACGCCCTGCGGGAGGGCGTGCACGAACTGCGCCTGGGCGACCGCGAGGGCGCGCTCCAGGTCCTCGGGACCGGGGTGTCCGGCGGCGCCCATCAGGACGTTCTCGCCGACCGTGGCGGAGAACAGGGTGGGGTCCTCGAAGGCGACGGCCACCCGGGAGCGCAGTTCCTCGCGCGGCATGGTGGTGATGTCGACGCCGTCCAGCGTGATCCGGCCCTCGGTGACCTCGTGGAGCCGGGGCACCAGGGAGGTCAGGGTGGTCTTCCCGGAGCCGGTGACGCCCACCAGGGCCAGCGACTCGCCGGGCCGTACGTGCAGGTCGACGCCGTCCAGCACCGGCGGGGCGTCCTCGGGGGCGTCGGGGAAGCGGAACCGGACGCCCTCCAGCCGCAGTCCGCCGTGCTCCTTCACCGTGAGGGCGGCCTTCGGGGTGGCGGCCGGGGCGGCGGCCCGCGACTCGGGCTCGGTGTCCAGCACCTCGAAGTAGCGGGCGGTGGCGGTGGCCGCCTCCTGGCTCATCGCCAGCAGGAAGCCGATCGAGTCCACCGGCCAGCGCAGCGCCAGGGCGGTGGAGAGGAAGGCCACCAGGGTGCCCGCGGAGAGCGTGCCGTCGGCCACCCGCATGGTGCCGAGGACCAGGCAGGCGGCGATGGCCAGCTCGGGCAGGGCCACGATGACGGTCATGATCGCGCCCAGCAGCCGCGCCTTGCGCAGCTCGGTGCCGCGGAGCCGGCGGGTCAGTTCCCGGAAGGCGTCGGCCTGGCTGCGGTGGCGGCCGAAGCCCTTGATGACCCGGATGCCGAGGACGCTCTCCTCCACCAGGGTCGTCACGTCGCCCACCTGGTCCTGGGCGGTGCGGGCGGCCTCGGAGAAGCGCTTCTCGAAGATCGAGCAGACGACGATCACGGGAATCACGGGGACGAGCACCACGAGCCCCAGCGCCGGGTCCATCACCAGCATCACGATGACGCCGACCAGGATCGTCACCCCGTTGACCAGGAGGAAGGTCAGCGGGAAGGCGAGGAACATGCGGATGATCATCAGATCGGTGGTGGCCCGGGAGAGCAGCTGCCCGGAGGCCCAGCGGTCGTGGAAGGCGATCGGCAGCCGCTGGAGCCGGCGGTAGAGCGCCTCGCGCATGCCGGCCTCCACACCGGACAGCGGGCGGGCCACCATCCAGCGGCGCAGGCCGAACAGCAGGGCCTCGGCGAGACCGAGCAGCAGCACCCACAGCGCGCCCAGCCAGACCCCCGCCGTGTCGCCGTCCGCGATGGGGCCGTCGACCAGCCACTTGAGGACCAGCGGGATGACCAGGCTGATCAGCGAGGCGAGGACCGCCACGACGGCGGCGCCGCCCAGGCGCGCCCGGACGGGCCGGACGAACGGCCACAGACGGAGGAGGGTCTGGACGGCTGGGGAACGCTCGGCGGCGGTGGTCCTGGGCATCAGCAGCGAGCCTAGGCTTTGATGCTGACATCGCCCACCGATTTTTCCGGCGGCGGCGGGGGCGCGGGAGGCGTCGGGGGGCGTTCCCGGGGGCACGGGAGGCGCGAGCCTGCCGCACGGTGCCGTCCCCCCCGGTCCGCCCACTACCGGGGTCCGGGCGCCGTGCGCGGCCTGCGGCCGTGCGGGGGCGAGCACCGGCCGCGCGGGGAGCGGCCACCTCGGTCGTGCCGGGAAGTGACCGCCGCCTGTGCCGGGGTGCGGCCACTCGGTCGTGCCGGGAAGTGACCGCCGCCTGTGCCGGGGTGCGGCCACTCGGTCGTGCCGGGAAGTGACCGCCGCCTGTGCCGGGGGGCGAGCACCGGCCGTGCCGGGAAGTGACCACCGGCCGTGCCGGGGGGCGCGACCACTCGGCCGTGCCGGGGGGCGAGCACCGGCCGTGCTGGGTATTGACCACCGGCCGTGCCGGGAAGTGACCGCCGGCCGAGCCGGGGGCTGACCGCCGGGCCCGGCTCCGTGGGGGTGGCGGGCGGGAGCTCGTTACCGCACCCGCAGGAGCAGCACGGTGCGGGGCGGGACGTGGATCGTGTCGCCCGCGGTGTGCGAGGCGGCGGGCGGCCGTGCCTGGTCCTCGAGGCCGGTGTCGACCACCACCTCGTAGCGGTCGGCCCAGGGGCGGCCGGGGAGGGTGAAGGCGACGGGGTCGTGGTCGGCGTGGAGGACCACGAGGAAGCTGTCGTCCACGACGGGCGCCCCGCGCTCGTCGCGTCCGGGGATGTCCCGCCCGGACAGGTACATCCCCAGCGTGGCGGTGGGCGCGAACCAGTCCCCCTCGGTCATCTCGGCGCCGTCCGGGGTGAACCAGGCCAGGTCGCGCAGCCCGTCGGCGCCCTGCGCGCGGCCGGAGAAGAAGGCGCGCCGCCGCAGCACCGGGTGGCGGTGGCGCAGCGCGACCAGCCGGGAGGTCAGCTCGAACAGCTGCCGCCAGCCGGGCTCCTCCAGCAGCGACCAGTCGACCCAGCCGATCTCGTTGTCCTGGCAGTACGCGTTGTTGTTGCCGCCCTGGGTGCGCCCCATCTCGTCTCCGGCGACCAGCATCGGCACGCCGGTGGAGAGCAGGAGGGTGGTCAGCAGGTTCCGCAGCTGGCGGCGGCGCAGCGCGTTGACCTCGGCGTCGTCCGTCTCGCCCTCGGCGCCGCAGTTCCAGGACCGGTTGTCGCCGGTTCCGTCGCGGTTGCCCTCGCCGTTGGCCTCGTTGTGCTTGTGGTGGTACGAGACCAGGTCGCGCAGGGTGAAACCGTCGTGGGCGGTGACGAAGTTGACCGAGGCGTAGGGCCGCCGGCCGCCCCAGGCGTAGAGGTCGCTGGAGCCGGAGAGGCGGTAGCCGAGGTCGCGGACGTCCGGCAGCGCGCCGCGCCAGTAGTCGCGCACGGCGTCCCGGTAGCGGTCGTTCCACTCCGTCCACAGCGGCGGGAACGCCCCCACCTGGTAGCCGCCGGAGCCCACGTCCCACGGCTCGGCGATCAGCTTCACCCGGCGCAGCACCGGGTCCTGGGCGATCACCGCGAGGAACGGCGAGAGCATGTCGACGTCGTGCATGGAGCGGGCCAGCGCCGCCGCGAGGTCGAAGCGGAAGCCGTCCACGCCCATCTCGGTCACCCAGTAGCGCAGCGAGTCCGTGATCAGCCGCAGCACCTGGGGGCGCACCACGTGCAGGGTGTTGCCGCAGCCGGTGTAGTCGGCGTAGCGGCGGGCGTCGCCCTGGAGGCGGTAGTAGCCGCGGTTGTCGATGCCCTTGAGGGACAGGGTGGGGCCGAACTGTCCGGCTTCCGCCGTGTGGTTGTAGACGACGTCGAGGATCACCTCGATGCCCGCCGCGTGCAGGGCGCGCACCATCCGCTTGAACTCGCCGACCTGCTCGCCGCCGGTGCCGGTGGCCGCGTAGGCGGCGTGCGGGGCGAAGTAGCCGATGGAGTTGTAGCCCCAGTAGTTGGTCAGGCCCCGGCGCAGCAGGTGGTCCTCGTGGGCGAACTGGTGCACCGGCAGCAGCTCCACGGCGGTCACGCCGAGCCGGGTCAGGTGCTCGATCGCCGCGGGGTGGGCGAGGCCCGCGTAGGTGCCGCGCAGCTCCTCGGGCACGCCGGGGTGGCGCTGGGTGAAGCCGCGGACGTGGAGTTCGTAGATGACCGAGTCGGCCCAGGGGGTCTTGGGCCGGCGGTCGTCCGCCCAGTCGTCGTCGTCGTGGACCACCACGCCCTTGGGGACGAACGGCGCGGAGTCCCGGTCGTCGCGCACGGTGTCCGCGACCTGCTGGTCCGGCCAGTCGCGGACGTGCCCGTACACCTCGGGCGGCAGGGTGAACTCGCCGTCCACGGCCCGCGCGTAGGGGTCGAGGAGGAGCTTGGCGGGGTTCCAGCGGGCGCCGGTCCACGGGTCCCAGCGGCCGTGCACCCGGAAGCCGTAGCGCTGCCCGGGGTGGATCCCGGGCACGAAGCCGTGCCAGATCTCGTGGGTCAGCTCGCTCAGGAGCAGCCGCCGTTCGGTGCCGTCGGCCTCGAAGAGGCAGAGTTCCACCGCCTCGGCGCCGCCCGCCCACAGGGCGAAGTTGGTGCCGGCGACCCCGTCGGGACCCACCCGGTAGCGGGCGCCCAACGGGGTGGACGACCCCGGCCACACGGGGGGCGCGGGCGCCGTGAGGCGCGCGGTCCCGTTCAGTCCGACGGCCGCGAGGGCGTCGTGGTCCGCGTCGGCGGCGTGCTGGTCCGCCACCGTCTCCTGCTCGGCTGCGCTCGACACCGGTCGGCCTCCCGCGGTTCGTGGGGCGACAACGGGCGAGGGGGCGCGGCCGTCCCGGCGCGGCCACCCCGGCGCGTCGTCCTACCCCGGGTTCATGCCCATCCCGGGCCTCCCGCTCACGTACCCGGAGGACGTGCCGACGGCAACGCTCCGGAAGTTTTCGCCCTCTGACAGGTTTGGAACCGAAGTTGGGACGAAACGGTGACCTTTCCGGTCGGGGGAGAGGCATGATCCTGCCCTTACGATTCGTCATGGCGCGCGTGACGCGCCGGGAGGGGGTCTGACCAGGCCCGATGAGGGGAAGAGGGGGAGCACACGTGAACGTGTGGCCGACAAGGGGAACGACGACCGGGCGGCGCTCCGGGGGACGGCGTGGCGGCGCCGCGGCCCTGCTGGCGAGCCTGATGCTGGTCGCCGTGACGGCCTGCGGTGGCGGGGGCGGAACGGACGCCAAGGGTGGAGGCGCCGGCGAGGGGACCGGCGGGGGCGCCGCGACGGCCGCCCCGGCCGCCAAGCAGTCCGAGGCGGTCGTGACGATCAGCCCGGACGACGGCACGAAGGACGTGAAGACGACCGGCGCCCTCAAGGTGACGGCCGAGAAGGGCAAGCTGACCAAGGTCGAGGTCAAGGACGACGACGGCACCGAGATCGCCGGCGACATCTCCGCGGACGGCGCCGCCTGGGTCCCCGCGACCCACCTCGCCTCCGGCGCCAAGTACCACGTGCACGCCGAGGCCAAGGACGCCGACGGCCGGGTCGCGGTCAAGGACACCAGCTTCACCACGCTGACGCCCGCCAACACCTTCATCGGCCACTTCACCCCGGAGGACGGCTCCACCGTCGGTGTGGGCATGCCGTTCTCCATCCGCTTCACCCGCGGCATCACCGAGCCCGACGCGGTGGAGAAGGCGATCCGCGTCAAGACGGACCCGCCGGTCGAGGTCGCGGGCCACTGGTTCGGCAACGACCGCCTGGACTTCCGCCCCGAGGAGTACTGGAAGGCCGGCACCAAGGTCACCGTCACCCTCAACCTCGACGGCGTCGAGGGCCGCCCGGGCGTCTACGGCAGCCAGGCGAAGACGGTCTCCTTCACGATCGGCCGCGCCCAGGTGTCCACCGTGGACGCCAAGAAGCTGACCATGAAGGTCGTGCGCGACGGCAAGCTGGTCAAGACCATCCCGGTCACCACCGGCGCCCCCGGCTCCGCGACCTGGAACGGCAAGATGGTCATCAGCGAGAAGTACCGGGTGACCCGGATGAACGGCGACACCGTCGGCTACGAGGGCGAGTACGACATCGAGGACGTGCCCCATGCCATGCGGCTGTCCACCACCGGCACGTTCATCCACGGCAACTACTGGGGCGGCGACGCCTTCGGCAACTACAACGCCAGCCACGGCTGCATCGGCCTGCGCGACACCCGCGGCGGCTGGGACAAGTCCGCGCCCGGCGCCTGGTTCTTCACCAACTCGCTGATCGGCGACGTGGTCGAGGTCAAGAACAGCGACGACGCGGTGATCGCCCCGGACAACGGCCTCAACGGCTGGAACATGTCCTGGGAGGACTGGAAGAAGTAGGGCCGCGGAGCGGCAGAGCGGCGGAGCGGCCGGCCCGGTGTGACACAGCGCACCGGGCCGGCCTGCGCGTTCGGGCCGTAACCTGCTGCGCATGACCGTTCATCTCGAAGTCGCCGAAGGCGTCGGCACGATCCGGCTCGACCGCCCGCCCATGAACGCCCTGGACATCGCGACCCAGGACCGCATCAAGGAACTCGCCGAGGAGATCACCGGGCGCGACGACGTCCGCGCCGTGGTCGTGTACGGCGGGGAGAAGGTGTTCGCGGCCGGCGCGGACATCAAGGAGATGCGGGCCATGGATCACGCGGCGATGGTCGCCCGGGGCCGGGGCCTCCAGGACTCCTTCACCGCGGTCGCCCGGATCCCCAAGCCGGTCGTCGCCGCGATCACCGGCTACGCGCTGGGCGGCGGCTGCGAGCTGGCGCTGTGCGCGGACTACCGCATCGCCGCCGACAACGCCAAGCTGGGCCAGCCCGAGATCCTCCTCGGCCTGATCCCCGGCGCCGGCGGCACCCAGCGCCTGGCCCGTCTGATCGGCCCCTCCCGCGCCAAGGACCTGATCTTCACCGGCCGCCACGTGCGGGCCGACGAGGCGCTGAGCCTGGGCCTGGTGGACCGGGTCGTCCCGGCCGCCGACGTCTACACCGAGGCCCACGCCTGGGCCGCCAAGCTGGCCCAGGGCCCGGCCGTCGCGCTGCGCGCCGCCAAGGAGTCGGTGGACGCGGGCCTGGAGACCGACCTGGACACCGGCCTCGCCATCGAGCGCAACTGGTTCGCCGGGCTCTTCGCCACGGAGGACCGGGAGCGGGGCATGAAGTCCTTCGTCGAGGAGGGCCCTGGCAAGGCCAAGTTCCTGTAGGGACGGTCGCCTTGGGGCAGCGTGCGTGGAGGGGGTGATTCCGGAGCGGCCGGAATCACCCCCTCCATCACCTCTCTCCGTAAAAGCTCTGACCAGGGCTCATGCATGGCTGTCTGGCATATGTCACCCGAACGAACGGAATCGATCGCTCCGGTGTGCGGATTCCTGCGGAACCGCCCCCGAGGCACCCTTCGGGCCGCCATGATGGGGGCATGGCGGGGCTGGAGGGCATCGAACAGTCGAAGGGGCCTGGCGGCGTCCCCCTGACGCGCTGGTCGCCCGCGGTCGAGGACGAACGTGCCCTCGCCGCCCTCGCGGCCTACGGCAACCCGGCGGAGGCCGAGGTCGTCCTGCCGGCCTGGCCCGAGACGTGCGGCACCGCGCGGCGCCTGGTGCAGGTCGTCGTCCTGCGCCACTGGGCGCTCGGCCCCAAGCTGGCCGAGGACTGCACGCTGCTCATCTCGGAACTCGAGGGCAACGCCGTCCGGCACACCGGCGCCGCCCAGTTCGGGCTCCGGATGAGGCGCCGCCGCGGCTGGATCCGCCTGGAACTGCGCGACCCGTCCCGCGCCCTGCCCTGCCTGATGCCGGTGCAGCCGATGGACGAGAGCGGCCGGGGCCTCTTCCTCGTCGACCGCATGGCGGACCGGTGGGGGGTCGACCTGCTGCCGCGCGGCAAGCGCACCTGGTTCGAGATGCGGGTCTCCGACCGGGTGTAGGCCATGTCCGCGCGAGGGGACGGTCGCCGCTCCGCGCCCCCGCGCGGCCGGATAATCTGACCTCCGTCAATCAAGCAGAGACGCAGGCGTCACCATGGACGTGGACGCGCGCATGGCACGAAGGGGAGGGTCCCACATGGCGGACATCCAGGAAGCACGCAAGGAGTTCGACCGGCTCGACGCCGACGGGGACGGCCTCGTCACCGCCGCCGAGTTCAAGCGGGCGCTCGCGCAGGCCGGTGACTGGAACGTCACCGACACCGTCGCGGAGTCGATCATCGCCTCCCGTGACCTGGACGGCGACAAGCTCCTCTCCTTCGACGAGTTCTGGGCGTACCTCTCCAAGTGACGTCCTGACCGGCGCCCGGAGCCGTCCCGCACCCCACGGTGCGGGGCGGCTCCCGCGTTCCGCCGCGTCCGGTTCCCGACCCGCCCCCGTCGTGTGCCGCCCTGGTCCGGTCTCACGCCCCCTCGGCCCACTCCCGCATCGCCCGGCGGCTGTCGAACCGGGCCACGTTCTTGTCCAGCGGGTCGTCCGTGTACTGGTGGATCGTCCACTTCGCCTTGATCCGCGGCTTGCCCTTCGCGACGCCGTACTGCGCGATCCACAGGCCGTCGCCGGCGTACGACGTCCGGTCGTGGCTCAGCCAGAACGTGCGGTTGCAGTACAGCAGCACCCGGTTGCGCGGCTTGAGCGACTTCACCTTCCGGATGAACCGGTCCTTCTCCGCGTTGCTCGCCCGGGTCCCGCGGCTGGTCGTCTCCCAGTCGCAGGCCAGCAGGTCACCGGGCTGGGCGGGGGCCTTGTCGGCGAAGAACTCGGCCTGCTCGGTGATGTGGTCCGGCCAGAGGAAGTGGTAGAAGCCGACCACCAGCCCGGCCTCCCGGGCGCGTTCGACCTGCGCCTCCATTCTCGGGTTCACATAGGTACGGCCCTCGGTCGCCTTGACGATCACGAAGGCGAGTCCGTCGGTGTCGTAGGAGGCGGACTGGTGCGAACTGACGTCGATGCCCTGCAGCATGTGGGGGTCTCCCTCAAGTGGCCTCGCGATGAGAGGGGTTGAAGGGAGCATTCCCCTTGACAACCTCCCTGACCCCCATCAACCGGTACATGTCACCCTATCCGGTCGTGCGCGGGCGCGTGTCCTCTCCACCCTCGCCCTGAACGGGCCTGCTGGCAGCCGGTGTTGCCTCTGTCAGCGTGCGCGGATGGAAGACCTGGGACCCGTGGTGTGGCCGCCCGAGCCGATCAGGACCGGGAGGCTCGTGCTCCGCGAGCCCGAGGCCCGTGACCACCCGGCGTTCGTCGGACTGCTCGCCTCGCCGGAGGTCCACACCTACCTCGGCGGCCCGCGCCCTCGCGCCGAACTCGAGCGTGAGCTGCCCGCGGTGCCCGAGCGGTGGCCCGGCAGCTTCGTCGTCGAACGCGACGGGGAGATGATCGGCCAGGTCCTGATCAGGAGGGCGGCAGCACACCGACGCCCGCCCGCCGCGGGCAAGGTCGACCTCGGCCACCTGTTCCTCCCCCGCGCGTGGGGCTCCGGGTACGCCCACGAGGCCTGCGCGGCCGCCCTCGGCCGGGTCGCCGACGCCCTCCCCGGCGAACCGGTGATCCTCACCACCCAGTCCGCCAACGCCCCCTCGATGCGCCTCGCCGCGAAGCTGGGCTTCACCGAGGTGGACCGCTTCGTGGTCTGGGACGCCGAACAGTGGCTCGGCATACGACCCCCGACGGCCGGGGACCCCTGACGGCACCGTCCGGCTGATGCCGTCCGCGGTCCTCCCCGTACCGTTGACGCCATGGAACTGATCGGTGAGATGAACCCCGACCGCCCCCTGTTCGTGCTCGCGGTCAAGGAGGAGGCGGCGGAGCTGCGGGCCGGTGGGGCGCCCGTGCTGCTGACCGGGATGGGGAAGGTCAACGCGGCCGCCGCGCTCGCGGGGGCGCTGGGGCGCGGGGTGCTGCCGCGGGAGATCGTGAACCTCGGGACGGCCGGGGCGCTGCGGCCCGGGTTGACGGGGACGCACGTGGTGTCGCGGGTGGTGCAGCACGACCTGGACTGGCGGCTGCTGGAGGGGCTGACCGGCGAGGTCTACGGGGCGCCGATCACCCTGGGCGAGGGCGACGCGGCCGGCCCGGTGCTGGCCACCGGGGACAGCTTCATCTCCGACGACGCGACCCGGGACCGTCTCGCCGAGCAGGCCGCGCTGGTGGACATGGAGGGGTACGCGCTGGCGTCGGTGGCGCGGCGGGCCGGCGTGCCGATCCGACTGGTCAAGCACGTCAGCGACGACGCGGGGGACGGGGCGGCCCGGACCTGGCGCGAGTCGGTGGCCGCGTGCGCGGTGGAGCTGGCCCGCTGGGCGGAGCGGCACGTGGCCCTCGCCTGAGCGCAGCGCCGCGGCTTGCGCCCCGCGACTGGGGCGCCGCGGCCTGAGCACCGCGTCCCCCGGTCCGTCGGGTCGTCCCCTCCCGGACGTGCAGCTCACTCATTCGAATGAGAAGTCCGGAAGATCCTTTCCGGGCGGAGGGGCCGACGGCGAGAATCGGACCGGTTCCGTCCACGCCGTTCCGCCCGACCGGGCCCGAGCAGCCCGACGAGGGGGTCAGCGGCATGTTCCGTCTCACAGCGCAGCGCCGGACGCTCGCCCTGGGGCTGACCGCTCTGTGGGGCACGGTCGTCGCCGGGCACTGGCTGATCGCCGAGGTCACCGGGGAGAGGAGCGCCGCGTGGGTCCGGCCGGTCACCACGGCCGCCCTCCTCGGCGTCGGCACGGGCATGATCCTCCACACCCGCCGGGCGCTGCTGCGGGAGCTGGACCGGTCCTGGGACATCGCCGCCACCGCCCAGGGCGTCCTGGTGCGCCCCCTGCCACCCCGCGTCGGCGGCCTCGGCGTGGCGGCGGTCCAGCGCTCCGCCGACCCCGGCGCGGTGATCGGCGGGGACGTCTACGAGGTGCTGGATACCGAGCACGGTGTGCGCGCCCTCATCGGCGACGTCCGCGGCCACGGCCTGGACGCCGTCCCCGCCGCCGCCGCGGTGCTCGGCTGCTTCCGCGAGGCGGCGCACGAGGAGCACCAGCTGTGCGGGGTGCTCCGCCGCCTCGACCGGGCTTTCGCCCGCCACCTGCGGCGCCGCGCGCAGGAGGGGCAGCACCCCGCGGGCGAGGAGTTCGTGACGCTGCTGCTCCTGGAGATCCGCGGGGACGGCGTGCTGCGCGCGGTCAACTGCGCCCACCCGTGGCCGTACCGGGTCGGGGTGGGCCCCACCCGCCCGCTGTCCGAGGCCGAACCGCTGCCGCCGCTCGGGGTCTTCCCCCTGCCGGAGCACGTTCCGGTCACCCACTGCGGCCGGATGCGCCCCGACGACGCCCTGATCCTCCACACCGACGGCGTCACGGAGGCGCGGGACGACCGGGGCCGGCTCTTCCCGCTGCCCGAGACCCTGACCGGCGCGGCCCGCGGCCGTCCGGTCACCGCGCGGTACCTCCTCGGCTCCCTGGAGTCCGCGCTGCTCCACCACACCGGGGGCCGCCCCGCCGACGACACGGCCCTGCTGGTCCTGCACAACGACGCGCATCTCTTCGCCTCGCTGCCGTCCCAGCCCAAGGGCCCCGCCCCGCCGGTCGCCCACCCGGTGCCGTAGCGGGGCGGCGGCAGGACAGGCCGGCCGATCCCGTGCCGTGGCGGAGGTCAGGTGCGGTGGCGGGGGCGGGTGGCGAGGACGGCTGCGAGGGCCGCCGCGGCCGACCGCACCGTGTTGGCGTGGGCCTCGGGCCGGAACCGTCCCACCGGCCCGGTGACGCTGACGGCGGCCACCGCCGTGCGACCGTCCGGCCTCAGCACCGGCGCCGCCACGCACAGCAGCCCCGGCGTCGACTCCTCCCGCTCGTAGGCGACCCCCGTCTCCACCGCCTTCGCGAGCTGCCGCCCCAGCATCCCCGGCGCGACCACCGTCCGCGGCGTGCGCCGCTCCAGCGGCCCCGCCAGCACCGCCGCCCGCTCGTCCTCGTCCGCGTGGGCCAGCAGCACCTTGCCGATCGCCGTGCAGTGCACCGGCATCCGCCCACCCGTGCGCGAGGGCGCCTTCGCCTGCCGGTGACCGCCGATCTTCGTCAGGTACAGCACCTCGCCGCCCTGCCGCACCCCCAGGTGCACCGTCTCGTGGGTGCGCTCGTACAGGTCCTGGAGGAACGGCATCGCCAGCTCCACCAGGGTCCGCTCCGAGGCGGCGCGCAGTCCCAGCTCGAACAGCCCGCCCGAGAGCTGGTAGCCGTGCCCGGTCCTGTCCAGCAGCCGGTGGTGCACCAGGTCCCCGGCGACCCGGTGCGCGGTGCCCTTCGCGAGACCGGTGCGCCGCACCAGCTCGGCCAGCGGGAGCACCGAGTCGGCCGGGCCGAACGCCCGCAGGATCGCCAGCGCCTTGCCCAGGACGGTGTCGTTGTCGTCCCTGGTCCGGCGGTCTTCCATACGGAACAGCGTACCGCTGAGTGGAACGCCGCCATGGAGAACGGCCGCCCGGTGGAGCAGATTGGACGCCATGCCCCACACCCAGCCCGCTGTCGGCCCCGACAGCATCGCCGCCGCCGCTGCCCGGCTCCGCGAGGCGGCCGCCACCGGCGTACCCGCCGCCCCCGTCCGCGACCTGATCGGCCGGGACGACGTCGAGGCCGCCTACGCCGTGCAGTCCGCGCTGGCCGCCGAACGCGTCGCGGCGGGCGCCACCGTCGTCGGCCGGAAGATCGGCCTGACCTCCACCGCCGTCCAGCGGCAGCTCGGCGTCGACCAGCCCGACTTCGGCGTCCTCTTCGACGACATGGAGTACGCCGACGGCGCCGTCGTGCCGGCCGCGGCGATCCTCCAGCCCCGGGTCGAGGCCGAGATCGCCTTCGTGCTCAAGGCCGACCTGGCGGAGGGGCCGCTGGACGACGCCCAGGTCCGCGAGGCCGTCGACCACGCCGTCGCCGCCCTCGAGATCTGCGGCAGCCGGGTGGCCGGCTGGGACATCAGCTTCGGCGACACCGTCGCCGACAACGCCTCCGCCGGCGGCTACGTGCTCGGCACCCGCCGCGTCCCGCTGGACGACTTCGACCCCGTGACGGCCGAGATGGCCATGACGATCGACGGCGAGACCGTCTCCACCGGCGACGGCGCCGCCTGCCTCGGCGACCCGGTCAACGCCCTGGTCTGGCTCGCCCGCCAGGCCCGCGACCTCGGTTCCCCGCTCCGCGCGGGCCAGGTCGTCCTCTCCGGCGCCCTCGGCCCCATGCGCCCCGTGACGGCGGGCAACGCCGTGCGCGCCACGGTCACCGGCCTCGGCCCGGTCTCCGTCACCTTCAGCTGACCCCCCACACCTTCCCCGCGAGGAACACGACGATGAGCAAGACGAAGGTCGCCGTCATCGGGTCGGGCAACATCGGCACCGACCTGATGATCAAGATCATGCGCACCGCGCAGCACCTCGAGATGGGCGTCATGGTCGGCATCGACCCGGCGTCCGACGGCCTGGCCCGCGCCGCCCGCCTCGGCTTCGAGGTCACCCACGAGGGCGTGGACGGACTGCTGAGGTCGCCGCAGATCGACGAGATCGGCATCGTCTTCGACGCCACCTCGGCCGGCGCGCACCGGACCAACGACGCCAGGCTCCGCCCGCTCGGCATCCGCATGATCGACCTCACCCCGGCCGCCATCGGCCCGTACGTGGTCCCCGCGGTCAACCTGGACGAACACCTGGACGCGCCCAACGTCAACATGGTCACCTGCGGCGGCCAGGCCACCATCCCCGTCGTCGCCGCGATCAGCCGCGTCGTCCCGGTGGCCTACGCGGAGATCGTCGCCTCCATCGCCTCCCGGTCGGCCGGCCCCGGCACCCGGGCCAACATCGACGAGTTCACCGAGACGACCTCCGAGGCCGTCGTGCGGGTCGGCGGCGCGCGCCGCGGCAAGGCGATCATCATCCTCAACCCGGCCGAGCCGCCGCTGATGATGCGCGACACGGTGTTCGCCCTGGTCACCCTGGACGACGGCGAGGACACCGCGGACCTGGAGCGGCGGATCACGGAGTCCGTCGAGAAGATGGTCGCCGACGTCGCCGCCTACGTCCCCGGCTACCGGATGGTCCAGGACGTCCAGATCACCGCGATCCCCGCCGACCAGCCCGTGGAGACGCTCCTCGCCGACGGCGACACCGCCCGGCCCACCCACCAGGTGTCCGTCTTCCTCAAGGTCGAAGGCGCGGGCATGTACCTGCCGGAGTACGCCGGGAACCTCGACATCATGACCTCGGCCGCCGTGCGGATGGCCGAGCGGATCGCCGCCGCGAAGGAGACCGCGAAGTGAGCACCGAGATCTTCGTCCAGGACGTCACCCTCCGGGACGGCATGCACGCCGTCCGGCACCGGATCACCCCCGAGGACGTCAAGCGCATCGTGCTGGCGCTCGACGAGGCCGGCGTGGACGCCATCGAGGTAGCGCACGGCGACGGCCTGGCCGGCGGATCGCTCAACTACGGCCCCGGCTCGAACACCGACTGGGAGTGGATCGAGGCCGCCGCCTCGGTCCTGAAGAACGCCCGCCTCACCACCCTGCTCCTCCCGGGCGTCGGCACCATCGACGAACTGAAGCACGCCTACGACCTCGGCGTGCGCTCGGTCCGCGTGGCCACCCACTGCACCGAGGCCGACATCTCCGCGCAGCACATCGCCGCCGCCCGCGAACTGGGCATGGACGTCTCCGGCTTCCTGATGCTCTCCCACATGGCCGCGCCGGAGCAGCTGGCCCGGCAGGCCGGGCTGATGGAGTCGTACGGCGCCCACTGCGTCTACGTCACCGACTCCGGCGGCCGGCTGACCATGAACGACGTCGCCGCCCGGGTCCGCGCCTACCGCGACGTCCTCGACGCGGAGACCGAGATCGGCATCCACGCCCACGAGAACCTCTCGCTGTCCGTCGCCAACTCGGTGGTGGCGGTGGAGAACGGCGTCCGCCGCGTCGACGCCTCCCTCGCCGGCCACGGCGCGGGCGCGGGCAACTGCCCCCTCGAGGCGTTCGTCGCGGTCGCCGACCTGTCCGGCTACGCGCACGGCTGCGACCTGTTCAAGCTCCAGGACGCCGCGGACGACATCGTCCGCCCGCTGCAGGACCGTCCCGTCCGGGTCGACCGGGAGACCCTCACGCTCGGGTACGCGGGCGTCTACTCCAGCTTCCTGCGCCACGCCGAGGTCGCCGCCGCCCGCCACGGCGTCGACGTCCGCGACATCCTGATGGAGTGCGGCCGCAGGGGGCTGGTCGGCGGCCAGGAGGACATGATCATCGACATCGCCCTCACCCTCGCGGCGGCCCGCCGGGCGCCCGCGGCGTAACCGGACCCGCGGGCGGCCGTGCGGCCCGGCGGCCCGGCAGCCCGGCAGCCCGGCGGCCGGGCGGCGGACGGTCAGGAGCCGCCGCTCCGCAGCCGCACCACGACCGGCGCGGAGAAGGGCCCGCCGGACCGGTCGACCCGCACGTGTCCGGCGGCCAGCCACTCGCCGGTGCCGGGGACCCGCTGCGTCCCCTCGACCCGCAGCGACTGCTTCGACGTCCCGCCCGCCCCGGTGGACGCCGGCAGGCGGGGAAGGCCGATGCGCACGCACCGGCCGTCGCCGGTCAGGTACCGGTGGCCGTCGACCAGCAGCCCTCCGTCGACGCGCGCCACCGGGGCGCGGTCGCAGCGGCCGGGCGGGGGCTCCTGCCCGACCCACCGGGAGTCGTCCCACCGCAGGCGGATGTCCTCGCTCCGCGGCTCGTTCTCCAGTTCGCCGTGGTTGAACGTGTGGCTTCCCCGGGCGATGACCTCGCCGCCGTCGAGCGCCAGCACCCGGTCGAGGCTCGCGCCCGGCTCGGCCGGGAGCGGTTCGTCGAAGCGGTACCGGGGGGTCTCCACCGGCTTCCACGACGTGCCGTCCCAGTGCGCCGAGGCGGGCTGCGCGTACGGCAGACCGGCCACGTACTCGGTCCCCGGCCCCGTGGTGCGGTGGCCGACCGCCCAGACGTCGTCCGGCCCGGCCACCGCCAGGTCGGCGGCGGGGTGCGGCAGCCGGGTCGGGGTCCAGCGCCCGCCGTCCCAGTGCACGGCGGTGTGCGGGCCGGCCAGCACCCAGGCGTCGTCCGGACCCGCCACCTCGATGTCGGGGCCCGCCGCCGGGAGCAGGTGGAGCGCGGCGTCGGCGTCCCGGGGCGGACCGGGCAGGGCGGACCAGCGCGCGCCGTCCCAGCGCGCCCAGGACGGGTTGCCCGCGCTGCCCGCGGCGGGCACCAGCCACACTTCCTCGGTGCCGGCCGCCTCGAGCCGCGGCGGGTACCGGACGTCACCCAGGGCCTCGGGCAGCGGCTCGCGGGTCCAGCGGGCACCGTCGTGGTGGAGCAGGACGACGGCCTCGCCGTCGTCCTCGGTGCCCACCGCCCAGACGTCGTCCCCGGCCAGGGCGGCGACATCGGTCAGACGCCCCCGGAAGTCCGCGACGTGCAGGAACTCCCACGACGGCGCGGCGGCCGCAGCGGCGTCGGCACCCGACGCGGCGGGCCGGTCCGGCGGCGCGTCCGGCCCGCATCCCGCGGCGCCGAGCACGGTGGCCAGGACCGCCGCGGCCACCGTCGTCCGTCGCTGTGCCGTTCCCCTGGCTCCGTGCATGCCCGCGTTCCCTCCCGTGCCGCCCGTCGGGGGCGGCCCCGGCGGGAGCGTACCGCCGCCGTCGGCGCGGCCCGCACCGGCCCGGGGGTCACCCGCCGCCCGGCGGGGTCGGACGGGCGGGGTCAGCTCGGCGGCGTCGGATCGGCGGCGTCAGACGGGCGGTGCCAGATGGGCGGTGTCGCCCCAGAGCACCGGACGCAGCCGGTGCCCGTCGCCGCGCCAGTGCGACACCGAGGCGTTGGGCACCGGCGGCAGGTGCTCGGGCGGGTCCGCGCCGACGCCGGCGAGGACGTGGCGCAGGGCGGCGAGGACGCCGTCGTGGGCGACGAACAGGACCCGCCGGCCGGGTGCCGCCCGGCTCAGGTCGGAGACCAGCTGCCCGACCCGGACGGCGACGTCGGTGAAGGCCTCGCCGCCGGGCGGCCGGTAGTACCAGTCGCCCAGCAGTTCGCGCCGCGCCGCCTCCTCCGGGGCGCGGGCGCGCAGCGCGGGCGGCGGGTGCAGCTCGAAGACCCCCATCTCCCGGTCCCGCAGCCGCTCGTCGACCACGGTCTCCAGGGGTGGCACGCCGAGGGCGGCGGCGTGGGCGGCCATCAGCTCCCAGGTCTGCCGGGCGCGCAGGTAGGGGGAGCAGACGACCAGGTCGGGCCCGCCTTCGGACCACCCGGCCAGCACCCTCCCCAGTGCCGTCGCCTGCTCGACGCCCGCCGCGGAGAGCGGGACGTCCCGGTCGCGGCCCGGGACCGGCCGGGTGGAGCCGGACTCCGCCGCCGCGGCGAAGGCGAGGTTGGCCGTGCTCTGCCCGTGCCGCACGGCCCACAGTTCGGCCAGGGCACAGGGCGGCACGAGGCCGGCGGGCGGACGCATGGCGCGCTCCTCACGGTGGGAGACCGTCGCAGCCAGCCTAGGCCGGGGCGGGCCCGTCCGGGGGGTGGAAACGGCGGCGCGGGCGGACGCCGGTCGGGGCGTCCGCCCGCGCGGGGCACGGCCGGTCGGTACGGCCGGTCAGCACTCGATGATGTTCACCGCGAGCCCGCCCCGCGCCGTCTCCTTGTACTTGACCGACATGTCCGCGCCGGTCTCCTTCATGGTCTTGATGACCTTGTCCAGGGAGACCTTGTGCGAGCCGTCGCCCCGCAGCGCCATCTTCGCGGCGGTCACGGCCTTCACCGCGGCCATGCCGTTGCGCTCGATGCAGGGGATCTGCACCAGGCCGCCCACCGGGTCGCAGGTGAGGCCCAGGTTGTGCTCCATGCCGATCTCGGCGGCGTTCTCGACCTGCTCGGGCGAGCCGCCCATGACCTCGGCGAGGGCGCCGGCCGCCATCGAGCAGGCCGAGCCGACCTCGCCCTGGCAGCCGACCTCGGCGCCGGAGATGGAGGCGTTCTCCTTGAAGAGCATGCCGATCGCGCCCGCGGCGAGGAGGAAGCGGACCACGCCGTCCTCGTCCGCGCCCGGAACGAAGTTCAGGTAGTAGTGCAGGACCGCCGGGATGATGCCCGCGGCGCCGTTGGTGGGGGCGGTGACGACCCGGCCGCCGGCCGCGTTCTCCTCGTTGACCGCCATGGCGTAGAGGGTGATCCACTCCATGGAGTGGGCCAGCGGGTCGCCGGCCGCGCGGAGCTGGCGGGCGGTGACGGCGGCGCGGCGGCGGACCTTCAGGCCACCGGGGAGGATGCCCTCGCGGGACATGCCGCGGTCGACGCACTCGCGCATCACCCGCCAGATGTCGAGCAGACCGGCGCGGATCTCCTCCTCGGTGCGCCAGGCCTTCTCGTTCTCCAGCATCAGGGAGGAGACGGACAGGCCGGTCTCCTTGGTGAGGCGCAGCAGCTCGTCGCCGGTGCGGAAGGGGTGCTTCAGCACCGTGTCGTCCAGCTTGACGCGGTCCGCGCCGACGGCCTCCTCGTCGACCACGAAACCGCCGCCGACCGAGTAGTACGTCTTGTGCAGGAGCTCCTCGCCGGACGGGCCGTACGCGGCGACGGTCATGCCGTTGGCGTGGTACGGCAGGGTCTCGCGGCGGTGCAGGACCAGGTCGGCGTCGAAGTCGAAGGGGATCTCGTGGTCGCCCAGCAGGCGCAGGAGACCGGTCTCCTTGATCTTCTCCACGCGCTCGTCGGCCGACTCCACGTCGACCGTGCGCGGCGAGTCGCCCTCCAGGCCGAGCAGGACGGCCTTGGGCGTGCCGTGGCCGTGGCCGGTGGCGCCGAGGGAGCCGTAGAGCTCGCAGCGGACGGAGGCGGTGGCCTCCAGCAGGTCCTCGTTGCGCAGGCGGGCGGCGAACATGCGCGCGGCGCGCATCGGGCCCACCGTGTGGGAGCTGGACGGGCCGATGCCTATCGAGAACAGGTCGAAGACCGAGACGGCCACGTCGACTCCTCGTTGAATCGTTGGCGGTGCGGGGGTGGGGGGAAGGCGCGAGGGGCGTCACGCCCACCGGACGGTGGCGGGCGGGACGCCCCCGGCACATACGGGAATCGTACGTAAAGCCCCAGGCGGTACGAAATTCATACGCGCCGTGCGGGGCTGCTCACGCCGTCGCGAAGGTCACAGCGACGGGTAGAGCGGGTGCTTCGCGGCCAGGGCCTCCACCCGGCCCCGCAGCGCGGCGGCCGTGTCGGCCGGGAACGGCGACGGGGCCTTGAGGGCCTCCGCGATGACGTCCGCGACCTCGGTGAAGTCCTCCGCGCCGAAGCCGCGGGTGGCCAGCGCCGGCGTGCCGATGCGCAGGCCGGAGGTCACCATCGGCGGGCGCGGGTCGTTCGGGACCGCGTTCCGGTTGACGGTGATGCCGATCTCGTGGAGCCGGTCCTCGGCCTGCTGCCCGTCCAGCTCCGAGTCGCGCAGGTCGACGAGGACCAGGTGGACGTCCGTGCCCCCGGAGAGGACCGAGACGCCGGCGGCGGTGACGTCGTCCCGGACCAGGCGCTCGGCCAGGAGGCGGGAGCCCTCCAGGGTCCGCCGCTGGCGGTCCTTGAACTCCTCCGACGCCGCGACCTTGAAGGCCACCGCCTTGCCCGCGATCACGTGCTCCAGCGGGCCGCCCTGCTGACCCGGGAAGACCGCGGAGTTGATCTTCTTGGCCAGCTCGGCCGTGGAGAGGATCACACCGCCGCGGGGGCCGCCCAGCGTCTTGTGGGTGGTGGTGGTCACGACGTGGGCGTGCGGCACCGGGCTCGGGTGGAGGCCCGCGGCCACCAGGCCGGCGAAGTGCGACATGTCGACCATCAGGTACGCGCCGACCTCGTCCGCGATCCGGCGGAACGCGGCGAAGTCCAGCTGCCGCGGGTAGGCGGACCAGCCGGCGATGATCAGCTTCGGCCGCGCCTCCTTGGCCAGGCGCTCGACGTCGGCCATGTCGACCTGGCCGTCCTCGCCGACGTGGTACGGGACCACCTCGTAGAGACGACCGGAGAAGTTGATCTTCATGCCGTGGGTCAGGTGCCCGCCGTGGGCCAGGTTCAGGCCCATGATGGTGTCGCCCGGCTTGAGCAGGGCGTGCATCACCGCGGCGTTGGCCTGGGCGCCCGAGTGGGGCTGCACGTTGGCGTGCTCGGCGCCGAAGAGCTCCTTGAGGCGGTCGATCGCGATCTGCTCGATCACGTCGACGTGCTCGCAGCCGCCGTAGTAGCGGCGGCCCGGGTAGCCCTCGGCGTACTTGTTGGTCAGGACCGAGCCCTGGGCCTCCATGACGGCGACCGGAGCGAAGTTCTCCGACGCGATCATCTCGAGGGTGGACTGCTGGCGGGCCAGCTCGGCGTCGATCGCCGCGGCGACCTCGGGGTCGAGCTGGTGCAGGGGCGTGTTGAGCGTCGACATCAGGCTCAGTTCCCGGCGAACTCGGTGTACTCGTCCGCGGTGAGCAGGTCGCCCGGCTCCTCGGAGACGCGGACCTTGAACAGCCAGCCGCCCTCGAAGGGCTCGGAGTTCACCAGGGACGGGTCGTTGACGACGTCCTCGTTGATCTCGGTGACCTCGCCGGAGACCGGGGAGTACAGGTCGGAGACCGACTTGGTGGACTCCAGCTCGCCGCAGGTCTCGCCCTCGGAGACGGTCTCGCCGACCTCGGGGAGCTGGGCGTAGACGACGTCACCGAGGGCGTCGGCCGCGAACTTGGTGATGCCGATGGTGGCGACGCCGTCCTCGACGGGCGACAGCCACTCGTGCTCCTTGCTGTAACGCAGGTCCGTGGGGTTGCTCATGGCTGAGATTCTCCTGTACGCGGGGAGTTTCCGAAGGGTCCGGAAGAACCGGGAAAAGGAAGGGTGCGGCGGAAGGCTACTTCTGGCGCCTGTAGAACGGCAGCGCGACGACCTCGTACGGCTCGTGGGTGCCCCGGATGTCCACGCCCACGCCGGCCGTGCCGGGCTCGGCGTACGCGGCGTCGACGTAGGCCATCGCGATCGGCTTCCCCAGCGTCGGGGAGGGCGCGCCGGAGGTGACCTCGCCGACCACCTCGCCGTCCGCCACCACCTGGTAGCCGGCGCGCGGGACCCGGCGGCCCTCGGCGACCAGGCCGACCAGCTTGCGCGGCGGGTTCGTCGCGGCGCGCTCGGCGGCCTCGGCGAGGGCGGCGCGGCCGACGAAGTCGCCCTCCTTCTCGAACTTCACGACCCGGCCCAGGCCGGCGTCGAAGGGCGTGAGGGAGGTGGAGAGCTCGTGGCCGTACAGCGGCATGCCGGCCTCCAGGCGCAGCGTGTCGCGGCAGGACAGGCCGCACGGGATCAGGCCCTCGGGCGCGCCCGCCTCGGTCAGCGCCCGCCACACCCGCTCGGCGTGGACCGGGGCGGTGAACAGCTCGAAGCCGTCCTCGCCGGTGTAGCCGGTGCGGGCGATCAGCGCCGGGACGCCGGCCACGGTGCCGGGCAGGCCCGCGTAGTACTTCAGGCCGTCCAGGTCGGCGTCGGTGAGGGAGGCCAGGATGCCCGGGGAGGCGGGGCCCTGCACGGCGATCAGCGCGTAGGCGTCCCGGTCGTCGCGGACCTCGGCGTCGAAGCCCGCGGCGCGCTCGGTGAGGGCGTCGAGGACGACCTGGGCGTTGGAGGCGTTGGCGACGACCATGTAGTGCGGGAAACCGGCCTCGGAGTCACCCAGGCGGTAGACGATCAGGTCGTCGAGGATGCCGCCGTCCTCCCGGCAGATCATCGTGTAGCGGGCGCGGCCGGTGCCGACCGTGGCGATGTTGCCGACCAGCGCGTGGTTCAGCAGCGCGGTGGCCTGCGGGCCGGTGACCGTGATCTCGCCCATGTGGGAGAGGTCGAAGAGGCCGGCCCGGGTGCGCACGGCGTTGTGCTCGTCACGCTCGGAGCCGTACCGCAGCGGCATGTCCCAGCCGGCGAAGTCGGTCATGGTCGCGCCCAGCGAGCGGTGCAGGGCGTCGAGCGCGGTGTGACGGAGGTCGGAACTGCTCATGGGCAAACTCCCGGTACGGGCGAAGGCATGACGACGGAGTGTTCCTCCCCATCTGTCATCGGAACCTGAGAGGTTCGCCATGACCGCCGGCCGGGGTCAGGGCTTGCACCGTGGGTGGGCCCGCCGGGGCGGACCGCTTTTCAGATGTGCCTCGCCCGCGCGGTGACTGGGCCTGAGAGATTCAAGGGAGGGACTTGCTCCTTCGGCGCCCGGGACAGGACATGGTGTCCGTCACCCGGGACTCTCCCGCGCGGATTCAAGCGGCCGGTATGCAGTTGGCGCGCTCATCATCGCACGGCCTCCCCGGGCCTGGCGGACCCCCCGTGTGTTGCGGGACTGTGGCGGGAACCGGGCGGAAATGAGACGACCGGCGCATTGCCTTCTCTTTACACTCGGGGGGGATGCTCCAGGTCCCGAACCCATGGGGGAGGACGACCACGTGAAGAGGACGATCGCCGGCGCCGGCCATGCCGTGCCCGTGACCGGCCCCGGGGCGCGCCACCGGGCGCGTTCCTGGGCGGGGACACGGGCGGGGACACGGGCGCAGGGGGCGGTGCGCGCCCAGGGCGCGGACCGGACGGCGCGGTGCGCGGCCGCGGGGACCGTGGCGGACGGGGTGTGCGACCTGCGGGGCGGCAGCGGCGTGGGCGGCGCCGCGGTCGGCGCGCGGCTGGTCTTCGGGCCGCGCGACGTGGTGGTGGTCACCGGGCTGCCGGGCAGCGGCAAGTCCACGATGATGCGGCGGACCGTCGGACCGGACGCGGTCCGGATCGACTCCCAGGACACCCGGGACCGGTGGGACGCGCGGATGCCCCAGGCCATGCCGTACGCGGTGTACCGGCCGCTGGTGCGGCTCGACCACTACGCCGGGCTGCGGCGCGCCCTGCGCGGGACGGCGCCGGTGGTGGTGCACGACTGCGGCACCCAGCGGTGGGTCCGCTCCTGGCTGGGCCGGGCCGCCCGGCGGCGGGGCGGGACGCTGCGGCTCGTGCTGCTCGACGTCACCCCCGCCGAGGCCCTGCAGGGGCAGCGGGCCCGCGGCCGCGGCGTGTCCCGGTACGCCTTCGCGCGGCACCGCAAGGCGGTCGGGCAGCTCCTCGCCGACGTCGTCGCCCGGGGCCGGCTGCCGCGGGACTGCGGTTCGGCCGTGCTGCTGGACCGCACGGCGGCGCGCGTCCTCGACGGGATCGGGTTCGCCCCGCACGGCGCGCGAGGCGTCCGGCGGCCGGGCGTCCCGTAGTCTGACGTGCCGCGGACGGCCGCGGACGGCGGCGGACCAGCGGACAGACAGCGGCAGCGCGGGAACTCCAGGCGGTAACCATGAACTTCGCGACGGACGACCAGACCCTCAGGGGCGGATGGCCCGGCAACGAGCTGGAGGAGGTGCTGGCGGCCTCGGCCGCCGCCCCGGGCTCGGAGTCGGCCGGCGGCCGGGTCCTGGAGGTGCTGACCCGCAGCCATGTGTGGATCCCGCTCCCGGCCGGCGGCGACCGCGACAGCCGGACCCTCGACCTGCCCACCGTGGAGCTGGGCGGGCAGATCTTCGTCCCGGTCTTCAGCTCCCAGGAGCAGCTCCGGCGCGTGGCCGGCCCCCACATGTCGTTCTCCGTCGCGCCGGTCGTGGAGTTCGCGCGCGGGCTGCCGCCCGAGGTGGGCGTCGTGGTGAACCCGGACGGCGCGGTGGGGCTTCCGCTGACCCCGGCCGCCGTCGCCGAACTCTGCCGTGCCGCGGGACCCGAGGGCGCGGGCCGCGGCGGACGGGTGCGGCTCTGGGAGCCGGACTGGCGGGAGGACCCGGTGGACTTCCTGCGCGCCGCCTCCGAGGAGTTCGCCGCCGTCGGGGTGGTCGCCACCGCGCGCCGCTGCCTGGCCGCCGTCGAGACGGCGGAGCCGGCGATGTTCGTCGGCGTCGAGCTCGCCACCTGGGACGCCCCGTCCGGCGACGCCCGCGCCCTGCCGCTGGAGGCGCTCGGCCGCGCCCTGGGCCGCCACCCGGTGCGGTGGCCGGTGAACCTGGTCCTCCTGGACGCCGTCCCGGACCCGGTCTGCGACTACCTGCGCGCCAAGGTGCCGCCGTTCTACGGCGCGGTCTGATCCCCCGCCGCGCCCGCGGGAACCGGCCGGGAGGTTTCCGCTCGCTCCAGGTGGTGTCTGCCGCGCCGCTTAAGCTGGTTTCATAATCCCGGTCGAACACTCGCTGTCGGACGTCGATGGGGCGGAACCAATGTCTTCGCGAAGGGCTGGTTGAGGTGAGCGCGTCGGGCACGGCCGCCGCCGGGCACGTGGAGCAGATGCTGCGCCAGGTCACGCCCGGGCGTTATGACGCCTACGAGGCGCTGCTGCGCGCGCTCGCGACCCCGTCCGCCGGTCAGGTGTGGATGCTGCTCTGGCACGGCCTGGCCGGCGCCCCCGACGCGCAGTACGGGAGCATGGAGGTCGACGGGTACGCCTACGCGCCCTGCGTGACGTCCGCCCAGGAGCTGTCCGCGAGCGGCTGGAGCCGCGGGTACGAGGTGACCGACGCCATCGAGGTGGCCCGTGCCCTCTACCCGGGCCACCACGGCCTCTGGCTCAACCCGCACGCCCCCGGCGGCGGCGTCGGCGTCCCCTGGCTGGACCTGCGCCGCATCGCCACCGGCCTGGACCGCCAGCCCGCCGGGCCGCTGCGGCTGTCCGAACCCGCCATCGAGGTCCCGCAGCTCTACGCCCTGCTGGCCCAGAACGCCCACCGCACCCCGGCGGTGCGCGCGCTGCGCCGCGCCTGGGTGCAGCCGGCGCTCGGCACGCCCTACCTGGCCATCGGGCTCGACGTGTACGAGGCGTCGCCCGCGGCGGTGGAGTCGGTGCGGTCGATGATGGGCCAGTCCGTCGGCGTGGTGCCGGACGGACTGGCGGTCTCCACGGTCGCCATGGCCGATGACCACGACCCCGTCGTCCTCTGGATGCGGGCCAACGCCCGCCCCTTCTACGACCGCGACGCCCACGGCCCGGCGCGCGGCGGATACGGCTACCCGGCCGTCAACTGAACCTCCGCCGCAGGACGTTCGCCCAGTTCGGGCGGAGGTTACGGCTGTTTCCCCCGTGTTTCGCAAGGGAGTTGGGGACGCGTCCGGCGAGGCGATATGCCGGGTTCGTCAGCTGTTCAGATCTCAGCTAGGTATCACCACTATGCGGACTGTTCTCCCCGCGTAGCGGGCTGAGTAATGTTCGGCCGGTCAGTACGCACCCACCAGTGAACCCCGGAGTGGCCCCGTATGCGCATAGTCAAATCCCGCGTCGCTCGGGCGATAACGGCCGTCTTGGCGGTCGGAATGATCGCGTCGGCGTGCACGAGCGAGCGCGACAAGGAAGGCTCCGGCGACGGCGCCAAGGACACCTTCGTCTTCGGCGCCCCGGGCGACCCGAGCTCGCTCGACCCGGCGCTCGCGAGCGACGGCGAGACGTTCCGCGTCACCCGTCAGGCCTTCGAGGCCCTGCTGGAGCACGAGTCCGGCGGCAGCAAGCTGGTGGGCGGCCTGGCCGAGACCTGGGAGTCCAACGACGAGGGCACCGTCTGGACCTTCAACCTCCGCAAGGGCGTGAAGTTCCACGACGGCGAGGCGTTCAACGCCGCGGCGGTGTGCGCCAACTACGACCACTGGTTCAACTGGACCGGCACCTACCAGTCCAGCGCGGTGTCCTACTACTGGCAGACCGTCATGGGCGGCTTCGCCAAGAACGAGGACAAGGAGGCCCCCGAGGCCAACTACAAGTCCTGCACCGCGAAGGACGAGAACACCGCCGTCATCGAGGTGAAGAAGCCCTCCGCCAACCTCCCCGGCGGCTTCTCGCTCAACGCGCTGGCGATCCACTCGCCCAAGGCGATCGCGGAGTACAAGAACCAGGCGGCGACCGCCAAGGGCGACGCCATCACGTACCCCGAGTACAGCCAGAAGGCCGGCACGGTCGCCGGCACCGGCCCGTACAAGATCAAGGGCTGGAACAAGGGCAACAAGGAAGTCACCCTCGAGCGTTTCGACGACTACTGGGGCGACAAGGCCAAGGTCAAGAACATCGTCATCCGCACGATCGACACCGAGGAGGGCCGCCGCCAGGCGCTCCAGGCCGGTGACATCGACGGTTACGACCTGGTCGCGCCGGCGGACGTGAAGACCCTCGAGAACGAGGGCTTCGTGGTCCCGACCCGTGGCGTCTTCAACCTCTTCTACGTGGGCATGTCCCAGGGCGCCGAGCCGGCGCTGAAGAAGAAGGAGGTCCGCCAGGCGATCGCGCACGCCGTCGACCGCGAGAACCTGGTCGCCACCCAGCTGCCCGAGGGCGGCAAGGTCGCCACGCAGTTCATGCCGGACACCATCGCCGGCTACTCGGACCAGGTGAAGCAGTACCCCTTCGACACCGCCAAGGCGAAGGACCTGCTGAAGGAGGCCGGCGAGGAGAAGCTCAAGATCGAGTTCTGCTACCCGACCGAGGTCACCCGCCCGTACATGCCTGCCCCGCAGGACCTGTTCGAGCTGATGAAGGCCGACCTCGAGAAGGCCGGCATCACCGTCACCCCGAAGCCGATGAAGTGGGCCCCGGACTACCTGGACGCCACCGAGGCCGGTTCCTGCGCCCTGCACATGCTCGGCTGGACCGGTGACTTCAACGACGGCTTCAACTTCATCGGCACCTGGTTCGCCGAGTACGACAAGCAGTGGGGCTTCAAGGACAAGGAGCTCTTCGAGGCCGTCAACGCGGGCTCCACGCTGACCGGCGACGAGCGCACCGAGGCCTACAAGAAGGCCAACGAGGCGATCATGGAGTACCTGCCGGGTCTGCCGGTCTCCTCCTCGCCCCCGGCCATCGCGTTCGGCAAGAACGTCAACCCGCCGAAGGTCTCGCCGCTGACGCAGGAGAACTTCGCCGAGGTCTCCTTCAAGTAAGCCGCGGTACCCAGGCACCGCAACCCCGCTCCGCCCGGCCGCCGCACCCAAGGCGGCCGGGCGGACGCGTCCATCAGGCAACACGTACGTCAGAAAGGGGCATGCGCGGTGCTGCGTCTCGTCGCACGAAGACTGCTCCAGCTCATACCCACGCTGCTGGGCCTGTCGGTCCTGCTCTTCGTCTGGCTCAACCGGCTTCCGGGCGGCCCCGCTTCAGCGATCCTGGGCGAACGGGCGACCGAGGCCGAGATCACGAGAATCAACCGGCTGCTCGGCCTCGACCAGCCGCTCTACGTCCAGTACTGGCGCTTCCTCAAGCGCATCGCGGAACTGGACCTGGGCACCTCGGTGCAGACCGGACAGCCGGTCTGGGACGAGTTCACCCTCCGCTTCCCGGCCACCGTCGAACTCTCCCTCATGGCGATGCTGTTCGCCGTCGTCGTCGGCGTCCCGCTGGGCTACCTCGCCGCGAAGCGGCGCGGCGGATGGCTGGACGTGACCGCGGTCTCCGGCTCGCTGGTCGGCATCTGCATCCCGGTCTTCTTCCTCGCCCTGCTCCTCAAGCAGGTCTTCGCCGTCCACCTGGGCTGGTTCCCCAGCTACGGCCGCCTCTCCACCGGACTGAACGCCACCGAGGTGACCGGCTTCGCCACCCTCGACGGCATCCTCACCGGCGAGTTCGACGCCACCTGGGACGCCCTCGTGCACCTGGTGCTGCCCGCGCTGGCCCTCGCCTCCATCCCGCTCGCCGTGATCGTGCGCATGACGCGGGCCAGCGTCCTCGAGGTGCTCGGCGAGGACTACGTCCGCACCGCCGAGTCCAAGGGCCTGCACCCCCGCGTCGTGCGCGGCCGCCACGTGCTGCGCAACGCGATGCTGCCGGTCGTCACCGCGGTCGGCCTGCTCACCGGTTCCCTGCTCTCGGGCGCCGTGCTCACCGAGTCGGTCTTCTCCTTCGGCGGCATCGGCTCCTTCATCCGCACCGCCATCGACGACCGTGACTACCCGGTCCTGGTCGGCTTCATCATGTTCATCGCGATGACGTACGTCCTGATCAACCTCCTGGTCGACCTCGCGTACAGCCTCATCGATCCGAGAGTGCGGGTGCACTGACCGTGAGTATGACCAAAACCGAGAAGATCCAGCGGCTCGCGGAACTCACCGCCCGGGACGAGGGCACCAGCGGCGCCAGCCTCTGGAAGGAGGCGATGCGCCGGCTGCGGGGCAGCAAGATGGCGCTCATCGGCGGCGCGATCATCCTGCTCTTCCTGATCGTCGCCGTGATCGGCCCGTGGATCGCCCCCTACTCGCCCACCGCGCAGACCTGGCGCAACGAGGTCTTCTCCAACCAGGGGAAGTTCGTGAACCCGCGCGCCGAGAACTGGTTCGGTCTCGACCACCTCGGCCGCGACCTGTTCTCCCGCTTCCTGGTCGGCGCACGGCAGACCCTGCTGGTCGGCGTGGTCTCCACGCTGATCGGTCTGATCGTCGGCGCGGTCATCGGCGGCCTCTCCGGTGCCGCCGCCACCCTCGGCGGTGACACCGGCCGCCGGGTCGACTCGGTGATCATGCGCTTCATCGACATGATGCTGGCGCTGCCCTCGCTGCTGCTCGCCGTCTCCGTCGCCGCCGTGATGGGCCAGTCCCTCACCACGGTGATGATCGCCGTCGGTGTCGTCCAGGTGCCGATCTTCGCCCGCCTGCTGCGCGGCGCCATGCTCGCCCAGGGCGGCGCGGACTACGTGCTGGCGGCCCGCGCCCTCGGCATCCGCAAGCGGCGCATCGTGCTCACGCAGATCGTGCCGAACTCGCTGAGCCCTGTCATCGTGCAGACGACCCTCACCCTGGCCACCGCGATCATCGAGGCGGCCGCCCTGTCCTACCTGGGTCTCGGCAACCCCGACCCGGCGGTCCCCGAGTGGGGCGTGATGCTCTCCCAGGCGCAGCGGTTCTTCGACAACGCGCCGCTGATGGCCGTCTTCCCGGCGGTCGGCATCATCATCACCGCCCTCGGCTTCACCCTGCTCGGTGAGGCCATGCGGGAAGCCCTCGACCCGAAGCTGCGAGGCTGAACCACCATGCCACTTCTCTCCGTCGACGAACTGACGGTCACCTTCACCGGAGCCCACGGCCGCAGGGCCAACCGCGCGGTCGACGGTGTCTCCTTCCAGGTCGACCAGGGCCAGGTCGTGGGCCTGGTGGGCGAGTCGGGCTGCGGCAAGTCGGTCACCTCGCTCGCCCTGATGGGGCTGCTGCCCCGCAAGGGCGTCGAGCTGGGCGGCCGCGCCGACCTCGCCGGTGCCGCCGGCGGGCCGCAGAACCTGCTCACCCTGAGCCGCGGCAAGCTGCGCGACCTGCGCGGCCGGCGGATGGCGATGATCTTCCAGGACCCGCTGTCCTCGCTGAACCCGGTCGTGCCGATCGGCATCCAGGTCACCGAGATCCTGGAGCGCCACCGCGGACTGAAGGGCGAGGCGGCCCGCAAGCGCGCCGCCGAGCTGCTCGACCGGGTCGGCATCCCCGACCCGACGCGGCGGCTCAAGGAGTACCCGCACCAGCTCTCCGGCGGCATGCGCCAGCGCGCCATGATCGCCATGGCCGTCGCCTGCGCCCCCGAGCTGCTGATCGCCGACGAGCCGACCACCGCGCTCGACGTGACCATCCAGGCGCAGATCCTGGAGCTGCTCAAGGAACTGGTCGACCAGGAGGGCACCGCCCTGCTGATGATCACCCACGACCTGGGCGTGGTGGCCGGCCTCTGCGACCAGGTCAACGTGCTCTACGCGGGCCGGGTCGTGGAGTCGGCCGGCCGCCGGGAGCTGTTCGCCCACCCCTCGCACCCGTACGCCAACGGGCTGCTCGGCTCCATCCCCCGCCTGGACGCCCCGCGCGGCGAGCCGCTCACCCCGGTCCGCGGCTCCATCAACGACCGGATCGCCTGGGCCGACGGCTGCGCCTTCGCCCCGCGCTGCGACCGGTACGAGCTGGACTGCCTCGGCGGGGCTCCCGCCCTGCGCGAGCCCCGGGCCGCCGGCCACCAGGTGCGCTGCCTGCACCCGGTGCTGCACGGCAACGGCGAAACCGACGATCTCCGGACCGAGGAGGTCCCCGCATGAGCCTGCTCGAACTGGACGGAGTGAAGGTCCACTTCCCCGTCAAGAAGGGCCTGATCTTCGACCGCGTGGTGGGCCACGTGCACGCCGTGGACGGGGTCTCCCTCAAGGTGGAGGCCGGCCAGACCTACGGCCTGGTCGGCGAGTCGGGCTGCGGCAAGACCACCCTGGGCCGGGCCGTGCTGCGGCTCGTCGACATCACCGAGGGCGAGGTCGTGCTGGACGGCACCGACCTGGCCAAGCTGCCGCCGGAGGAGATGCGCCGGTTCCGCAGCCGGCTCCAGATGGTCTTCCAGGACCCGCTGGGCTCCCTCAACCCGCGGCAGAACATCGAGTCGATCCTCTCCGAGGGCATGGCCGCCCACGGCATCGGCGCCGACCGCGACGAGCGCCGGGAGAAGATCAAGGCCATCCTGGCCAAGGTCGGCCTGCCCTCCGACGCGCTCTCCCGCTACCCGCACGAGTTCTCCGGCGGCCAGCGCCAGCGCATCGGCATCGCCCGGGCGCTGGTCCTCGAGCCCGACGTGATCATCTGCGACGAGCCGGTCTCCGCGCTCGACGTGTCCATCCAGGCGCAGGTGATCAACCTGCTGGAGGACCTCCAGGAGGAACTGGGCCTGACCTACCTGGTCATCGCCCACGACCTCGCCGTCGTCCGGCACATCTCCGACGTGGTCGGCGTGATGTACCTGGGCGCCCTGGTCGAGGAGGCGCCGAGCGACGCGCTCTACGCCGAGCCGCGCCACCCGTACACCAAGGCCCTGATGTCCGCGGTGCCGGTGCCGGACCCGGAGGTGGAGGAGAAGCGGGAGCGGATCCTGCTCACCGGCGACCTGCCCTCCCCGGCCGACCCGCCGTCCGGGTGCCGCTTCCGCACCCGCTGCCCGTGGGTGCAGGACCGGTGCGCCTCCGAGCGGCCGCAGCTGCGGGACGTCGGCGACGGGCACCGGGTGGCCTGCCACTTCGCGGAGGAGATTGCCGCGGGCGAGCTGGAGCGGACCAGCGGCGAGGTGGTCGCGGCGGCGCGGCCCGAGGACCCGGAGGCGGTCCCGGTGACGGGCGACGAGCCGGGCCCGGCGCCGGACGCGGGGGTCGTCACCGCGAAGTGACCGCGGGTCCCGGGGAGGGGGGCGGCGTCCTTGTGGCGCCGCCCCCCTTCGCGTGCCCGCCCGGGAGGTCCGCCCCCGGTCCGGGCGTGCGGGCGTGCGGGCGTCGCCATGCCGCCGGGAACGTGACGCATTGAACGCCAGGTATCTCGCATGCTGGACCTTTCAATGCAAGGCCGATGCCGCGTACCCGTCACACTATTGAGGTGTCTCCCCAACTGTTCAGCCCGGGCGTGCAGCACACGCTCGAACTGGTCGGCATCTTCGTCTTCGCCATATCCGGCGCTCTGCTCGCCGTGCGCAAGAACTTCGACGTCTTCGGCATGGCCGTCCTCGCCGAGGTCACCGCGCTCGGCGGCGGACTCATCCGCGACGTGGTGATCGGCGCCGTGCCGCCGGTCGCCTTCACCGACCTCGGGTACTTCCTGACGCCCCTGGCGGCCACCGCCCTGGTCTTCTTCCTCCATCCCCAGGTCGAGCGGATCCAGAACGCGGTCAACGTCTTCGACGCGGCGGGCCTCGGCCTGTTCTGCGTCGGCGGGACGCTCAAGGCCTACGAGTACGGCCTGGGGCTCACCGCCTCCGCCACGCTGGGCATGGCCACCGCCGTCGGCGGCGGTGTGCTGCGGGACATGCTGGCCAACGAGGTGCCCTCGCTGCTGCGCTGGGACCGCGACCTGTACGCGGTGCCGGCCATCGTGGGCTCGACGCTGGTGGCCGTCTGCATCAAGCTGGACGCGCTCACCCCGGCCTCCATGGGGGCGGCCGTCCTGGTGGCCTTCGTGCTGCGGCTGCTGGCCATGCGGTTCCACTGGCGCGCGCCGCGCGCCTGGCATCGTCGGTCCACCGTCAAGGAGGTCCCCGCGGAGGAGATGCTGGTGTGAGGTGGGCCACGGCCGGGGCGTGAAAAGCTACCGCTCAGTAACGTGTCGTTGTACCGTACTCCCATGTCAGATGCAGCCTCCGCCCAGGCGACCCGGGCCACGATCGGTGACAGCGAGTTCGACCGGGACAGCGCGGTCACCCGCCGCGAGCCCGGTGTGTACGACATCGACCTCTCCGCCGGCTGGACGATCTTCAACGCGGTCAACGGCGGCTTCCTGCTGGCCGTGGCGGCCCGCGCCCTCTCCGACGCCCTGCCGCACGGCGACCCGTTCTCCGTCACGGCCCACTACCTGACGGCCTCCACCCCCGGCCCGGCCGTGGTGCGCACCGAGGTGGTCCGCACCGGGCGCAGCCTCTCCACCGGGCAGGCCTCGATCTACCAGTACGACACGGAGGGCAACGAGGTCGAGCGGATCCGCGTCCTCGCCTCCTACGGCGACCTGGACGCGCTGCCGGACGACGTCCGCACCAGCGCGGTGCCGCCCGCGTTCCCGCCGATCGAGCAGTGCTTCGGGCCGGAGGACTCCCCGGAGCCGCTGCCGGGTGCGTCCGCGATCACCGACCGGCTGTTCATGAAGCTCGACCCCGCGACGCTGGGGTGGGCGCTGGGCGCGCCCTCCGGCAAGGGCGAGGTCCGGGGGTACTTCGGGCTGGCCGACGGGCGGGACGCCGACCCGTTCTCGCTGCTGCTGACGGTGGACGCGCTGCCGCCGACCGCGTTCGACCTGGGGCTGTCGGGGTGGGTCCCGACCGTGGAGCTCACCGCCCACGTGCGGTGCCGGCCGGCGCCGGGGCCGCTGCGGGTGTCCATCACCACGCGGAACCTCGCGGGCGGCTTCCTGGAGGAGGACGCGGAGGTCTGGGACACGGCCGGCCGTCTCGTCGCCCAGTCCCGCCAGCTCGCGCGCGCCCGGCTCGACCGGGGCTGAGTCCGGGGGCCGGGGCCCGGGAAGGGCCCCGGTTCCGGGGAGGGGCGGGGTGAGGAGGGGAGCTCCCCGGCGGCGGTACCCCGCCGCCGGGGGGCAATCCGCACCGCCCCGTAGAATCGAGGCACCATGGCATACCTCGACCACGCGGCGACCACCCCCATGCTGCCGGAGGCCGCCTCCGCGCTGACCGCCCAGCTGGCCGTCACCGGCAACGCGTCCTCCCTCCACGCAGCCGGCCGCCGCGCCCGCCGCACCGTCGAGGAGGCCCGCGAGACCCTCGCCGAGGCCCTCGGCGCCCGCCCCAGCGAGGTGGTCCTCACCTCCGGCGGCACCGAGGCCGACAACCTCGCCGTGAAGGGCCTGTACTGGGCCCGCCGCGACGCCGACCCGGCCCGCACCCGCGTCCTCGCCAGCCCCGTCGAGCACCACGCCGTCCTCGACGCCGTGCACTGGCTCGCCGAGCACGAGGGCGCCACCGTCGAGTACCTGCCCGTCGACGCCCACGGCCGGGTCCACGCCGACGCCCTGCGCGAGGCCATCGCCCGCGACCCCGACGACGTCGCCCTGGCCACCGTGATGTGGGCCAACAACGAGATCGGCACCCTGATGCCGGTGCGGGAACTCGCCGACGCCGCCGCCGAGTTCGACGTGCCGCTGCACGCCGACGCGGTGCAGGCCTTCGGCCAGGTCCCGCTCTCCTTCGCGGACTCCGGCCTCGCCGCCGCCACCGTCTCGGGCCACAAGATCGGCGGCCCCTACGGCATCGGCGCCCTGCTGCTGCGCCGCGAGTACACGCCCGTCCCCGTCCTGCACGGCGGCGGGCAGGAGCGTCACGTCCGCTCCGGCACCCTCGACGTCCCGGCGGTCGCCGCCTTCGCGGTCGCCGCGCGGCACGCCGCCGAACACCAGCCGCTGTTCGCCGAACGGA
Source organism: Streptomyces sp. NPDC002640 (assembly GCF_053592575.1). Taxonomy (NCBI): domain Bacteria; kingdom Bacillati; phylum Actinomycetota; class Actinomycetes; order Kitasatosporales; family Streptomycetaceae; genus Streptomyces; species Streptomyces sp. NPDC002640. The sequence continues at coordinate 235,830 of NZ_JBSFVZ010000004.1, read as the reverse complement.
TCGGCGCGCTGCGCGACGAGCTGGTCGCGGCCGTCCGCGCCGCCGTGCCCGACGCGATCCTCGGCGGCGACCCCGACCCGGCCGGCCGGCTCCCCGCCAACGCGCACTTCACCTTCCCCGGCTGCGAGGGCGACTCCCTGCTCCTGCTGCTGGACGCCCAGGGCATCGAGTGCTCCACCGGCTCGGCCTGCACGGCCGGTGTCGCGCAGCCCAGCCATGTGCTGCTGGCCACCGGCGTCGACCACGACCTGGCCCGCGGCACGCTCCGCTTCTCCCTCGGCCACACCTCGACACCCGCCGACGTGGAGGCCGTCGCCAAGGCGATCGGCCCCGCCGTGGAACGCGCCCGCGCCGCCGGCCTCAGCTGACCGCCCGCGGCGACCGCGGAGGAACCGGCGCCAGGTGTGTCAGACCGTCAGGCCGTCAGGCCGGTCACGCCGTCAGGCCCGGTTCCTGAGGGCCTCCCGCACCAGCTTCATGTACCGGTCCCAGTCCCAGTGCGGCCCCGGATCCGTGTGGTCCGCGCCCGGCACCTCGTGGTGGCCGATGACGTGCTCGCGGTCCACCGGGATGCCGTAGCGCTCGCATATTCGCGCCGTCAGCCGCGCCGAGGCCGCGTACATGGCCGGGGTGAAGTCCTGCGGCCGGTCCACGAAGCCGACGTGCTCGATGCCGACGCTGCGCTCGTTGTAGTCCCGGTTGCCCGCGTGGTACGCCACGTCCAGCTCGCGGATCATCTGGGTGACCCGGCCGTCCTGCTCCACGATGTAGTGCGTCGCCGCGCGGTGGGACGGGTCCTTGAAGACCCGCACGGCGCTGTCGTAGCCGCCCTGCGTGACGTGCACGATCACCAGCTCGACCGGGTAGTCGTCGGGCCGGTCGGCCCGCCGGAAGTTCGCCTCCGAGGCGGCCGTCCAGCGCGCGCCGCCGAAGTCCACGGCGCCCTCGACGCGCGGCTTCTCCACCCCCGGCACCCGCCACCACACCCGCGACAGCTCGTCGCGGCCCAGCGCGGCGACGCCGACGGCCGTCGCCAGGCCGCCGATCAGCAGCCCGCGGCGCCCGACGCGTCGCTCGCGCTTCCCGGCCCGGTGGGCCCCGGTCTTCTCGTCCACGATGTCCACAACGCATATCGGGGGGCGTCGGTTCCCGGGCGCCCCGTACCCTGGAGGGGCTATGACCGATACCCCGCAGCGCCCCCTCCGCGTCCTCGCCGCCATGTCCGGCGGTGTCGACTCCGCCGTCGCCGCCGCCCGTGCCGCCGAAGCGGGACACGAGGTGACCGGAGTGCACCTCGCGCTCTCCGCCAACCCGCAGTCCTTCCGCACCGGAGCGCGCGGCTGCTGCACCGTCGAGGACTCCCGCGACGCCCGCCGGGCCGCGGACGTCATCGGCATCCCCTTCTACGTGTGGGACCTCGCCGACCGGTTCAAGGAGGACGTGGTCGACGACTTCGTCGCCGAGTACGAGGCCGGCCGGACCCCCAACCCGTGCCTGCGGTGCAACGAGAAGATCAAGTTCGCCGCGCTCCTCGACAAGGCGCTGGCCCTCGGCTTCGACGCGGTCTGCACGGGGCACTACGCCAAGGTGATCGTCCGCGAGGACGGCTCCCGCGAGCTGCACCGCGCCTCCGACATGGCCAAGGACCAGTCCTACGTCCTCGGCGTCCTCGACGACCGGCAGCTCGCCCACGCCCTCTTCCCGCTCGGCGACACCGTCACCACCAAGGACGAGATCCGCGCCGAGGCCGCCCGCCGCGGCCTCGCGGTGGCGAAGAAGCCCGACTCGCACGACATCTGCTTCATCGCGGACGGCGACACCCAGGGCTTCCTCGCCCAGCGCCTCGGCAAGGCCGAGGGCGACATCGTCGACGAGTCCGGCGCCAGGCTGGGCACCCACGACGGCGCGTACGGCTTCACCATCGGCCAGCGCAAGGGCCTGCGCATCGGCACCCCCGCCCCTGACGGCAAGCCGCGCTACGTCCTGGACATCTCCCCGGTGAACAACACCGTCACCGTCGGCCCCGCCGCCGCCCTCGACGTCACCGCGCTCACCGCGATCAAGCCCCGCTGGTGCGGCACCGCCCCCACCGGCCCCGGCTCCTACACCGCCCAGCTCCGCGCCCACGGCGACGAGACCCCCGTCACCGCGGAGCTCGTGGACGGCGAACTCCACGTCGCCTTCGCCGAACCGGTCCGCGGCGTCGCCCCCGGCCAGGCCGTCGTCCTCTACGACGGCACCCGCGTCGTCGGCTCCGCCACCATCGCGTCGACGGTGCGGGCGACGACGGCGGCGTAGCCCGCGTCGAGAGGTCCCGCGTATCCGCCTCAGTGCGGACGTAGACGCGTGCTCACGTCCTCCGGCCACACGTCTCGGTACGTCTTGAGGCGTGTGGTGCGGGTCACCCGCATGGAACGCCACGCCGTGCTGCTCGGCTTCCGGTGCACGGGGGTGATCCGGGGGGCGCCCGGCCCCCTCCCGGGCGGTGTCACCCAGCAGTCGGCGCTCACCATGGTGCACGCACAGCAGGCGCCCGTTCTCGTCGACCGCGAGCAGGCCGTCCGTCAGACGGAATGGTCCTCCGCGTCGTCCATGTCACCGCTGGTGAGGCTGATCATGGCTTCGTACTTCTCCCTGCCAAGGTGGTAGTGCCCGGTGTGGTGGGAGAAGAAGAAGCGGCCGGTGCGGTCCATCAGGACGCTCGCGCCGTCGTACGTGTCGTAGGCCACGGGGAAGACGCCGGTGCCGAGGTTCTCGGCCAGATCGGTCAGCCGCTCGGCGTCTCCGGGGTACACCAGGGACGGCGTGAAGACCGCGTAGTTCTCCGGCTGGGTGTCCATCACGGCTTTCAGGAAGGCGTGTTCACGGATGAAGGCCAAGGCAGGGCCGGACGGTTCGATGTCCACCCCGTAGTTCCCGTACTGCTGGATCACGGCGTCCACGGCCTCCGCCGCCGCGGCCTTCCCGACGTCGCGGCCCGGATGCCAGCCGGCCTCCGTGAGCCAAGCGTCCACTTCCTCCGGTGTGGAAAGAAGAGTCATGACCACCCGCTCGTGCTCGCCGTGCTACCTGTGCGCCGTGATGCCGATCATAGGCAGGAGCGTCGAGCAGGAACGGGCGGCGCGGAGGGTGGTGTCGGTGTCGGGTGTCACCATGGCGGGATGACCGAGTCCTCCGCCGTCGCCGCCTACTGGGACGCCGCCGCACCCGCCTTCGACCAGGAGCCCGACCACGGGCTGGGGGCGGAGGCGACCCGGGCCGCCTGGGACCGGCTGCTGCGGCGGTGGGCTCCGCCGCTGCCGTGCGATGCCCTCGACCTCGGCTGCGGTACGGGTTCGCTCGCCGCGCTGCTGGCGGGCGCCGGACACCGGGTGACCGGTGTGGACCTCGCGCCCGCGATGGTGGAGGCCGCCCGCGCCAAGCTGGCCGCCGCCGGCCTGCCCGGGCGGTTCCTGGTCGGGGACGCGGCCGCGCCCCCGGTGGGGGAGAAGCGGTTCGACCTGGTGCTCGTGCGGCACGTCATGTGGACGCTGCCCGACCCGGAGGCCGCGCTGCGGGAGTGGGCGGGTCTGATACGCCCCGGCGGCACGCTGGTGCTGGTCGAGGGCCGCTGGCGGCAGTCCGCGGACGCGACCCCGTACGTGCCGGGGGCGAAGACGCTGCCGTGGACCGGCGGCGTGCTGCCGGAGACGCTGCGTGCGGCCGTGGAGCCGTACGCGCCGGAGATCACCGTGGAGGACCTCACCGCGGACCCCGACCTGTGGGGACGCGAGGTGGACGACGTCCGCTACGCGCTGGTCGCGCGGGTCGGGTGAGCCGTCGGGCCGGGCGGCCGGACGCCCTTTCCGGCCGCGCGCCGCTCAACCCGCCTGCTCCGCCGTCTCCTTGATGGCCTTCAGCGTCGCCTCCATGCCCTCGCCCAGCTCGCGGAGGCGGTAGTCGATCACGTACTCCTCCTTGTCCGGCATCCTGGCGATCACGGCGGTGAGGCCCGAAGGGCCCGGACCGAGTGTCGTGGACTGCCGGAGCAGGGTCCCGCCGTCGACCGGCGTGAGGCTGAACGACCAGGTGGCCATGCGCCGTTCCAGTTCCTCGGAGGGGTCCCCGAAGCGGCCGTCCACGTCCAGGACGGCCCAGGTGAGCCGCCGTTCCGGCTCGAACTCCGTGATGTGGGCCAGGGTGCGGCCCTTGCCGACCATCGGGTGCTCGTTGTGGCCGACGTACCGCGCGCCGGCGGCCGGGCCGGTCGCCCCGTCCAGCCACTCGGTCCGCCGCAGCTCCGGGCTGCCCTTGGCCATGTCGTCGAGGTCGCCGACCACCGCCCACACCCGGCCGGGCTCCGCGGCGACGAAGATCTCGCGCTCCGTGGCAGGTCCGTCGGAATAGCGCACGTTCCCCCCCATCCGGGGCACGGTCGCTCGCCGGCCCCGTTGGGCGATGCTAGACCCGTCAACTCCGCCCGGAAGGTGTGCGGTTGACCACAAGGAGCGCCTGGGGCGGCAGGGCAGGTCCGGCGTCAGACCTGCGCACCGGTCCGCTCCGCGACCTCCGACACCAGCCGTGCCGTCACCGGCGCCGGCACGCCGTGCCGCTCCGCCGCCCGCAGGACCGCCCCGCCGATCGCGTCGAGCTCCAACGCCCGTCCCGCCTCGGCGTCCCGCCGCATCGAGCTCCGCATGCCCGGCGGGCAGGCGTCGTACATCGACAGGCTCTTCGCCGGGTCCAGGGGCGCCCCGCAGGCGGTGGCCACCGCCGCGATCTCCTCGGTGAGGGCCACCAGGTCCGCCCGGTGGGTGGTGCGCACGCCCTCCGCGTCGGTCAGGTGCCGGGTGGTCAGCAGGGCGAACGGGGCGAGGAAGGCCAGCTTGCCCCAGAGCGCCGAGGCCTCGGAGGAGGCGATCCGCGGCCGCACCCCGGCGGAGTCCAGCAGGTCGGCGACGGGGCGGAGCGCGGACTCCGGCAGCCCGGCCAGGTCGACGTCGCAGAAGGGGCTGCCGTGCTCGACCACGCCCGGCGCGACGCGCGTCGCCTCGACCCGGATGACCCCGGCGGCGACCCGCCCCGCGCCGTACCGGCCGCGCAGCAGCGCGACGTGCTCCACGCCGTTCAGCAGCGGGACGACCACCGCGTCCGGCTTCAGCATCCCCTCCGGCACCCGCTCCAGCGCGTCCTCCAGCGAGGTCTGCTTCACCGCCACGACGCACAGGTCCACCGGCTCCCGCAGCTCGGTGTCGGCCTCCACGGCGGCGGTGAACTCCCCGAACGCCCCGCTGTGGATGGTGATCCCGCGCTCCCGCAGCACCGACGCCGTCTCCTCGCGGGCCAGGCAGATCACCCGGTGCCCGGCCCGGGAGAACACGGCGGCCAGCAGCCCGCCGACCCCGCCGGGGCCGAGCACCGCGACGGTGGCGGGGGTGGAGGGCGCGGGGGTGGAGGACGGCATGGACGGGACTCCTTCCGGACGGGTGGGGCCGGGAACACGGTCCCACCGAGATGATCAGCTCTTCCCCGACCCAGGCACAAGCCCAGGGACCAGGCCGTACAGCCAAGGGAAAGCTGGGGTCCGAAGGGCAGTTCGGATTTTCCCGGGCGGGGCGCGAAGATCGCCTTTAGAGTGCGGGCCATGACAACTCAGCGGGGGGAAACGCCGGTTGTGGCGTTCGGGGGCGTCGTCAAGGAGTACGGCGCGGTACGCGCCGTGGACGAGCTGGACCTGCGGTTCGCGGCGGGGGAGCGGGTCGCCCTGCTGGGGCGCAACGGCGCCGGCAAGTCCACCTCCATCGCGCTGATGCTGGGCCTGGAGGAACCCACCTCCGGCACGGTCGAACTGTTCGGCGGGCCGCCGCGCCAGGCCGTGGAGGGCGGCCGGGTCGGCGCGATGCTCCAGGACTTCACGCCGGTCTCCCGGCTCACCGTGCGGGAGCTGATCGGCTTCGTCGGCTCCACCTACCCCCGCCCCCTGCCGGTCGCCGAGGTCCTCGACCTGGCCGGCATCACCCACCTCGCCGGTCGCCGGGTCGAGAAGCTGTCCGGCGGGCAGATCCAGCGGGTCTGCTTCGCGGTCGCGCTGGTCGGCGACCCGGACCTGCTGATCCTCGACGAGCCCACCGCGGCCCTCGACGTGCAGGCGCGGCAGGAGTTCTGGACCTCGATGCGCGCGCTCACCGAGCGCGGCAAGACCGTGCTGTTCTCCACGCACTACCTGGAGGAGGCCGACCGCAACGCCGACCGCATCGTGGTCGTCGACCACGGGCGGCTGATCGCCGACGGCACCGGAGCCGAGATCAAGCGGACCGTGGGCACCGGCCTGGTCGCCTTCGACGCCGTCGACGGCACGCTCCCGGACGGCGCCGGCGCCCTCCCCGGGGTGCTGTCCGCCGAGGTCGCCGACGGCCGGGTGCGGCTGCGCACCACCGACCCGGACGCGACCACCGTCGCCCTGGTCGGCCTGCTCACCCCGCGCGGCCTGGAGGTCACCCAGGCCGGCCTCGAGGAGGCGTTCCTCACCCTGACCTCCGAGCCCGACGCGACCCCTGCCGCGACCTCTGCCGCGGCCCCCGTCGCGGCCCCCGCCGCGGCAGCGAAAGGAACCCTGCGATGAGCGCCGACGCCGCGGCCGTCTCCCGTTACGTCGGCCTGGAACTGCGGCGCACCTTCCGCGACGTGGGCTTCGTGATCTTCGGCATCGGCACCCCCGTGCTGATGTACGTCATCTTCACCTCGGTCGGCGACCGGGGCCCCATCGCCGACGAGTGGGCGGTCGTCGCCATGGTCGGCATGGCCTCCTACGGTGCGCTCGGCGCCGCCCTGACGGCCGGGTCCGCGGTCGCCGAGGACAAGGCCAAGGGCTGGCTGCGCCAGCTCCGCGTCACCCCGCTCACCCCCGCCCAGGTGGTCGCCGGACGGACCCTGACCGGCTCGCTGATGGTGCTGCCCGCGGTCGTCGTGGTGCTGCTCACCGCCCGGCTGCTCAACGGCGTCGACCTGGCCCTGTGGCAGTGGCTCGCGCTGGCCGTGCTGCTCTGGCTGGGCTCGCTGCCGTTCACCATGCTGGGCATCGCCAACGGCTACCTGCTGACCCAGCAGACGGCCAACGTCACCAACGTCACCTGCAACCTGGCCTTCGCCCTCGTCGGCGGCCTCTGGTTCCCGCTCTCGGAGTTCCCCTCCGGGCTCGCCGCGGTCGCCGAGTGGAGCCCGGGGTACCTGTTCGCGCAGCTCGGGCACGAGACCGTCGCCGGACACGCCCCCGGCCTGAGCACGGTGCTCGCGCTGGCCGGCTGGCTGCTGCTCTTCGGCGCGTACGCGGCCCACGGCTACCGCAGGGCGGGACGGCGGGCCTGACCTGCGGACGGGCCGCGGTGGCGGTGCCCGGAAAGCGCCGGGGCGCCTCCGGGCGGAGCTAGTACGGTGAGCGGTATGAACATCTGCGTCTTCCTCTCCGCCGCCGACCTCGACGAGAAGTACACCCGGCCCGCCAGGGAGTTCGCCGAGCTCATCGGCCGGGGCGGCCACACCCTCGTGTGGGGCGGCTCCGATTCCGGGCTGATGAAGGTGGTCGCGGACGGCGTGGAGGAGTCCGGCGGACAGCTCTACGGCGTCTCCGTGGACTTCCTCGCCGCGAAGGCCCGGCCCGGGCTCGACACCATGGTGGTCGCCAAGGACCTCGCGGAGCGCAAGCGGCTGATGCTGGAGCGCGCCGACGCCGTCGTGATCATGGTGGGCGGCACCGGCACGCTGGACGAGGCCACCGAGATCATGGAGCTCAAGAAGCACGGGCACACCGAGATGCCGATCGTGCTGCTCAACACCGCCGGTTTCTACGACGGCCTGCACCAGCAGTTCCTGCGGATGGAGGCCGAGGGCTTCCTGTTCCGGCCGCTCACCGAGATGATCCTCTTCGCCGAGGAGCCGCTGGGCGCCATGGCGTACCTGGAGGAGAGCCTCGGGCACGCCTGAGCCCCGGGCACGCGTGAGCCCCGGCCACACGTGAGCCCCGGGCACGCGTGAGCCCCGGCCACGCGTGAGCCCCGGCCACGCCTGAGCCCCGGGCGAGCCTGAGCCCCGGCCACGCCTGAGCCCCGGGCGAGCCTGAGCCCCGGCCCCGACCCGCGCCCCGGTCCCGCCCGAGCCCGGCGTGGGCCGGACGCGGGCGTGGTGCGAGCATGGGGCGCATGGCAACTCATGTGATCACCGGCGCCGGATCCGGCATCGGCGCCGCCGTCGCCCGACGGCTGCTGGAGCGCGGCGACGAGCTCGTGCTGCACGCCCGGGACGCGGGCCGGGCCAAGGAGCTCGCGGCCCGCTTCCCCGGCGCCCGGACGCTGGTCGGCGACCTGAACGACCCGGACAAGCTCTCCTGGGCCTTCTCCCACCAGAGCCTGCCGGAGCGGGTCGACTCGCTGCTGCACATCGCCGGCGTGGTCGACCTCGGGCCGGTGGGGGAGCTCACCCCCAAGGCGTGGCGCCACCAGCTCAACGTCAACCTGATCGCGCCCGCCGAGCTGACCCGGCACTTCCTGCCGCAGCTGCGGGTCGCGCGGGGGCACGTGCTGTTCGTGAACTCCGGCGCCGGGCTCAACGCCTCCCCGCACTGGGCGGCGTACGCGGCGTCCAAGCACGGGCTGAAGGCGCTGGCCGACTCGCTGCGGCAGGAGGAGCACGGCAACGGGGTGCGGGTCACCTCCGTGTACCCCGGGCGCACGGCCACGCCCATGCAGGCGAAGGTGCACCAGCAGGAGGGCAAGGAGTACGACGAGGCGCGGTGGATCGACCCCGAGTCGGTCGCCACGACCATCCTCATGGCCCTCGACCTGCCCCGTGACGCCGAGGTCAACGACCTCACCGTCCGCCCGGGTCGCTGACCCGCGCGCCGGCCGCGGCGGCGGAGCGCCGCGGCCGGCGCGGACCGGGAGGCCGCGCGTCGCGGTCGGGGAGGACGCCCGAGGGGACGGAGGCGCGGGGCGCGGGCCCCCGGGGACCGCGGGCCCGCCCGCTTCCGTACCCTTCCGGGGTGAGCGAAAAGCGTAGGTTCAACTTCGGGCCCGCCACCGGGGTGGGCTCCCTCCCCGGCGAGGACGCCCTGGAGGCCGCCAAGACCGCCGTGGGGTCGTTCGAGACGTTCGCGTTCCTCCCCGAGCTCCCCGCCCGCGGCCCCGGCGCGGACATGATCGGCCGCACCGCCGGCCTCCTCGTCGAGATGTACGCCCGCGTCGAGCCCAGCGGCTGGCGCCTCGGGGACCGCCCCGGCCGGGACACCCGCCGCGCCCACGCCTGGCTGCGGCAGGACCTCGACGCGTTCGAGGAGCACACCCAGGGCTACGAGGGCCAGGTCAAGGTGCAGGCCGTCGGCCCGTGGACGCTGGCCGCCGCACTGGAGATGAGGAACGGCGAGGCCGTGCTCTCCGACCCCGGCGCCGCCCGCGACCTCACCGGCTCCCTCGCCGAAGGGCTGCGGAACCACCTCGCCGAGCTGCGCCGCCGCGTCCCCGGCGCCGAGATCGTGCTCCAGCTCGACGAGCCCTCCCTCACCGCCGTGCTGCGCGGGCAGATCCGCACCGCCAGCGGCTACCGCACCCACCGCGCCGTCGACCGGCAGGTCGTGGAGGCGGCCCTGCGCGAGGTGATCGGCGTCCACGACGGCCCCGTGGTGGTCCACTCCTGCGCCCCCGACGTCCCGTTCGCGCTGCTGCGCCGCTCGGGGGTCGCCGCCGTGTCCTTCGACTTCTCGCTGCTCACGGAGCGTGACGACGACGCGATCGGCGAGGCGGTGGAGGACGGCCTGCGGCTGTTCGCCGGAGTGGTGCCGAGCACCGACGCCCCGTTGTCCGACCCTGCCGGTAGCGTCATGGGTGTCAGGACGCTCTGGCGCAGGCTGGGACTGTCCCCGGGTCTCCTCCCGGAGGCGGTCACGGTCACGCCGACGTGCGGACTCGCCGGGGCGACCCCGGGGTACGCGCGGAAGGCGCTCGCCCAGTGCGTCCGGGCGGCGACATCGCTCGCGGACAACCCTGAGTAACGGGAGGACCGACAGTGGCCGGCGAGGACGAGCAGGCGAACACGACGGGCAGTACGACGGAGAGTCCCGTGCCCAGCGAGGCGCGGGACCGGCACGCACAGCTGGCCGAGCAGATCGAGGAGCACCGCTTCCGTTACTACGTGAAGGACGCTCCCGTCATCAGCGACGCCGAGTTCGACAAGCTGCTGCGCGAGCTGGAGGCGCTGGAGGAGCGGCACCCCGAGCTGCGCACGCCCGACTCGCCGACCCAGAAGGTCGCCGGCGCCTACGAGACGGAGTTCACCGCAGTCCGGCACCGCGAGCGGATGCTGTCGCTGGACAACGCCTTCGACGACGAGGAACTCGCCGCCTGGGCCGACCGGGTGGCCAAGGAGATCGGCGCCTCCGCCCACCACTTCCTCTGCGAACTCAAGGTCGACGGCCTCGCCGTCAACCTCACCTACGAGCACGGCCGCCTCACCCGCGCCGCCACCCGCGGCGACGGACGCACCGGCGAGGACATCACGCCCAACGTGCGCACCATCGCCGAGATCCCCGACCGGCTCCACGGGGAGGACCTCCCCGACCTGGTCGAGATCCGCGGCGAGGTCTACTTCCCGATGGAGAAGTTCGAGGAGCTCAACGCCCGCCTGGTCGCGGCCGGCGACAAGCCCTTCGCCAACCCGCGCAACGCGGCGGCCGGTTCGCTGCGCCAGAAGGACCCCCGGGTCACCGCCACCCGCCCGCTCCACATGGTGGTGCACGGCATCGGCGCCCTGGAGGGGTACCAGGGCTCCGGCATGTCCCGCCTCTCCGAGGCCTACGACCTGCTCCGCTCCTGGGGCCTGCCGACCGCCCGGCACAACAAGGTGGTCGACGACCTCCCGGGCGTCCGCGACTTCATCGCCCACTTCGGCGAGAACCGGCACTCCGTGGAGCACGAGATCGACGGCGTGGTCGTCAAGCTGGACGAGATCCCGCTCCAGGGCCGCCTCGGCTCCACCTCCCGCGCCCCGCGCTGGGCGATCGCCTGGAAGTACGCGCCGGAGGAGGTCAACACCAAGCTGCTCAACATCCGCGTGGGCGTCGGCCGCACGGGCCGGGTCACGCCCTACGCACAGGTCGAGCCCGTCACCGTGGCCGGGTCCGAGGTCGAGTTCGCCACCCTGCACAACCAGGACGTGGTCAAGGCCAAGGGCGTCCTCATCGGCGACACGGTGGTGCTGCGCAAGGCCGGCGACGTCATCCCGGAGATCCTCGGCCCGGTGGCCGACCTGCGGGACGGCAGCGAGCGGGCGTTCGTGATGCCCACCGAGTGCCCCGAATGCGGCACGCCGCTGCGGCCCATGAAGGAGGGCGACGTCGACCTCCGCTGCCCCAACGCCCGCAGCTGCCCCGCCCAGTTGCGCGAACGGCTCTTCTACCTGGCCGGGCGCAAGGCCCTCGACATCGAGCACTTCGGCTACGTCGCCGCCGCCGCGCTCACCCAGCCGCTGGAGCCCTCCGACCCCCCGCTGCGCGACGAGGGCGACCTCTTCGACCTCGCCGTCGAACAGCTCCTGCCCATCAAGGCCTACGTCCTCGACCAGGACAGCGGCCTGCCCAAGCGGGACCCGAAGACCGGCGAGGACAAGATCGTCACGATCTTCGCCAACAAGGCGGGCGAGCCGAAGAAGAACGCGCTCGCCATGCTGCAGAACATCGAGGCCGCCAAGGAACGCCCGCTGGCCAGAATCCTCACCAGCCTCTCCATCCGCCACGTCGGCCCGGTCGCCGCCGAGGCGCTGGCCCGCGAGTTCCGCTCCCTGGAGCGCATCGAGGCCGCGAGCGAGGAGGAACTGGCCGGCACCGAGGGCGTCGGCTCGATCATCGCCGCCTCGCTCAAGGAATGGTTCGCCGAGGACTGGCACCAGGAGATCCTCCGCAAGTGGCGCGCCGCCGGCGTGCGCATGGAGGACGAGGCCACCGGCGAGGACGAGGGCCCGCGCCCGCTCGAGGGCCTGACCGTGGTGGTCACCGGCACCCTCGCCTCCTACACCCGCGACGGGGCCAAGGAGGCACTGGTCGGCCGGGGCGCCAAGGTGACGGGCTCGGTGTCGAAGAAGACCTCGTTCGTGGTGGTCGGCGACAACCCCGGCTCCAAGTACGACAAGGCGATGCAGCTCAAGGTGCCGGTGCTCGACGAGGACGGCTTCCGCGTCCTCCTGGAGGAGGGCACGGACGCCGCCCTCCAGGCCGCGCTGCCCGCCGAGGGGACCGCGGAAGGGACCGCGGCGGGCGAGGGGCCTGGGGAGGGCGCACGGGCGGGGGCCTGACGGGCGGCGGCGGCCCGCGCGTCACCGGAGAACCCGCCCAATCGGGGAGGAAGCACGCCTTCCGGGTGGTGTGGGGCGTTTCCGGGTAACCACCGGTGACCGCTGCCCAGATGCCGCCGGGCCGCCTAGTGTTGGGGTGGTGCACCGTCGGCCCACCGGCGGTCGGAGCACGCCCCGCGGTGGGAACCGCCGCGGAGCGAGGAGTTCGGACACGCGCGGCCGGAGAGCCGTCGCGTCGGCCGCGCGGCGCGGGCACCGCGGGCTGTGAGAGGGACGGGGTATGGAACCGACCGAGAACGCCGCGTCGGGGCCTCGGCTGCCCGCACGCCTGGCCGACGCCCTGCGACGTCCGTTCTCCCGGCTCACCTCCGGCCCCCGCACCGGAACGCCCTCCGCTGCCACGAGACCACCCCTCGCCCGCACCGGAACACCCCCCGGCCCCGGCGGAGCACCCTTCGCCCCCGGCGGCCCCGCTTCCGTTCCCGGTGGCCCAGCCTCCGTCCGCGGCGGTTGGGCCACCGCCCCTGGCGGAACACCCTTCGCCCCCGGTGGCCCGGCGTCCGTCGGCGGCTCAGCTTCCGCCCCCGGTGGCCCCGCTTCCGTTCCCGGTGGCTCAGCCTCCGTCCGCGGCGGTTGGGCCTCCGCCCCTGGCGGAGGACCCCTCGCCCCCGGTGGCCCGGCGTCCGTTCCCGGCGGAACAGCCTTCGCCCTCGGTGGCCCGGCGTCCGTCGTCGGCCCAGCTTCCGCCCCCGGCGGCCCGGCCTCCGCCCCCGGCGGAACACCCTCCGCCCCCGGCGGAACGCCGTCCGCCCCCGCCGGGCCGGCCGCGGCCTCCGGCGAGGCGCCCGTGGTCCGTGGCCGGACTCCGGTCGCCGCCCGGCGGCTCGCCGTCGCCCTCGCCCCGCTCCGGCGCAGGCGCACCGAGGCCGCGGCACCCGCCACCGGCCGCCCCGGTCCGCTCGCCCACCTCGCCGTCACCCCCGCCTACCCGCCTCACCGGTACGGCGTCGACCCCGACGGCCAGGCCCGGCAGCAGATGCTCGCCTGGCCCGTCCTCCCCGTGGTGGTCGTCGCGGCCGCCGGGTTCGTCCTCGGCGCCGGCTTCTACCGGGCCCTCACCGGACAGCACGCCCTGTTCCCGCCCGGCCCCGTCGGCTGGTCCCTGGCCCTGCTCACCGGCGTGATCGTCGGCCATCTCGTCCTGCTGGGCCGGACCCGCTGGTGGGGCGGCACGGGCTCCGGCGCCGCCCTCACCCTCGCCGTGCTGCTGCTCTACGGCTGGGTGCCGGCCGGCCTGGTCAGCCTCACCGTCGTGCTGTTCTCCGGCATCGCCCGGCGCCGCAGCAGACGCGAGAACCTGCTGTGCGGCGCCGTCGACATCCTCGGCATCGCCGTGGGCGCGCTGCTGCTCGCCCTGTTCGGCAGGTTCCCCTCCGTCGAGGCGCCCTGGCAGGCCCAGTACTGGACCGGGTCGGCCGCCCCCCAGGTCGCCGCCGTCGCCTTCGCCTACCTCGCCGTCACCCGGGTGCTGCTCTGGTACCTCCAGGCCCCCAGCGGCGACGGCCTCCCCGTCTTCACCCGCACCGACATGAAGCGGCAGGGACTCCTCGCCGCCGCCCTGCTCGGCATCGCCCCGCTGATGTGCGTGGTCACCTCCGTCCAGCCGCTGCTGCTGCCCCTGTTCGGCATCCCGCTGATCGCGGTCGACCGCACCCTGTGGATCGCCCGGGCCCGCGCCGAGGAACAGCTCCGCGACCCGCTCACCGGGCTGCCCAACCGGCAGTGGCTGCTGGAGCGCACCTGGAGCGCGCTGGACGACGCCGAACGCCAGGAGGCCAGGACCGCCCTGGTCCTGATCGACCTCGACCGCTTCCGCTCGGTCAACGACACCCTCGGCCACCTCGCGGGCGACCGGCTGCTGGTCCAGATAGCCGGACGCCTGCGCCGCGCCCTGCCCGAGGGGGCCGAGGCCGCCCGGCTCGGCGGCGACGAGTTCGCGGTCCTGCTGCCGCTCACCGACTCCACCACCTCGGCGACCCGCGCCGCCCGCGGCCTGGTGGCCGAACTGGGATCCCCGCTGGACCTCGACGGCCTGACCCTGGTCCTGGAGGCCAGCGCGGGCGTGGCCCTCTACCCCGACCACGCCCCGGACGCCGAGGGCCTGCTGCGCAGGGCCGACGTCGCCATGTACCAGGCCAAGCGGGACCGCACCGGCGTCGAGGCGTACGAGTCCAAGCGGGACTCCAACACGCCCGACCGGCTCGGGCTCCTGGGCGACCTGCGCCGTGCCCTCGACGCCCACGAGGTCGAGCTCCACTACCAGCCCAAGGTCCGCTTCGACGGCGAGGTCGCCGGCCTCGAGGCGCTGGTGCGGTGGGTGCACCCCGAGCGGGGCCGGGTGCCCCCGGACGAGTTCATCGCCATCGCCGAGACCTCCGGGCTGATGCCGCACCTCACCGAGTACGTCCTGGAGACCGCGCTCGCGCAGGTCGCCCAGTGGCGGACGCAGGGACTGATGGTCCCGGTCGCCGTCAACGTCTCGCCGCGCGATGTCCACACCCCCGGGTTCGCCGGTTCGGTGGCCGCGCGGCTCGCCCGGCACGGGGTGCCCACCGGCGCGCTCCAGCTGGAGATCACCGAGCACGTGCTGCTGGAGGACCCCCAGCGCGCCGCCGACACCCTGGCGGCGCTCAGCGGCCACGGGGTGAAGCTGTCCCTCGACGACTTCGGCACGGGGTACTCCTCGCTGGTGCACCTGCGGCGGCTGCCGGTGAGCGAGCTGAAGATCGACCGGTCGTTCGTGGCGCGGCTGGCGGTCGACTCCCAGGACGCCGAGATCGTGCGGTGCACGCTGGACCTGGCCCACTCCCTGGGCCTCCTGGTCGTCGCCGAGGGCGTCGAGGACGACGAGACCTGGGAACGGCTCCGGGACCTGGGCTGCGACGCGGTCCAGGGCTGGCTGGTGTCCGCCGCCATGCCCGCCGACGAGACCACCGCCTGGCTCCGCGCCCGCGGGGTCCGGCGCGCCCCGGCCGCCCTGGACCCGGGCCGCGGCTGAACGCAGGCCGCGGACCGCGCCGGTGACCGCCCGGCGACCGTGCCGGTGGCCGCCCGGCGACCGTGCCGGTGGCCGCCCGGCGACCGTGCCGGTGGCCGTGCCCGTGTCCGCCCCGAAAGGGCGGCCCGGGTAAACCGGTGCGTGGCCGGGTGGGCGCGAGCCATAGGATTGGGGTTCCGAACCACAGAACTCTCACCCCAGAGGATCGCTGCATGCCTGGCATCACGCGCGAGGAGGTCGCCCACCTCGCCCGGCTGGCGCGTCTGGAGCTGAAGCCCGAAGAGCTCGACCACTTCGCAGGCCAGCTCGACGACATCATCGGCGCGGTCGCCCGCGTCAGCGAGGTCGCCGACCAAGACGTGCCCCCGACCTCCCACCCGCTCCCGCTGACCAACGTCATGCGCGCGGACGAGGTCCGTCCCTCGCTCACCCCGGAGCAGGCCCTCTCCGGCGCCCCTGCCCAGGAGCAGCAGCGTTTCAAGGTGCCGCAGATCCTGGGTGAGGAGCAGTAGTCATGACGGACATCATCAAGCTCACCGCCGCCGAGACCGCCGAGAAGATCGCCTCCGGCGAACTCACGGCCGTCGAGGTCGCCGAGGCCCACCTCGCCCGCATCGAGGCGGTCGACGAGAAGGTCCACGCCTTCCTGCACATCGACCGCGAGGGCGCCCTGGCGCAGGCCCGCGAGGTCGACGCCAAGCGCGAGCGCGGCGAGAAGCTCGGCCCGCTGGCCGGCGTGCCGCTCGCCCTGAAGGACATCTTCACCACCGAGGGCGTCCCGACCACGGTCGGCTCCAAGATCCTCGAGGGCTGGATCCCGCCGTACGACGCCACGCTGGTCAAGCGCCTGAAGGCGGCCGACGTCGTCATCCTCGGCAAGACCAACATGGACGAGTTCGCGATGGGCTCCTCCACCGAGAACAGCGCCTACGGCCCCACCGGCAACCCGTGGGACCTCACCCGGATCCCCGGCGGATCCGGCGGCGGTTCCTCCGCCGCGCTGGCCGCGTACATGGCCCCGCTGGCCATCGGCACCGACACCGGCGGCTCCATCCGCCAGCCGGCCGCCGTCACCGGCACGGTCGGCGTCAAGCCGACCTACGGCGCGGTCTCCCGCTACGGCATGGTCGCCTTCTCGTCCTCCCTCGACCAGGGCGGGCCCTGCGCCCGCACCGTCCTCGACGCGGCGCTGCTGCACGAGGCGATCGCCGGCCACGACCCGATGGACTCCACCTCCATCGACGCCCCGGTCCCGCCGGTCGTCGAGGCCGCCCGCAACGGCTCCGTCGCCGGCATGCGCGTCGGTGTCGTCAAGCAGTTCCGCGGCGAGGGCTACCAGGCCGGCGTGGTGCAGCGGTTCGAGGAGTCGGTCGAGCTGCTGAAGTCGCTCGGCGCCGAGATCGTCGAGCTGGACTGCCCCTCCTTCGACCTCGGGCTCTCCGCGTACTACCTGATCGCGCCCTCCGAGTGCTCGTCCAACCTGGCCCGCTTCGACGGCCTGCGCTACGGCCTGCGGGTCGGCGACGACGGCGGCAACTCGGCCGAGACGGTCACCTCGCTCACCCGCGAGGCCGGCTTCGGCGACGAGGTCAAGCGCCGCATCATGCTCGGCACCTACGCGCTGAGCTCCGGCTACTACGACGCCTACTACGGCAGCGCGCAGAAGGTCCGCACGCTGATCACGCGGGACTTCGAGAAGGCCTTCGAGCAGGTCGACGTCATCGTGTCGCCGACCACGCCGACCACCGCCTTCCCGATCGGCGAGCGCGCCGACGACCCGATGGCGATGTACCTGGCAGACCTGTGCACCATCCCCACCAACCTCGCGGGCAACTCGGCCATGTCGCTGCCCTGCGGTCTCGCCCCGGAGGACAACCTCCCGGTGGGCCTGCAGATCATCGCCCCGGCGATGAAGGACGACCGTCTGTACAAGGTCGGGGCAGCGGTCGAGGCCGCCTTCGTGGAAAAGTGGGGACACCCGCTCCTCGAGGAGGCTCCGTCGCTGTGAACTCGCTGAAGAAGGCCAAGGGCTTCAAGAAGTCCCGCAACGGGACGTACCTGTCCATCGCCACCACCGCCTTCGGTGCCGTGACGGTCGTCAAGCAGATCCGCAGGGCCCGTCAGGACAGCGACACGCTGCGGCTGCTGGACGCGGCCGTCTCCGGCGTCGCCATCGTGACCGGCCTCGCCATCCTGCTGCGCGACCTGAAGCAGCTGGGCGACGACGACGTCCTGCTGGGCTGAGAGGGAAGTACCACCGTGACCACCACGACCGACCTGGTGTCGTACGAGGACGCTCTGGCGTCGTACGACCCCGTCATGGGCCTCGAGGTCCATGTCGAACTCGGCACGCAGACCAAGATGTTCTGCGGCTGCTCGACCGCGCTCGGCGCGGAGCCGAACACCCAGACGTGCCCCACCTGCCTCGGCATGCCCGGCGCCCTCCCGGTCGTCAACGCGACCGGCGTGGAGTCGGCGATCCGGATCGGCCTCGCGCTGAACTGCGAGATCGCCGAGTGGTGCCGCTTCGCCCGGAAGAACTACTTCTATCCGGACATGCCGAAGAACTTCCAGACCTCCCAGTACGACGAGCCGATCGCCTTCAACGGCTACCTCGACGTGCAGCTGGAGGACGGGGAGACCTTCCGCGTCGAGATCGAGCGCGCCCACATGGAGGAGGACACCGGCAAGTCGACGCACATCGGCGGTGCCACCGGCCGCATCCACGGCGCCTCGCACTCCCTGCTGGACTACAACCGCGCCGGCATCCCGCTGATCGAGATCGTCACCAAGCCCATCGAGGGCGCCGGCGAGCGCGCGCCCGAGGTGGCGCGGGCGTACGTGCGCGAGCTGCGCGAGCTCATCCGTGCCCTCGGGGTCTCCGAGGCCCGCATGGACAAGGGCCAGATGCGCTGCGACGTCAACCTGTCGCTGCGACCGCACGGCCGCGAGAAGTTCGGCACCCGCAGCGAGACCAAGAACGTCAA
Source organism: Streptomyces sp. NPDC002640 (assembly GCF_053592575.1). Lineage (NCBI taxonomy): Bacteria > Bacillati > Actinomycetota > Actinomycetes > Kitasatosporales > Streptomycetaceae > Streptomyces > Streptomyces sp. NPDC002640. Next base: position 217,473 of record NZ_JBSFVZ010000004.1, on the reverse strand, counting down.
CTCGCTGCGCTCGGTGGAGCGCGCCGCCCGCTTCGAGATCCAGCGGCACGCGGCGGTGCTGTCCTCCGGCGGCACCATCGTGCAGGAGACCCGCCACTTCCACGAGGACACCGGGTCCACGACCTCGGGCCGCGTGAAGGAGGAGGCGGAGGACTACCGCTACTTCCCGGAGCCGGACCTGGTCCCGGTCGCCCCGTCCCGCGAGTGGGTCGAGGAGATCCGCGGCTCGCTGCCGGAGCTGCCGCTGGTCCGCCGCAACCGGCTCCGCGAGGAGTGGGGTGTGTCGGCCACCGACATGCAGGCCATCCTCAACGCCGGCACGCTCGACCTCATCGTGGAGACGATCGAGGCCGGCGCCGACGCCGCCTCCGCCCGCAAGTGGTGGATGGGTGAGCTGGCGCGCAGCGCCAACGAGTCGGGCGTCGCGCCCGACCAGCTGGCGATCACCCCCGCCCAGGTGGCGCGGGTGTCCGAGCTGGTCGCCAAGGGCGAGCTCAACGACAAGCTGGCCCGCCAGGTCATCGAGGGCGTGCTGGCCGGCGAGGGCGCCCCGGACGAGGTCGTGGAGAAGCGCGGCCTGAAGGTCGTCTCCGACGAGGGCGCGCTGGGCGCGGCCGTGGACGAGGCGATCGCCGGCAATCCGGGCGTCGCGGACAAGATCCGCGGCGGCAAGGTGGCGGCGGCCGGCGCGCTGGTCGGCGCGGTCATGAAGGCCACCCGCGGCCAGGCCGACGCCGCGCGCGTCAAGGAGCTGATCCTCGAGAGGCTCGGCGTCACCGAGGGCTGACCCCCTCGTCCGCCCTACGACGGCGCCCCGGACCGGTGAGGTCCGGGGCGCCGCCGTGTGTCCGGCGCGCGGCCCCTCAGGGCTTCTCCTCGGGCAGCCGGAGCACGCCGACGAGGGTCAGCGCCATGAGCGCCGCCCCGCACAGCAGGGTGGTGCGGAATCCGTCCGTCGCGGACAGCAGCAGGGCGAACAGGGCCGTCCCGGCGCCGGCGGCGAGGCGGCTCACCACGTTCAGCGTGGTGGTGCCCCCGGCCGTCTCCGGTCCGGAGAGTCCGCGGGTGGCCGCCGTCATCAGCGGCATGTTGACCAGCCCCACCCCCACCCCGAGCAGGGCCAGCGCCGCCACCACCCACCCGTGGGGCAGTTCCTCCTCACCCGCCAGCACGGCGACGGCCAGGTAGGCGGAGGCCGCCAGAGCGACCCCGGGCAGCGCCAGCCGCCGTGACGGCAGCCGGTCCGCGATCCGGCCCGCGAGCTGCATCACCGTGCCGCTGCAGAGGAACTGCGGCGCCATCAGCAGGCCGGTCGTCGTCCCGCTCAGTCCTCGCTGCTGCTGCCAGTACAGCGGCACGGCCATCAGCAGACCGAAGTACGCGGCCGAGAAGGGCACCAGCGCCGCCAGGGACCGGCCGAAGGCGGGCCGGGCGAGGAGCCGCAGGTCGAGCAGCGGCGGCCGGTCGCTGCGCAGGGCGCGGACCGCGAAGACCGCCACCAGCGCGCCGCCCCCGAGAACGGGCAGCAGGGCACCGGCCGAGGTGGCGGCGCCGGTCTCGCCGGCCACCGTCAGTCCGTAGAAGAGCGCGGCCAGGCCGGGGGAGAGGGTGAGCAGGCCGACCAGGTCCAGCGGTCGCCGCTCCGCCGCCCGGTCGCCGCCTCGGACCAGCCGGGCGCCCAGCAGCAGGGTCAGGACGCCCACCGGCAGGTTGACCAGGAAGATCCAGCGCCAGGACAGCGCGTCGGTGAGGATTCCGCCGAGCACCGGCCCGGTCATGGGGCCGATCAGGACCGGAATGCTGAGGATCGCCATCGCGCTGCCCTTGCGCTCGGGCGGCACCGCGCGCAGCAGCACCGTCATGGCGACCGGCACGATCAGCCCGCCGCCCGCCCCCTGCAGGACCCGGAAGACGATCAGGGAGCCGGTGTCCCAGGCGACGCCGCAGAGCCCCGACCCGGCGGTGAACAGCGCCACCGAGACCAGGAACACCCGGCGGCTCCCCCACCGGTCCACCGCCCAGCCGGTTACCGGGAGGACGGTCGCCAGGGCCAGGGTGTATCCGGTGACCACCCACTGCACCACGGACAGCGGGCTGCCGAACGAGGAACCCAGCGCGGGCAGGGCCACGTTGACGATGGTCAGGTCGAGGACGGTCATGAACGACCCCAGCACCAGGACACCGGCCGTCGCCAGGACCTGCCGGGGTATCGCGGGCAGCGGGGCGGCGGCCGCGGCAGGTCCGCGCCGCCTCAGGGTCAGGGCCATCCGCGTCAGCCCGCCCGCTTCGGGACGGCGGGCCGCCCGGCCCACGGGGAGCCGGACGGCACGAGAACGCGTAACGGGGTGCGGTCGTAGGACGTCATGGGGCGAAAGTACAACGGCCGCTGTAAAAAATGCAACGGCCGTTGTACTCGGCCGGGTGAGGACTACCGTGGGCGGGCGACGACAGTGGAAGGACGGACCCGGTGGGCGAACGGCGGACCGGCAAGTGGCAGGCGATCCTGCGGGGTGCCACCAAGGTGTTCGGGGAGGAGGGCTACGCCCGCGCGGGCGTCGACGCCATCGCCGAGGAGGCGGGGGTCTCCACCCGCACCATCTACAACCACTTCCCCGGCGGGAAGGCCGAGTTGTTCCGCACCGTGCTGCTGGAGGGGTGCGAGCGGGTGGTGCGGGCGCAGATCGACGCCATCGACCGCAGGCTGCACAAGGTCACCGACCTGGAGGCCGACCTGACCGCGTTCGCCCTCGCCTGGCTGGAACCCAAGTCGCGGCACCCGGAGCACTTCGCCGTGGTCCGGCAGATGCACGCCGAGGCGGGACGGCTGCCGGCCGAGTTCCTGGAGACCTGGCGCGCCGCCGGACCGGACCGGTCCCGGGCCGCACTCGCCGCCCGCTTCCGGGAACTCGCCGAGGACGGCTGGCTGGAGACCCCCGACCCCGAACAGGCCGCGCTCCACTTCCTGCTGCTCACCGGAACGGAGATCGGCAACCGCGGCCACCTGGGGGCCGTCGCCGTTCCGCGGGCCGAACAGGAGGCCCTGGCGACCGCGGGGGTCAGGGCCTTCCTGTACGGCTACCTGCCGCCAGGGCGCTGAGGGGCAACGCCGGCGGATGGCGGGGGCAGCGCTGACGGGCGACGTCGGCGGCAACGCATGCGGGCAGCGAGGGCAACGCCGGCGGGCGGCGGGACCCGCCGCACGCTCAGCCGACCCGCAGCTCCAGGATGCGGTCGTCCTCCCCGCTCGGGTCCCCGCGGCCGTCCGTGTTGGACGTGACCAGCCACAGCCGGTCCCCGCCGGCCGCGACCACCGTGCGCAGGCGCCCGTACTCGCCCTCCAGGAACGACTGCGGCTCGGCGGACGCCTCGGTGCCGTCGAGCGGGACCCGCCACAGGCGTTCGCCCCGCAGGCCGGCCAGCCACAACGAGCCCTCGGCGTAGGCCAGTCCGCTGGGGGAGGCGTCGCTGGTCCGCCACTGGGCGATCGGGTCGTGGAACTCCTCGCCGCCGCCCTTGCCCTCCTGCTCGGGCCACCCGTAGTTGTCGCCCGGCGCGATGTGGTTCACCTCGTCCCAGGTGTCCTGCCCGAACTCGGCCGCGAACAGCCGCTGTTCACCGTCGAAGGCCAGCCCCTGCACGTTCCGGTGGCCCCACGACCACACCGGGGAGTCCGGGAACGGGTTGCCCGGCGCGGGCTCGCCCTCCGGGGTCAGGCGGAGGATCTTGCCGCCCAGGGACTCCCGGTCCTGCGCGAGCGGCTCCTCGCCCGCCTCACCGGTGCCCACGTAGAGCAGCTTGTCCGGACCGAACGCGATCCGCCCGCCGTTGTGCACGAACGCCTTCGGGATGCCGCGGAACACCACGTCCGGCTCGCCGAGTTGCTCGCCCGCCGGGCGGTCCGGCCGGTACAGCATCCGCACGATCCGGTTGTCGGAGGCCGAGGTGAAGTAGGCGTAGAGGTAGTGGTCCGAGGAGAAACCGGGCGACAGGGCGATGCCGAGCAGGCCGCCCTCGCCCTCCGGAGCGACCCCGGGCACCTCGCCGACCTCGGTCTTCTTCCCGTTCCGGGTGTCGACCCGGGTGATGGTGCCCTCGTCCCGGGAGGCGACCAGCAGCGCGTCCTTGCCCACCGGGGCCACGCCCCACGGCGACTTCAGCCCCGTGGCGACCGTGCGGACCACCTCCACCGACCCCTTGGCCGGCGGCGTCCGCCCGCCCGGGCTCGCCGCCGGGGCGTCACTCGCCGCCGGGCTGCTCACCGCGGGCGACGGCGCCGGATCCTCCTCACCACCGGACCCGCAGGCCGCCGTCAGCAGCAGCGCGGACGAGGCCAGGGCGGCCGTCACAGCTCTACCTCGCAGGAGTCGTCGCACGACGGGGTGTCCCTCCGGTCGGATCGGTCACGGTGCCGAACGGCACCACGCGGGTTTCCGGCTCACCCTTTCCGACACCGGACGGGCCACCGAAAGTTCCCGCTGCCGCACCTTCGCACCCCATCGGGTGGGGGAAGCGGGGGAGAGGCGGGTGGGAGAAGAGCGGGAGAGGCGGGTGGGAGAAGAGGGGAGGGGGTCAGTCCCAGGAGCCGCGTGCCGGTGGGAGGTCCCGCAGTTCCGCCAGGTCCTCGGGGGTCAGCCGCAGCGTCGCCGCGCCCGCGTTCTCACCGGCCCACCGCTCCTGCTTGGTCCCCGGCACCGCCACCACGTGCGGCCCCTGCCCCAGCACCCACGCCAGCGCCACCTGCGCCGGGGTGACGCCCTCCCCGTGCCGCTCGGCGACCCGCCGCAGCCCGGCCACCACCGGCTGGTTGGCCGCCATCATCTCGGCGGTGAACCTCGGGTGCCGCGCCCGCGGATCGTCCGGCTCGAAGCCCTCGCCGGGCGTGAGGGTGCCGGTGAGGTAGCCGCTGCCCAGCGGCATCGCGGCCAGGAACCCCACGCCGTGCGCCGTGCACCACGGCAGCAGGGCCTCCAGCGCCTCCCGCGACCAGACCGACAGCTCCGCCTCCACCGCCGTCACCGGGAACACCTGCTGCAGCCGGCCGAGCTGCTCCAGCGTCGTCCGGTACGGCCGGGAGCCCGCCCGGCGTCCGCTGCGGGCGCCGCCCACCGCGCACAGGCCCAGCGAGCGCACCTTGCCTTCGCGCACCAGCTCCGCCATGGCGCCCCAGGTCTCCTCCACCGGTACCTCGGGATCCGCCCGGTGCAGCTGGTAGAGGTCGATCACATCGGTCTGCAACCGCCGCAGCGAGGCGTCGCAGGCCCGCTTGACGTACCCGGGGCGGCCGTTGGCGACCAGATGCCCCTCGCCCACCAGCAGCCCGACCTTGGTGGAGACGAACGCGTCCGCGCGGCGCTCCTTGAGCACCCGCCCCAGCAGCAGCTCGTTGGTGAACGGCCCGTACATGTCGGCCGTGTCCAGCAGCATCGCCCCGCCGCCCAGGTCCAGCGCCCGGTGCACCGCGCGCAGCGACTCGCCGCCGCGCCGCCGGGAGGCGCTGTACGCCCAGCTCATCGGCATGCACCCGAGCCCCACGGCGCCGACCTCGAGCGTCGTCGAGCCCATCCTCCTGCGCTCCACCTGCCCCGGACCCTCCCTAGGCCTGCCCTGCCGCCACCGCGAGAACCCAACCTAACCTCTGCCGTCCGGAGCCACTGACCTAGCCTCGGTGGCATGACTGCTGAAGTGTGGCTGCCCTACCCCGAGGACGAGTTGGAGGGGCTGCCGGAAGGACCCGTCTACCGGTACTGGAACGGCGAGGACGCGTACCCGGCGGACCCCGCCGCCTGCGTGTTCTACGTCGTGCCCTACCTCAGGCCGGGCCCGGTGGCGACCCGGCCCATGCCGGAGATGAGCGCCGTGCGGGTCGTGCAGACCCTCTCCGCCGGCATCGACCACGTCGAACCGGGGCTGGCCTCGCTGCCCGACGGCGTCCAGGTCTGCAACGCCCGGGGGGTCCACGACGCCAGCACCGCCGAGCTGACCCTGGCCCTGATCCTCGCCCAGCTGCGCGGCATCCCCGACTTCGTGCGCGCCCAGGAACGAGGGGAGTGGCGCGGCGGGTTCCGGCCCGCGCTCGCCGACCGGACGGTGCTGATCGTCGGTTACGGGGCGATCGGTTCGGCCGTCGAGGACCGGCTCGTGCCCTTCGAGCCCGCGCGGGTGCTGCGCGTCGCGCGCTCCGCGCGCACGACGGCGCGCGGTCCGGTGCACCCGCTCGCCGACCTCCCGGGGCTGCTGCCCGAGGCCGACGTGGTGGTACTGCTCACCCCGCTCACCGAGACCACCCGCCACCTCGTGGACGCCGAGTTCCTGTCCCGGATGCAGGACGGGGCCCTGCTGGTGAACGTCTCCCGCGGGCCCGTGGTCGAGACCAAGGCCCTGCTCGCGGAGGTGGAGACGGGCCGTCTGAAGGCGGCGCTGGACGTCACCGACCCCGAACCGCTGCCGCCGGGCCACCCGCTGTGGACCGCCCCCGGCGTCCTCGTCACCCCCCATGTCGGCGGACCCACCAGCGCGTTCGCCCCGAGGGCCAAGAGGCTGCTGGTGGACCAGTTGTCCCGATTCGCCGACGGACGCCCCCTGCGCAATGTGATGCTGACGACCGGCCGTTGACGCATGACCTGGTCCGGTTCGGGTACTCTCCGCTGTCCCGTGGACGCGGACCGTGCCGAACCTCCGTTCGTCATCACGGAGAGTAGATGAAGTATGTCCCTGAGTGACGATGCTGGTGTATCGTCACTCGGGGGCTGCGCCGCGCACCGGGGCGCCGGAGACGGACCAGGACCGAACTGCGAGGGGGCGACGGGCGATGCACGGCCGACGGACCGGACGACGGATCTTCGACGTCGCGACGCACCGCGCCGCGCCGCGGGAACGCCGGCGGCAACCCCGGCGCGCCACGGCGCACACCGGGGCCTTCCGCCGCGCACTGTGCGCCGCCCGCATCCCCGGCGGCTGCGGGAGGCCCCGGTGAGTTCCCCTTCCCTCTCCCCGCCCGTCCTCGACGGCGGAGGGTGCCGCACCCCTGAGCCACGGCTGTCCGCCGCGCTGCCCGGGCCCACCCGCCAACTGTCCCTCGTGCGCCGGGCCGTGGCCCTCACGCCGCTGCTGCTCCTGACGCTGCTCTGCGGGGGGTACGCCCTCGGATCGGCGGTCGGCTGGGGCTCGCACCGCATGGCCCTGGTGATGGGGGACTTCGGGCTCAGCGCGGCCGGCGCCACCGCCGCCGTCTCCTGCTTCCTCTACGCCCGCCGGCAGGCCGACGAATTCCGCCCGGCCTGGCTGCTGTTCGCGCTCTCCTCCGCCATGGCCAGCCTGGGCAACCTGGTCTGGGGCTGGTACGAGGTGGTCATCCGGGCGGAGATGCCCCGGCCCAGCCTGGCCGACTTCTTCTTCCTCTGCTTCGCGCCGCCCGCCATCCTGGGCCTGCTGATGCTGGCGCGGCGTCCCATGACCAGGGCCGGCTGGGTGTGCCTGGTGCTCGACGCCTGGCTGATCGGCGGCTCCCTGCTGACCCTCTCCTGGAGCCTGGCCCTCGGCCACAAGGCGGGCGAGGCCGGCGAGGGCGTCGCCCACGCGGCCTTCCAGCTCGCCTACCCGATACTGGACATCGCGCTGGTGAGCGTGGTCCTCGCGCTGCACTTCCGGCGCACGGCCGCGAACCGCGCCGCGGTCAACACCGCGGTCGGAGCGCTGGCCCTCACCGTGGTCTGCGACGCGATGTTCACCTCGCCGCTGCTCCACCAGAGTTACCGGTCCGGCCAGTTGCTCGACGCCGGCTGGTTCGCGGGCTCGCTGCTGCTCGCCTACGCGCCCTGGGCCGCCGCCCTCGCCCGTCCTTGGGAGGGCCGCCGGGGCGGCCCGTCCCGCCGCGCCGGGAGCCGCGCCGGGAGCGGCGCCGGGAGCGACATCGGGGGCGCCGCCGGAAGCCGGGCCGGGAGCGGCGCCCGGACCACCGGTTCCCCGGCGCCCGACGAGCCGCCGGGCGGACCGGGGACCCGCGGCCCCGTGCGCCCGCGCCGGCCCGCGCCCGGCCCCGGCCCCGGCCCCGCGTCGCCGGTCCTGGAGGCCGGCTACTACGCGCCGGTGCGGCCCATAGCGGGATCGCTGGCCGCGCTGACGCCCTACCTCGCCGCCGCCGTCTGCACGCTGGGCATCCTCTACAACGTCCTGGCCGGCCACGCCGTGGACCAGGTCGTGCTGCTCACCGCCGGGGCCGTGGTCCTGGCGCTGCTGGTCCGGCAGGGCATCATGCTGCTGGACAACATGGCCCTCACCCAGAAGCTCGCCCAGAAGGAGAACCACTTCCGGTCCCTGGTCCAGGGCTCCAGCGACGTCATCATGATCGCGGCGCCCAACGGCCGCCTGAAGTACGTCAGCGACGCCTCCCAGGGGGTCTACGGCCTGTCCCCGGAGGAACTGGTCGGCCGCGAACTCGCCGCCCTGATCCACCCCGAGGACCTGCCCGGCGTCGTGCACGAGCTGCGCCGCTTCCTGGCCGCCGGCCCGCCCGCCGACCCGATCCGGATCGAGTACCGCTTCCGCTCCGGCAGCGCCCCGCGCCCGGCCGACGCCGAGCGCGGAGGCAGCTGGCTCAACGTCGAGTCCACGGTCAACCGGCACCAGGGCGGCCTGATCCTCAACAGCCGCGACGTCACCGAACGCGTCCGCCTCCAGGCCCAGTTGCAGCACAGCGCCGAGCACGACCCGCTCACCGACCTGCCCAACAGGGCGCTCTTCACCCGGCGGGTCGGGCAGGCGCTCTCCGGCCGCCGGGCCTCCGACCGCGGCACCGCCGTGCTCTTCATCGACCTCGACGGCTTCAAGGCGGTCAACGACACCATCGGCCACCAGGCCGGGGACGAACTCCTCGTCCAGGCCGCCCGCCGCCTCCAGGAGGCCGTCCGCCAGGGCGACACCGCGGCCCGCCTCGGCGGGGACGAGTTCGCCGCCCTGATCCTCGGCGACGGGACCGGCGACCTCACCGCACGCGAGGGCCACATCCTGGAGCTGGCCGACCGCCTCAGGACGCGGCTCTCCCAGCCCTACGACATCGACGGCAACGACGTCCGGGTGGCCGCCTCCATCGGCGTCGCCTTCGCCGAACCGGGCCTCGGCGCAGGCGAACTCCTGCGCAACGCCGACCTCGCGATGTACCGGGCCAAGGCGGCCGGCAAGGACCGCGTCGAGCTGTACGCCCCGCAGATGCAGCAGGACGTGGTGCGCCGGGCCGAGGTCGCCGCCCGGCTGCGCACGGCGCTGCACGACGGCGAGTTCACGCTGCTCCACCAGCCCGTGGTGTGCCTGGCCGACGGCCGGATCAGCGCCGTGTCCGCGCAGCCCCGCTGGCGTTCCGGCCAGGGCGCGCTCTTCACCCCCGCCGAGTTCCTCCGCACGGCCGAGGACAACGACCGGACGGCCGCGCTCGGCCGCTGGGTGCTGGAAGAGGCCGTCGTCCAGGCCGCCGACCGCTTCCGCGCGGGCCTGCGCACCCCCGTGGCGGTGCGGATCTCCGCGCGGCGCCTGCTCGACCGTTCGATGCCGCTGACGTCGATAGAGGAGCTGCTGACCCGGCACGAGCTCGCCCCCGGGTCGCTGATGCTCGAGATCGCCGGCCTCGGCCCGCGGATCCCGCTGGACGAGCTGGAGGGCCGGCTCAAGGCGCTGCGCCGGCTGGGCGTGCGCTTCGCGCTGGACGGCGTCGGCGCCGCCTACGGGGCCATCCCGGCGCTCCGGCGGCTGCCGGTGGAGGTGCTGAAGTTCGACCGGAGCATGGTCGAGGGCGTGGTGGAGTCCGCCCGCCTGTACAAGATCACCAGCGGGCTGGTGCAGATCGCCGGGGATCTCGGGATGCAGACCGTCGCCGACGGCGTCGACCTGCCCGACCAGGTGAGCGTGCTGCGCGTCATGGGCTGCACCCACGCCCTCGGCGGCGTGTTCTCCGCCCCGCTCGACGAGCACCGGATCCGCCGGGCGCTCGCGGTGGGCCACTGCCCGGTCCCCGCGGGCCCGGCCCGCGCCCCCGGAACGGCGGGCGCGGCGGCGGGTGCGGCCGCCGGCACGGCGGCCGCAGGCAGGTCCCCGGGCGCGGTGTCCCTCCGCGCCGCGGGCCGTCCCACGGCCCCAACGCCCGGCCCCGGCGTGGTCCCCGCCCGGCCGCCGGTGCCCCCGGCACGCGTCGGGGGAACGGCCTACGCGGGCCGCCCCCACACCGGCCTCCGGCCACATAGTGAGACCGTCGTCCCACCCACTTGACACCCGACCGGCGTCGGGTAGAGGGTCAAGGTCATGCGCACCCGAATTCTCGTACTTGGACAGCGCGTCGGCTGAGTTGGACCCTTCGGAACTGAGCACCGGAGATCCAGCGCCCTACCGCCCGACGCGCTCCCCTCGCTTGCCTGACGGCACGAGGGGTTTTTTGTTGCACAGGGACGACGCGCCAACCGAACAAACCTCGCGAAAAGCTCGCACACACCACTCTGCATCGAGAAGAGAATGCCGATGACCGAGCAGGCCACCGGGGCCCACCATCCGCAGCCGCGGCCCCGCACCGGAGGACTCCAGCAGTCGCCGATCGAGCACGTCACGGGCGCCCAGTCGCTCATCCGCTCGCTCGAGGAGGTAGGAGCCGACACGGTCTTCGGCATTCCCGGCGGCACGATCCTGCCGGCGTACGACCCGATGATGGACTCCACCCGGGTGCGCCACGTCCTGGTCCGGCACGAGCAGGGCGCCGGCCACGCGGCCACCGGCTACGCGCAGGCCACCGGCAAGGTCGGCGTCTGCATGGCCACCTCCGGCCCGGGCGCCACCAACCTGGTCACCCCGATCGCCGACGCCAACATGGACTCGGTGCCGCTGGTCGCGATCACCGGGCAGGTGGTGTCCTCGGCGATCGGCACGGACGCCTTCCAGGAGGCGGACATCGTCGGCATCACCATGCCGATCACCAAGCACAGCTTCCTGGTCACCCGCGCCGAGGAGATCCCCCGGGTCATCGCCGAGGCCTTCCACATCGCCTCCAGCGGCCGCCCCGGCCCGGTCCTGGTCGACATCCCGAAGGACATCCTCCAGGCGAAGACCACCTTCTCCTGGCCGCCGGCCGTCGACCTGCCGGGCTACCGGCCGGTCACCAAGCCGCACGCCAAGCAGATCCGCGAGGCCGCCCGGCTGATCACCTCCGCGAAGCGCCCCGTGCTCTACGTCGGCGGCGGCGTCCTCAAGGCCGGTGCCACCGCCGAACTGAAGGTGCTCGCGGAGCTGACCGGCGCGCCGGTCACCACCACGCTGATGGCGCTGGGCGCGTTCCCCGACAGCCACCCGCAGCACGTGGGCATGCCCGGCATGCACGGCTCGGTCTCCGCGGTCACCGCGCTGCAGAAGTCCGACCTGATCGTCGCCCTGGGCGCCCGCTTCGACGACCGCGTCACCGGCAAGCTGGACAGCTTCGCCCCGCACGCCAAGGTCGTCCACGCGGACATCGACCCGGCCGAGATCGGCAAGAACCGCGAGGCCGACGTGCCGATCGTCGGCGACGCCCGCGAGGTCATCGCCGACCTGGTCCAGGCCGTGCAGAAGGAGCACTCCGAGGGCCACCGCGCCGACCTGACCGCCTGGTGGGCGGACCTGGACCGGTGGCGGGAGAACTACCCGCTGGGCTACGAGCTGCCGTCCGACGGCTCGCTCTCCCCGCAGCAGGTCATCGAGCGCATCGGGCAGCTCGCCCCCGAGGGCACGATCTTCACCGCGGGCGTCGGCCAGCACCAGATGTGGGCCGCGCACTTCCTGCAGCACGAGACGCCGGCCAGCTGGCTGAACTCCGGCGGCGCCGGGACGATGGGCTACGCGGTCCCCGCCGCGATGGGCGCCAAGGCCGGACGGCCCGAGCGCGCGGTCTGGGCGATCGACGGCGACGGCTGCTTCCAGATGACCAACCAGGAGCTCACCACCTGCGCCCTGAACAACATCCCGATCAAGGTCGCCGTCATCAACAACGGCGCCCTGGGGATGGTCCGCCAGTGGCAGACGCTCTTCTACAACCAGCGCTACTCCAACACGGTGCTGCACTCCGGCCCCGCCGCCGAGGCCAAGGGCCCCAGCGCCGGCACCCGGGTCCCGGACTTCGTCAAGCTCTCCGAGGCGATGGGCTGCCACGCCATCCGCTGCGAGTCGCCCGACGAGCTGGACAAGGTCATCGAGGAGGCCAACTCGATCAACGACCGCCCGGTCGTCGTGGACTTCATCGTCCACGAGGACGCGATGGTCTGGCCGATGGTCGCCGCCGGCACCTCCAACGACGAGATCATGGCCGCGCGGGACGTCCGCCCCGACTTCGGCGACAACGAAGAGTGATGGAGCGAGGAACACCTGACATGTCGAAGCACACGCTCTCCGTCCTGGTGCAGAACACGCCGGGCATCCTGGCGCGGATCGCCGCGCTCTTCTCCCGCCGCGGGTTCAACATCGACTCGCTCGCCGTGGGCGTCACCGAGCACCCCGACATCTCCCGCATCACCATCGTGGTGGGCGTCGAGGACCTCCCGCTCGAGCAGGTCACCAAGCAGCTCAACAAGCTGGTCAACGTCCTGAAGATCGTCGAGCTGGACCCCTCCCAGTCGGTCCGGCGCCAGCTGGTCCTGGTCAAGGTGCGGGCGGACAACGAGACCCGCTCGCAGATCACCCAGATCGTCGACCTGTTCCGCGCCAAGACGGTGGACGTCTCCCCGGAGGCCGTCACCATCGAGGCCACCGGCGGCAGCGACAAACTGGAGGCCATGCTCCGGATGCTGGAGCCGTACGGCATCAAGGAGCTGGTCCAGTCCGGGACGATCGCCATAGGGCGCGGCGCGCGGTCCATCACCGACCGCTCGCTGCGGGCCCTCGACCGCGCCTCCTGACCCGGACCGGCGCCCCGCACCCCCCCCGGCTCGCCCGCATGGCGAGACCGCGGAACCTCTTCCCCCGCCCGGTCATACGCTGGGCGCGACACCTGCGACACCTGCAGAACGACAACCCTGCAGAACATAGGAGTGAACCGAAGTGGCCGAGCTGTTCTACGACGCCGACGCCGACCTGTCCATCATCCAGGGCCGCAAGGTCGCGGTCATCGGCTACGGCAGCCAGGGTCACGCGCACGCCCTGTCGCTGCGCGACTCCGGTGTGGACGTCCGCGTCGGTCTGCACGAGGGCTCCAAGTCCCGCGCCAAGGCCGAGGAGCAGGGCCTGCGCGTGGTCACCCCCGCCGAGGCCGCGGCCGAGGCCGACGTCGTGATGATCCTGGTCCCGGACCCGATCCAGGCGCAGGTCTACGAGGAGTCGATCAAGGACAACCTGAAGGACGGCGACGCCCTGTTCTTCGGCCACGGCTTCAACATCCGGTTCGGCTTCATCAAGGCCCCGGCCGGCGTGGACATCTGCATGGTCGCCCCCAAGGGCCCGGGCCACCTGGTGCGCCGTCAGTACGAGGAGGGCCGCGGCGTCCCGTGCATCGCGGCCGTCGAGCAGGACGCCACCGGCAAGGGCTTCGAGCTGGCCCTGTCCTACGCCAAGGCGATCGGCGGCACCCGCGCCGGCGTCATCAAGACGACCTTCACCGAGGAGACCGAGACCGACCTGTTCGGCGAGCAGGCCGTGCTCTGCGGTGGCACCGCCGCACTGGTCAAGGCGGGCTTCGAGACCCTCACCGAGGCGGGCTACCAGCCGGAGATCGCCTACTTCGAGTGCCTCCACGAGCTGAAGCTGATCGTCGACCTGATGTACGAGGGCGGCCTGGAGAAGATGCGCTGGTCGGTCTCCGAGACCGCCGAGTGGGGCGACTACGTCACCGGCCCGCGGATCATCACCGACGCCACCAAGGCCGAGATGAAGAAGGTCCTCGCGGAGATCCAGGACGGCACCTTCGCCCAGCAGTGGATGGACGAGTACCACGGCGGTCTGAAGAAGTACAACGAGTACAAGAACCAGGACTCGCAGCACCTGCTCGAGACCACCGGCAAGGAGCTGCGCAAGCTCATGAGCTGGGTCGACGAGGAGGCGTGAGCCCCCTGCCGGGGCCGGAGCGACGCTCCGGCCCCGGCACCGCCCGGGTGCGAAACCCCACGGACGGGTGATCCTTCCGCACAGGCGCGGGACGACGTCCGGCGCCCCACTACACTGCACTGCATACGCGTCAGGCCCACAGCGTCGTGCGTCTTCCACGCGGCTAGCACCCCTCCACGCCTGCGGCCGTCGGGACGGCCGTCCGCAACGCAATTGAGGACTCACGTGAGCTCGAAACCTGTCGTACTCATCGCTGAAGAGCTGTCGCCCGCCACCGTCGACGCACTCGGTCCGGACTTCGAGATCCGGCACTGCAACGGGGCCGACCGGAGCGAACTGCTCCCGGCCATCGCCGACGTGGACGCGATCCTGGTCCGCTCGGCCACCAAGGTCGACGCCGAGGCGATCGCCGCGGCGAACAAGCTGAAGGTCGTCGCGCGAGCCGGCGTCGGCCTCGACAACGTCGACGTCTCCGCCGCCACCAAGGCCGGCGTGATGGTCGTCAACGCCCCCACCTCGAACATCGTGACCGCCGCCGAGCTGGCCTGCGGTCTCCTCCTGGCCACGGCCCGCAACATCCCGCAGGCCAACGCCGCGCTGAAGAACGGCGAGTGGAAGCGCTCCAAGTACACGGGCGTCGAGCTGGCGGAGAAGACCCTCGGCGTGGTCGGCCTCGGCCGGATCGGCGCGCTCGTCGCCCAGCGGATGTCCGCCTTCGGCATGAAGGTCGTCGCCTACGACCCGTACGTGCAGCCCGCCCGGGCCGCGCAGATGGGCGTCAAGGTCCTGACGCTGGACGAGCTGCTCGAGGTCTCCGACTTCATCACCGTCCACCTGCCGAAGACGCCGGAGACGCTCGGCCTGATCGGCGACGAGGCGCTGCGCAAGGTCAAGCCGACCGTGCGCATCGTCAACGCCGCGCGCGGCGGCATCGTCGACGAGGAGGCGCTGTACTCGGCGCTCAAGGAGGGCCGGGTCGCCGGCGCCGGCCTCGACGTCTACGCCAAGGAGCCCTGCACGGACTCGCCGCTGTTCGAGTTCGACCAGGTCGTCTCCACGCCGCACCTGGGCGCGTCCACGGACGAGGCGCAGGAGAAGGCCGGTATCGCCGTGGCCCGTTCGGTGCGCCTGGCGCTCGCCGGCGAGCTGGTGCCGGACGCGGTCAACGTCCAGGGCGGCGTGATCGCCGAGGACGTCAAGCCGGGTCTGCCGCTGGCCGAGCGGCTGGGCCGCATCTTCACGGCGCTGGCCGGCGAGGTCGCGGTCCGTCTCGACGTCGAGGTGTACGGCGAGATCACCCAGCACGACGTCAAGGTGCTGGAACTCTCCGCGCTGAAGGGCGTCTTCGAGGACGTCGTCGAGGACACGGTGTCCTACGTCAACGCCCCGCTGTTCGCGCAGGAGCGCGGTGTCGAGGTGCGGCTGACCACCAGCTCCGAGTCGCCCGACCACCGGAACGTGGTCACCGTGCGCGGCACGCTGGGCAACGGCACGGAGGTCTCGGTCTCCGGCACGCTGGCCGGTCCGAAGCACCACCAGAAGCTGGTCGCCGTCGGCGAGTTCGACGTGGACCTGGCGCTGACCGACCACATGCTGGTGCTGCGCTACGCCGACCGTCCCGGCGTGGTCGGCACGGTCGGCCGGGTGCTCGGCGAGTCCGGCGTCAACATCGCGGGCATGCAGGTCGCCCGCGCCGCGGCCGGCGGCGAGGCGCTCGCGGTGCTGACGGTCGACGACACGGTGCCGGCCGCGGTGCTGTCGGAGCTGGCCGAGGAGATCGGCGCGACCTCCGCCCGCGCCATCAACCTCACCTGACGGCACCCGCCCCAGCCTGACCCGGGCCCGCCCCCACCCGTTCCGCACGGGTGAGGGCGGGCCCGCGGCTTTTCCCGTGCCGCGGCTTCGCCCGGCCCGCGGGCTCCCTGCCCGCGGGCTTCCCGGTCCGCGGGCTTTCCCGTGCCCGCGGCCTCTCCCGGGCCCGCGGTCACCCTTCTCCGCTGCTCCGGACGCCGATGCCCCGCAGCGTGGCCGCCGCGACGACCGCGGCGACGGCGAGCACCGCGGCCCCGGTGAGCGCGGCGGCGTGCATGCCGTCGGTGAAGGCCACCCGGGCCGCCGAGGTCAGGGCCTCGCCCGCGCGGCCGGGCAGCTCCGCGGCGACGGCCAGCGCTCCGCCGAGGGTCTCCCGGGCCGCCTCGGGCGCCGCGTCGGGGATCCGGTCCCGGTAGACGGCGGTGCCGACGGAGCCCAGCACGGCCATGCCGAGCGCGCCGCCGAACTCCGCCCCGGTCTCCAGCAGCGAGGAGGCCGAACCCGCCTTCTCCACCGGGGCGGCGCCCAGCGCCAGGTCCGTCATCTGCGACATCACCAGCACGATGCCGCAGGCCAGCACCCCGGCCGCGACCAGGAGCAGGGCCAGCGAGTCGGTGCCGGGCGCGGAGAGCAGGGTGAAGCCGCCGGCGGCGATCAGGAACCCGGCCGTCACCACGTGGACCCGGGGCACGCCGCGGTGCACCAGCGCCGTCGCGGCCGGCGCGGCCACGCCGATCGGCAGCGACGGGACCAGCGACCACAGGGCGGCCTCCAGGGCGCTCATGCCGAGCACCGACTGCAGGTACTGGGTGGTGAAGAACGACGAGCCCATCATGCCCAGCGCGGAGACCGCGTTGAGCGCCACCGCCGGGCCGAAGCCGCGGGAGCGGAACAGGCCGCGCGGGATCATCGGGGAGGCCGCGGTGCGCTGCCGCCACACGAGGAGCACCCCGAACAGCAGCCCCGCGCCCACGAAGAGGGCCTGCTCCGCCCGCGGGCCGTCCGAGGCGAACTCCTTCAGACCGTGGATCAGGGGCAGTACCGCCGCCATCGACAGCGGCACGCTCAGCAGGTCGAACCGGCCCGGTGACGGGTCCTTGGACTCCGGCAGGAGCAGCGGACCGAGCACCAGCAGCAGGGCCATGGCGGGCAGGTTCACCAGGAACACCGAGCCCCACCAGAAGAACTCGACCAGCACCCCGCTCATCACGGAACCCAGCGCGACGCCGCCGGTCATCACCGCGGTCCACACGCCGATCGCCTGGGCGCGCTGCCGGGGATCGGTGAACATCGTGCGGACCAGCGCCATCGTCGAGGGCATCAGGGTGGCGCCGCCGATGCCCAGGACCGCGCGGGCGGCGATCAGCGCCTCCGCGCTGTCGGCGTAGGCGGCGGCCAGCGAGGCCGCGCCGAACGCGGCGGCGCCGAACAGCAGCAGTCGGCGGCGGCCGATGCGGTCGCCCAGCGAGCCCATCGTCATCAGCAGGCCGGCCAGGACGAACGCGTAGATGTCGAAGATCCAGAGCTGTTGGGTGCCGGTGGGCGCGAGGTCGGCGCTGATCGCCGGGACCGCGAAGTAGAGCACCGACACGTCCATGGAGACCAGCAGCAGCGGCAGCATCAGCACCGTCAGCGCGGTCCACTCGCGGCGTCCGGCCCGGGCCGGGGTGGGAGTCGTCGTCATACCGGGAACGGTACACGCGTCTTATACGCGCGTCTATGACGTATGTATAAGACAGTCGTCAGAGACGTGTGTACGGATGCGGATAGAGTGGCGGCATGGGTCATCGTGAGGATCTGCTGGACGGTGCCAAGCGCTGCCTGCTGGAGCAGGGGTTCGCCCGGACCACGGCGCGCGACATCGTGCGCGCGTCGGGGGCCAACCTGGCGTCGATCGGCTACCACTACGGCTCCAAGGACGCCCTGCTCGCCCAGGCGTACGTAGCGCTGGTGGAGGACCAGGCGGAGCGCTTCGACTGGGACGCCGGCCCGGTCGGCACCGCTCCCGGGTCCCCCGAGCGCGTGCGGGCGGTGCTGCGGACGCTGGTCGACTCGCTGCGGCGGCCGGACTCGATCTGGCACCTCAGCATGGAGATCATCGCCCTGGGCGACCGGCTCCCCGAGATCCGCCGCAACCTCGCCCAGGCCCAGAAGGAGGGCGGCCGCGGCCTCGCCGCGCTGCTGCTGGGCATGCCGGAGGAGGAGGTCGACGACGAGCTCACGGACACCGTGGGCGGCCTCGCCATGGTCCTGATGAGCGGCCTCATCGCCCAGCACACGCTCGACCCGGAGTTCGCTCCGAACGGCGACCAGCTCGCCGACGGCCTGTACCGGCTGGTGGGATCACCGGCCCTGGGATCACCCTCCGCCGAGGGCCGGTGACTACAGCCGGGCGGCCTTGACCCCCATGTGGAGCAGGAGCCGGTGCTCGCCGTCGTCCAGGTCGAGGCCGGTGAGCTGCTCCACCCGGGAGAGGCGGTAGTAGAGGGTCTGCCGGTGGATGCCGAGGGCCGCCGCGGCACGGCCCGCCTGCCCGGCGTGGTCCAGGAACACCTCCACGGTGCGGGCCAGCTCGGCATGGGCGAGCAGGTCGCGCAGCGCGGCGTCCTCCGCCGCGCCTGCCGGGAGCCGGGTGAGCAGACGGTACGGGCCGATCCCCGACCACTGCGCCACCGGCCCCAGCCGGGGTTCGGCGGAGGCGGCCCGGGCTGCGGCCAGCGCCTGGTCCCACAGCTCGCCGGCCTCCCGCGCGCCCCGCCGCGGCCCACCCACCCCCGCGGCCGAGCCCGGCGCCAGCCGCGCCACGGAGGTCAGCACCGAGGCGGGCACCTCCGCGCCGGTGCGCACCCGCACCAGCAGCGCCAGCATCTGGGCGCCGCCCGTCAGCGGCGCCGCGCAGGCCGCCGCCGTGCCCGGCACCCGGCGGGCCGACGGGGGATCCTCCTCCGTCCACGGCGTCACGCACACCACGGTGTACAGGCCGCCGGCGTCCGGGCCGAGCGCCGACTCCAGCGCGGTCAGCGCGATCTCCCGCTCCCGCCCCGGGCCGCCGGTCTCCAGCACCCGCCGGAACTCCCGGGTCACCGCGTCCTCCGCGGACGCCTCCTCGGCCAGCAGCGCGCCGATCCGCCCGGCCACCCGCATGGCCGCCTCGAGCTGGTCCTCGGTGGGCCCCGGCTCGGACTCCAGCAGCCACACGTATCCCTGCACGACCTCGCGGGAGCGGGCGGGCAGGCAGATCCGGCCCCGCAGCACGCCCGCCTCGGGCGCCGGGGGGATCCGCACCGGCCCCTTCGCGCGGGCGATGCCGAAGCCCTCGAACCAGGCCCTGACCTGCGCCGACGAGCTGCGCGCCAGGATCGTCCGGGTCCTCACGGGGTCCAGTGCGGCCTCGTCGCCGAGCCCGTCGTGCACCCCGAAGGCGATCAGACCGAAGTCGCGGCCCTCCAGGGTGGCGGGTACGCCCAGCAGCGCGGAGATCTCGTCGACGAGTTCCTGGTAGTCGGGTCTCACCGCTCCATTCTCCCCCCTCTTCATACAGATGTCTGAGAGGAAAGCCGCGGATCCGTGACAGGTGTCGATAGGTGAAACGGAACCTGGATCCCTACCGTTCGAATCGGCGGTCCACGCCCTCGTCACTTTCGCTTCATCAGGAGGTCCCGTGCTGGGTCCCGTGATTCTCGCCGCCTCGCGCAGCGACAGGATGCGCCGTCTGGTCACCGCGGCTCCGGGGACCAAGCAGGTCGTCGACCGGTTCATCCCCGGCGAGACCGTCGACGACGTGATGCCGATCATCCGCAGCCTCACCGACCAGGGCCTCGAGCTCACCCTGGACGTGGTGGGCGAGGACATCACGACGCCCGAGCAGGCCGAGGCGGCCCGCGACGCCTACCTCGAGCTGATCGCCCACCTGAAGGAGCTGGAGCTCGGCCCCAAGGTCGAGATGTCCGTCAAGCTCTCGATGTTCGGCCAGGACCTGGAGAACGGCGTGGAGATCTCCCGCGCCAACGTCCGCCCGGTCGTCGAGGCCGCCTCCGAGATCGGCACCACGGTCACCCTCGACGCCGAGGACCACACCACCATCGACAAGATGCTGGCCACCCACGCCTGGCTGCGCGAGGACTTCCCGCAGACCGGCTGCGTGCTGCAGGCGATGCTGTTCCGCACCGAGGAGGACGCCCGCCGTCTCGCCGGGAACGGCAGCCGCGTGCGCATCGTCAAGGGTGCCTACAAGGAGCCCGCCGAGGTCGCCCACCAGTCCAAGGCGGAGATCGACAAGGCCTACGTCCGGGTCCTGAAGATCCTCATGAACGGCAACGGCTACCCCATGATCGGGTCGCACGATCCGCGGATGATCTCCATCGGACAGGAGCTCGCGCGCCGCGCAGGGCGCAAGATGGATGAGTACGAGATTCAGATGCTGTTCGGCATCCGCGGCGACGAGTCGCTGCGTCTGGCCGCCGAGGGTCACCGGATGCGCGTCTACACCGCGTACGGCACCGACTGGTACGGCTACTTCATGCGCCGTCTCGCCGAGAAGCCGTCGAACCTCCGGTTCTTCCTGCGTTCGATGGTCAGCAAGGGCTGAGCCCCGCACCCCACCGCACCGCTCACCCGCACAACCGCCCCACCGCTGAGAGCTCTCACAAGGAGAAGGAACCCATGGACGCTGTGACCCAGGTCCCCACGCCCGTGAACGAGCCGGTGCACGGCTACGCTCCCGGCTCGGCCGAGCGCACCCGGCTGGAGGCCAAGCTCAAGGAGCTGGCCGACAACCCGATCGAGCTCCCGATGACCATCGGCGGCGTCAAGCGCCTCGGCGGCGGCGAGGAGTTCACGGTCGTCCAGCCGCACAACCACCAGGCCGTCCTCGGCACCGGCCGCCACGCCACCCAGCAGGACGCCCAGGAGGCGATCGACGCCGCCCTGGCCGCCGCGCCGGCCTGGCGCGCCATGTCCTTCGACGACCGCGCCGCGATCATCCTGCGCGCCGCCGAGCTGCTGTCCGGCCCGTGGCGCGAGACGCTGGCCGCCTCCACCATGCTCGGCCAGGGCAAGACGGCCCAGCAGGCCGAGATCGACACCCCCTGCGAGCTGGTCGACTTCTGGCGCTTCAACGTGCACTACGCGCGCCAGATCCTCGCCGAGCAGCCCCCGGCCAACTCCCCGGGCGTGTGGAACCGCATGGACCACCGCCCGCTGGAGGGCTTCGTCTACGCGATCACGCCGTTCAACTTCACGGCCATCGCCGCCAACCTGCCGACCGCGCCCGCGCTGATGGGCAACGTCGTGGTCTGGAAGCCGTCGCCGACGCAGACCCACGCCGCCGTGCTGATGATGCGGCTGCTGGAGGAGGCGGGCCTGCCCAAGGGCGTCATCAACCTGGTCACCGGTGACGGCATCGCGGTCTCGGAGGTCGCGCTGAACCACCGCGACCTGGCCGGCATCCACTTCACCGGCTCCACCAAGACCTTCCAGCACCTGTGGAAGACGGTCGGCGCCAACATCGAGAAGTACCGCACCTACCCCCGCCTGGTCGGCGAGACCGGCGGCAAGGACTTCGTCGTCGCCCACCCGAGCGCCGACCGCGCGATCCTGAAGACCGCGCTGACCCGTGGCGCCTTCGAGTACCAGGGCCAGAAGTGCTCCGCCACCTCCCGCGCCTACATCCCGGCCTCCATCTGGCACGACGGGTTCAAGGAGGAGTTCGCGGCCGAGGTCGACGGCATCAAGATGGGTGACGTCACCGACCTGTCGAACTTCATCGGCGCCGTGATCGACGAGCGTTCGTTCGCCAAGAACAAGGCCGCCATCGACCGCGCCAAGGCCGACGACGCCTGCACGATCGTGGCCGGCGGCACCTACGACGACTCGGTGGGCTATTTCGTCCGCCCGACCGTCATCGAGTGCACCGACCCGGAGAACGAGGTCTTCACGACCGAGTACTTCGGCCCGATCCTCGCCGTCCACGTCTACGAGGACGAGAAGTACGACGAGATGCTGACCCAGATGGAGTCGGCCTCCGACTACGCCCTCACCGGCTCGGTCATCTCCCAGGACCGCGCCGCGGCCGCCTACACGATGGAGAAGCTCCGCTACGCGGCGGGCAACTTCTACATCAACGACAAGTCGACCGGCGCCGTGGTCGGCCAGCAGCCCTTCGGCGGCGGCCGCGCCTCCGGCACCAACGACAAGGCCGGCGCCCCGCAGAACCTGCAGCGCTGGACCCTGACCCGGGCCATCAAGGAGACCCTGGTCCCGCCGACCGAGTACGGCTACCCGCACATGGGCTGACGGCCCCTGTCCGACGCATCCGCCCCCGCCTCCTCCGAGAGGCGGGGGCGGACCCGTTTCCCGTGGTGCGCACGGGACGCGCGGGCACGGATGAGGCCGATGGGGTGATCCCCGTCTCGGATAGTAGGACTTCCGAGTAACTGTGGAGACATCCAAGCCCGCCTGGCCTAGCTTGGTGGGAGCCGAACGTTCCGCCCGATCCGGCGAACGGCGTTGGCGAGCCACGCCCCCGCGCAGGTGACCCCTGCGGCGTGCCGCTCCCCGCCCCTTCCGGCGTCTGGAATCCCTCCTGTCGCATTCCTGTCGCATTTCTTTCGAAGGAGCCGAAGCGTCATGTCCGAGACCACCACAGCCACCCACCCGCACGCCACCGCCCGGTCCCGTGCCCGCCGGACCCACGTGGCCGACGCCGACCGCCGCAACGCCGCCGCCGCCCTCCAGCGGGCCCTCGACCGCCGCGACAACGGCGGGGCGACCGGCCACTGACCGCCCGCCCAGGCTGACGGGTGGCCCCCCGCTGTCCGGATGGCGGACGGCGTGGGCCACTCCTTGGGACGACCGATTAGGGTGCCGACATGTCTCGCAGCATCGATCTCGCAGTGATCCCCGGTGACGGCATCGGGCAGGAAGTCGTGGCCGAAGGCCTGAAGGTCCTCTCCGCCGTCCTCCCGCAGGACGTGAAGCTGGAGACCACCGAGTACGACTTCGGTGCCCGCCGGTACCACGCCACCGGCGAGACCCTCACCGACGAGGACCTCGCCGCGCTCCAGGGGCACGACGCGATCCTGCTCGGCGCCATCGGCGACCCGTCCGTCCCCTCCGGCGTGCTGGAGCGCGGCTTCCTGCTCAAGCTCCGCTTCGCCTTCGACCACCACGTGAACCTGCGCCCCTCCAAGTTGCTGCCGGGTGTCGCCACCCCGCTGGCCGGCGAGCCGCAGATCGACTTCGTGGTGGTCCGGGAGGGCACCGAGGGTCCCTACACGGGCAACGGCGGCACCATCCGCAAGGGCACCGAGCACGAGGTGGCCACCGAGGTCTCGGTGAACACCGCGTTCGGCGTCGAGCGCGTGGTCCGCGACGCGTTCGCCCGGGCCCAGGCCCGCCCGCGCAAGAAGCTGGCGCTGATCCACAAGAACAACGTGCTGACCTTCGCCGGTCACCTGTGGACCGACGTGTTCAACCGCGTCGCCCAGGAGTTCCCCGAGGTCACCACCGAGTACATGCACGTCGACGCCGCGACCATCTACCTGGTCACCCAGCCGGAGCGGTTCGACGTGATCGTCACCGACAACCTGTTCGGCGACATCATCACCGACCTCGCCGCCGCCGTGTCCGGCGGGATCGGCGTCGCCGCCTCGGGCAACATCAACCCGAGCGGCGCCTACCCGTCCATGTTCGAGCCGGTCCACGGCTCGGCCCCGGACATCGCGGGCCAGGGCAAGGCCGACCCCACGGCCACCGTCCTGTCCGTCGCGCTGCTGCTGCGCCACCTCGGCCTCGACGCCGAGGCCGCGCGGATCGACGACGCCGTCGCCGCCGACCTGGTCGAGCGCGTGGGCCTGCCCGCCCGGTCCACCGAGGAGATCGGCGACGCGCTCGCCGCACGAGTAGCCGGCTGACCCCGGCTGCCCCCCTTCGAAAGCCGCCGGGATGCACCTCGCACCCGGCGGCTTCCGCCATGTCCCGCCGGGTGCCACCATCGAAACGCAGGGCCGCTGCACCGCACCGTCCTTCACCGGGCACCCTCTTGCGATAATCGGACGTGGAGTCGCGTTCGATCATCGCCGGAACGTGCCGGCCGGGCGTCCCGACGGACGTCCGAAGACGGCGGGGAGCACGAGCGGAGACGCGGCCCGTCACTACAACGGTGAAGGACAGTTCTGCTGATGACGACGACGCCCACGATCGAGCGCAAGCCCACCTCGCACCCGCTGCCCGCGGCCGAGCGGGAGGCGATCCTGGCCAACCCCGGGTTCGGCCGCCACTTCACCGACCACATGGTGACGATCAAGTGGACCGAGGGCCGTGGCTGGCACGACGCCGAACTCGTCCCCTACGGCCCGCTCTCCCTCGACCCGGCCAACATGACCCTGCACTACGCGCAGGAGATCTTCGAGGGACTCAAGGCCTACCGCCGCGCCGACGGCTCGGTGGGCGTCTTCCGCCCCGAGAAGAACGCCCGCCGCTTCCAGGCCTCCGCCCGCCGTCTCGCCATGCCGGAACTACCCGTCGAGACCTTCATCGAGGCCTGTGACGCGCTGGTCGAGCAGGACGTCGACTGGGTCCCGGCGCACGGCGGCGAGGAGTCGCTGTACCTGCGACCGTTCCTGATCGCCACCGAGGTCGGCCTGGGTGTCCGGCCGGCCAAGGAGTACCTGTTCCTGGTCATCGCCTCGCCGGCCGGCGCCTACTTCCCGGGCGGCGTGAAGCCGGTCTCCATCTGGGTCGCCGAGGAGCACGTCCGCGCCGTCCCCGGCGGCATGGGCGACGCCAAGACCGGCGGCAACTACGCCGCCTCCCTGATGGCCCAGGCCGAGGCCGCCAAGGTCGGCTGCGACCAGGTCTGCTACCTCGACGCCATCGAGCGGAAGTGGATCGAGGAGCTCGGCGGCATGAACCTGTACTTCGTCTACGAGGACCGGATCGTCACCCCCGCGCTCAGCGGCTCCATCCTCGAGGGCGTCACCCGCGACTCGCTGCTGACCGTCGCCCGTGACCTCGGCCACACCGCCGAGGAGGGCAAGATCTCCGTCGAGCAGTGGCAGGCCGACGCCGAGAGCGGCGCTCTCCGGGAGGTCTTCGCCTGCGGCACCGCCGCGGTGATCACCCCCGTCGGCGCGGTCAAGCGCAGCAGCGGCGCCGAGTGGAAGCACGGCACCGGCGAGCCGGGCGAGGTCACCCTGCGCCTGCGCGACGCGCTGCTGGACATCCAGCGCGGCACCGCCGAGGACAAGCACGGCTGGATGCACAAGGTCTGCTGACACCCGGCCCGCCGCCGGTCCGGCACCCGCGCCGCCGGTCCGGCACCGGCCCCCGGCCCGACGGCCCCGAGGAGCACCCGCCCCTCGGGGCCGTCGGCCGTCTCGGCGGCGGTTCCGTGGGCCTCTCAGCTGCGCGGAACTCCAGGTCCTGGGACGATTCGCCCGTATTCTGAGACACCCGGCCGGTCGCGGGGCGGACTGTGCCAAACTGCTCGCGTGCCCTCGTTCGCCATGATTACCGGCAG
Source organism: Streptomyces sp. NPDC002640 (assembly GCF_053592575.1). NCBI lineage: Bacteria > Bacillati > Actinomycetota > Actinomycetes > Kitasatosporales > Streptomycetaceae > Streptomyces > Streptomyces sp. NPDC002640. Next base: position 192,104 of record NZ_JBSFVZ010000004.1, on the reverse strand, counting down.
CAGGCGCGCCGGTCCGCAGTGACGACCCGTACGTATCCCGTACGCGTGGTCACCGTCGTCGTCGACCCGCGCGCAGACCTCTCGCACCCGCGAGGGGTTTTCTTTGTTTCGGCCCCACCCGCGGCCGGAGCAGGAAGGCGCGCACGGCCGGAGGCGGTGGAGCCGGTTCTTCCGGTCAGACCGAGACGACCAGTTCAGGAGTTCCCACCATGACGGACACCAGCCGACCCGACGACGCCTTCCACGTCTTCGACACCACGCTGCGCGACGGAGCCCAGCGGGAGGGCATCAACCTCACCGTCTCCGACAAGCTGGCCATCGCGCGGCACCTGGACGAGTTCGGCGTGGGCTTCATCGAGGGCGGCTGGCCGGGCGCCAACCCGCGGGACACCGAGTTCTTCGCCCGCGCCCGCGAGGAGATCGACTTCCGGCACGCCCGGCTCGTCGCCTTCGGCGCCACCCGCAGGGCGGGCGGCTCGGCGGCGGACGACCCGCAGGTCAAGGCGCTCCTGGACTCCGGCGCCGACGTGATCACCCTGGTGGCCAAGGCCCACGACCGCCACGTGGAACTCGCCCTGCGCACCACCCTCGAGGAGAACCTCGAGATGGTCCGCGACACCGTCTCCCACCTGGTGGCGGCGGGCCGGCGCGTCTTCGTCGACTGCGAGCACTTCTTCGACGGTTACCGCGCCAACCCGGCCTACGCCAAGGCCGTGGTCCGCACCGCCGCCGAGGCCGGCGCCGACGTGGTCGTCCTGTGCGACACCAACGGCGGCATGCTCCCCGCCCAGATCGCCGCCGTGATCTCCACCGTCCTCGCCGACACCGGCGCCCGCCTCGGCATCCACGCCCAGGACGACACCGGCTGCGCGGTCGCCAACACGCTGGCCGCCGTCGACGCCGGCGCCACCCACGTCCAGTGCACCGCCAACGGCTACGGCGAGCGCGTGGGCAACGCCAACCTCTTCCCGGTGGTCGCCGCGCTGGAGATCAAGTACGGCAAGCGGGTCCTGCCCGAGGGGCGGCTCCGCGAGATGACCCGGATCTCCCACGCCATCGCCGAGGTCGTCAACCTCACGCCCTCCACCCACCAGCCCTACGTCGGCGTCTCCGCCTTCGCCCACAAGGCCGGACTGCACGCCTCCGCGATCAAGGTCGACCCGGACCTGTACCAGCACATCGACCCCGAGCAGGTCGGCAACACCATGCGGATGCTGGTCTCCGACATGGCCGGCCGGGCGTCCGTCGAGCTCAAGGGCAAGGAACTCGGCATCGACCTCGGCGGCGACCGGGAACTGGTCGGCCGGGTCGTCGAACGGGTCAAGGAGCGCGAGCTCAAGGGCTACACGTACGAGGCGGCCGACGCCAGTTTCGAACTCCTGCTGCGCGCCGAGGCCGGCACCCTCCCGGTCTACTTCGAGGTGGACTCCTGGCGCGCGATCACCGAGGACCGCCCCGACGGCAGCCACGCCAACGAGGCCACGGTGAAGCTGACCGCCAAGGGCGAGACCATCCACGCCGCCGGCGAGGGCAACGGACCCGTCAACGCCCTCGACCGGGCGCTGCGCGCCGGCCTGGAGCGGATCTACCCGGAGCTGGCCAAGATCGGCCTGGTCGACTACAAGGTCCGCATCCTGGAGGGCCGCTCCGGCACCGACTCCACCACCCGCGTCCTGATCTCCACCTCCGACGGCCGCGCCGAGTGGTCCACGGTCGGCGTCGCCGACAACGTGATCGCGGCGTCCTGGCAGGCGCTCGCCGACGCCTACACCTACGGCCTGCTGCGTGCCGGGGTCGCCCCCGCCTGACCGCCGGCGCGGAGCGGCGGGCGCGGGGAAGCCGGGGGAGTCAAGCGCCAGGGCGAGCCGAACGCCAGGGCGAGCCGAACGTCGGGGCCGGCCGAACGTCGGGGCCGGCCGAACGCCGCGGGAGCCGAACGTCGGGCGAGCCGGAAAGAGGCGCGGTGACCCATTTCACCCTTTCGCCTCATTGGGCGTACCTTCGAACATATGAAGGGCACCCCGACCCGCCGGCGCCTCGGGCGACCGGCCTCCCTGGCGGCGGCCACGCTGCTGACCACGTCGGCCGCTCTGGTGACCGGCGTGCCCCTTGCCTCCGCCGCGCCCACCGGGACAGTGGCCGCGGCGGAGTTCAGCGTGGCCCCGGCCGCCGCCGACATATCCGAGATAGCCGAGAACCTGCGTGAGAGCCCCGTCTACGTCGACCCGGAGGCGGCCGGCCAGCTCTCGCAGGCCGAGGCGGACGACCTCGCCCAGCGGATCGAGAGCGCCGACCGCTCGGTCTTCCTGGTGGTCCTGCCCGAGGGCTACCCGACCGACAGCATCTTCGCCGACCTGCGCGCCGCCACCGGTGTCACCGGCGTCTACGGCATACGGGTGGGCGACCGGTTCGACGCCCGGGCCGACTCCTCCGTGATGTCCCGCCAGGCCGTCGCCAACCTGGCCCGGAGCGTGGACGGCGAGCCCGCCGCGCAGCAGCTGGACAACTTCACCGACCGAGCGCTGTCCACCATGCGCGGATCGGCGCCCGACGGCTGGGAGGGCAGGACCGACGGCAGCGCCAACGGCGTCGGCGCGCTGGTCACCGTAGGCGCGCTGGCCGCGGCGGTGGGAGGCGGCGCGCTGGTGGTCACCCGCCGGAGCCGCCGCCGTACGGAGACCGCGCAGCGGGAGGCACTGGAACGGCTGCGGGTGGTGGTCGACGAGGACATCACCGCGTACGGCGAGGAACTGGACCGGCTGGACTTCCACCCCGGCGAACCCGGTGCCGACGACGCGATGCGCGGGGACTACGCGCGGGCGCTCGACAGCTACGAGGACGCCAAGCGGAAGATGGCCGCCGCCAAGCGGCCCGAGGACGTCAAGGGCGTCACGGAGACCCTGGAGGACGGCCGGTTCGCGCTCTCCGTGCTGGCGGCGCGGCGGGAGGGCCGCCCGCTGCCCGACCGGCGGGCCCCCTGCTTCTTCGACCCGCGGCACGGCCCCTCGGTCGCCGACGCGCGCTGGACCCCGCCCGGCGGCACGGCGCGTGAGGTGCCGGTATGCGCCGCGGACCAGGCCAGGCTGGCCGACGGGCTGGAGCCGATGATCCGTGAGGTCGACACCGGCTACGGCAACCGCCGCCCCTACTGGGACGCGGGCCCCGCCTACGGCCCGTGGGCCGGCGGGTACTTCGGCGGCGCGCTGCTGCCGGGGCTGCTGGTGGGCACCATGCTCGGCGGCATGATGGCCGGGCCCGCCTACGGCGCGGGCTGGGGCGACGGCTACGGCGGGTACGAGGGCGGTGACTTCTCCGGCGGCGACTTCAACTCCGGTGACTTCGGCGGCGGTTTCGGCGACTTCGGCGGCGGAGGCGGTGGCGGCGACTTCGGCGGCGGCTTCTGACGCGGTCCGACGCGGCTTCCGACGCCGCCGAGGCGGACACGGCGAGGGGGCGGCTCCCGGGACCTCCGGGAGCCGCCCCCTCCGCGTCGCGCGCGGCCGGTCGGCGCGGTGGATCGGCGCGGTGGGTCGGCGCGGTGGGTCAGACGGCGGCGTAGACCGCGCCCAGGTACTGCGCGCCCTGCTCGGAGCCGACCAGCCCGGCCTTCATCTTGTTCATCACGTAGCAGAAGGTCATCCTCCGCTCGACGTCCATCACGATCTGGGAGCCGCCCCAGCCGCCCCAGAAGCAGATCCTCCCCTCCGGGACGAACGGCACCCCCGCCGGCTCGGGCAGGGCGAAGCCGATGCCGAACCGCAGCGGCAGGCCGAGCACCTGGTCCACGCCACGGGCCTGCTCGCGGAAGACGAGCTCGACGGTCGCCGGCGACAGCAGCCGCACGCCGTCCACCTCGCCGCCGCGCGAGATCACCGACAGGGTCCGGGCCACCGAGGCCGCGTTGCCGTGGCCGTTGGCGCCACCGATGTCGGCGAGCCGCCAGCCGGGGGTGTTGGCGGCCTCCGCGTTCATCGGCGCGGAGGTCATGGTCCGCACCAGCACACTCCGCGGGTCGAGCGTGGCGGGGTCCATCACCATCGGCGGCGGCGGGATGATCTCGGCGCAGCGGTCCCAGTCCTCCTCCCGCGCGCCGATCCGGAAGTCGGTGCCCAGCGGCCCGGCGATCTCCTCGTCCACGAACCGCTTCAGCGTCCTGCCGCTCACCCGGCGGACCAGCTCGCCGACCAGGTGCCCGTAGTTCAGCAGGTGGTAGCCGGACCCCTCGCCCGGCGTCCAGAACGGGGCCTGCGCCGCCAGGTGCGACGTCGAGCGCTCCCAGTCGAAGAGGGCGGCCGTCTCGAACGGGGCCTCCCAGCCGGACACCCCGGAGGTGTGGCTCAGGACGTGCCGGACCAGCACCCCCTCCTTGCCGTTCGCGGCGAACTCCGGCCAGTACTTGGCGACCGGCGCGTCCACGTCCAGCTCACCGCGGTCCACCAGGACCAGCGCGGCCAGCGCGGTCAGCGTCTTGGTCGTCGACCAGACGTTGACGATGGTGTCCCGCTCCCAGGGCCGGGTCCGCGCGGCGTCGGCGTACCCGCCCCAGATGTCGACGACCCGCTCCCCGTCGATGTCCAGGTACACCGACAGCCCGGTCTCCGCGCCCACCGCCAGATTCGCCTCGGCGGCCTCCCGCACCGCCGCGAACCGCTCGTCCACATACCCGCTCAGCTCGGCCACGCCCTGCCCCTCGTCCCGTCCTCGTCCGGGGCCCGACCCGACCGCCCGCCCCTGCCGACCCCAGCACCCTAGGAGCGCGGGGCGCCGCGGGGGAACGGCCGCGACACGATTCGGTGCGCGTGCACATACCGGGGGCGCGTTTCATGGTCACCGGCGGCGGAACGCCGGAGGGCGGCGCCCGGAAGAGGTTCCGGGCGCCGCCCTCCGGGCGGAAACGCGTTACGCCGCCAGCTTCGCCAGGGCCGCGTCGATGCGGGTCAGCGTGGTGTCCTTGCCGAGGACCTCCAGCGACTCGAAGAGCGGCAGGCCCACGGTGCGGCCGGTGACCGCCACGCGGACCGGGGCCTGGGCCTTGCCCAGCTTGAGGCCGTGGGCCTCGCCGGCGGCCAGGACGGCCTCCTTCAGGGAGTCCGCGGAGGACCAGTCGGCGGCCTCCAGCTTCTCGCGCGCCGTGCGCAGCAGCGCGTCCGAGCCCTCCTTCATCGCCTTCGTCCACGACGCCTCGTCGAAGACCGGCTCCGGCAGGAAGAGGAAGTCGACGTTGGCGGTGATCTCGGAGAGCACCTTCAGCCGGGTCTGCGCGTGCGGCGCGATCGCCGCCCACTTGGCCTCGTCGAAGTCCTCCGGCGCCCACGGGGCGAACGGCGCCCGCAGCCACGGCTCGCAGCGGGCCGCGAACTCCTTCGGGTCCAGCATCCGGATGTGGTCGCCGTTGATGGCCTCGCACTTCTTGAGGTCGAAGCGCGCCGGGTTGGGGTTGACGTCCTTCAGGTCGAACGCGGCCACCATCTCCTCGACGGAGAAGACGTCACGGTCGGCGGAGAGCGACCAGCCCAGCAGGGAGAGGTAGTTGAGCAGGCCCTCGGGCAGGAAGCCCTGCTCGCGGTAGAGGTTGAGCGAGGCCTGCGGGTCGCGCTTGGACAGCTTCTTGTTGCCCTCGCCCATCACGTACGGCAGGTGGCCGAAGCGCGGGACGGCCTTGGCGATGCCCAGCTCGATCAGCGCGCCGTAGAGCGCGATCTGCCGCGGGGTGGAGGAGAGCAGGTCCTCGCCGCGCAGGACGTGGGTGATCTCCATCAGCGCGTCGTCGACCGGGTTCACCAGCGTGTACAGCGGCGCGCCGTTGGCCCGGACGATGCCGTAGTCCGGCACGTTCTCCGGGGCGAAGGTCAGCTCGCCGCGGACCAGGTCGTCGAAGGTGATCGTGGTGTCCGGCATCCGGAAGCGCACGATCGGCCGGCGGCCCTCCGCCTCGTAGGCGGCGACCTGCTCGGCGGTCAGCTCGCGGCAGTGGCCGTCGTAGCCGGACGGGCGGCCGGCCGCGCGGGCGGCCTCGCGGCGCTCGTCGAGCTCCTCGGTGGAGCAGTAGCAGTGGTAGGCGTGGCCGCCGTCCAGCAGCTTCTGCGCGACGTCGCGGTAGATGTCCATCCGCTGCGACTGCCGGTACGGGGCGTGCGGGCCGCCGACCTCCGGGCCCTCGTCCCAGTCGAAGCCCAGCCAGCGCATCGAGTCGAGGAGCTGCTCGTACGACTCCTCCGAGTCGCGGGCCGCGTCGGTGTCCTCGATGCGGAAGACCAGGGTGCCCTGGTGGCGCCGGGCGAACGCCCAGTTGAACAGGGCGGTGCGCACCAGACCCACGTGGGGGTTACCGGTGGGGGAGGGGCAGAAACGAACACGGACTGGTGCGCTAGCCACGCTTGACAACCTTGTTGGTGAGAGTGCCGATGCCTTCGATGGAGACGGCGACCTCGTCGCCGTCCTGGAGCGGGCCGACGCCCGCCGGGGTGCCGGTGAGGATCACGTCGCCCGGCAGCAGCGTCATCGCCGCCGAGATGTTCACGACCAGGTCCTCGACGGAGTTGACCATCTGCGCGGTGGTGCCGAGCTGACGCTGCTGCCCGTTGACCGTGCACTGGACGGCGAGGTCGGACGGGTCCAGCTCGGTCTCGATCCAGGGACCGAGCGGGCAGGACGTGTCGAAGCCCTTGGCCCGCGCCCACTGCTGCTCGCGGCGCTGCACGTCGCGGGCGGTGACGTCGTTGGCGCAGGTGTAGCCGAGGATCACGTCCTTGACGCGCTCCTTGGGGACCTCGCGGCACATCCGCCCGATCACCACGGCCAGCTCGGCCTCGTGGTGGAGCTCCTGGGAGAAGGACGGGTACTGGATGACGTCGCCGGAGCCGATCACGGAGGTGGACGGCTTGAAGAAGGCGAACGGCTCCGCGGCCGCCTCCCCGCCCATCTCCGCCGCGTGCTCCGCGTAGTTGCGGCCGAACGCGACGACCTTGCTGGGCAGGACGGGCGGCAGGAGGCGGACCTTGCTCAGCGGGACCTTGGTGCCGGAGAGCTCGAATTCCGCGAACGGGATGCCCTTGATGATGTCGAGGACGAGTTCGTCCTGCTGGTCGCCCTCGACCACGCCGAAGGCGACGTTCCCGTCGATGGAGAATCTGGCGATGCGCACGGGATCCTGGTGCCCCTCACTGAGCTGCCGGCCGGAGTCTGACGCTCCAGGCTAACGCGGAGGAGGGGGCCGGGGTGGCGCACCGCCCGGACGGCGCCGGGCCGGCTACTCGGCGGCGCGGACCGGGACCTCGTTCAGCACCGTGCGCCGGGGGTTCGCGGTCTGCGCCGGCAGGTCGACGGAGTGCTCCCGCTCCTCGCCGAGCAGGTGCGCGGCGTCTTCCAGGTGCGCCAGGGTGGTGCGGCGCGGGTTGGCGGTGATGCGGGCGCTCATGTTCGTCTTCACTGTCGTTCGGACCCCTCGGGATGCGGGTACTGCTGCGTCGGCGGCCGCCGACGGCATCGCCGGCGGTCCTGTCAAGGGTTCAGACTAAAACGTCAGGCTAAGCGCGGCCCTCCCGGTCCGAGGGGTGAAGGGTGCGTGAAACGTTAGTGATTTTCCTCACGCGGAGGGCCGTCATTTCCGGCAGAACGGGTCATTCGGACGGAGAGGCATATCGGGCATACCCAAGTGAAAGTCTGCATTCCGCTCCCGATCATCGCGACTGGGACAACGGGGCGCGCCCGGCGGAACCTGGGGAAACTTCCGGTTTGTCCGAGATGGACCTCCACGCCCGGTGACATGCTCGGTACACGGTGTCATCTGGGTCACGGGCTCCCCTACGGGCCTTGTTGAGGATCGGCCACTGTGCTGGAATTCCACGGACCGTCGTGGGAGCACCATGCCGACGCTCCGGCGTGACACAGCCGCGGGCGGCGGTTCAGGAGGGGGAAGAAGCGCCGGTCCATCCGACCGCGAAGGTCACTTCACGACCACACAACGGGGGCGCCGCCCGAACGCGCCCTCGCATACGCCGACACCGTTCCTTCCCCCCGGGAGGGACGCCTGGTCCAGAGGTTGCGACGCTAGTGCAGGGACGTTTCAAGAGGGATGGCAGCGCTTCGGCGGAGCCGGAGCCACACAACGGGACCGCACGCGGTGCCTCGCCCCAGCACGCCCAGCCCCCGGGCCAGGGACAGGGACCGGACGCCGCCCCCGCGGCCCCGCCCCTGAAGCCGGTGGGCAACGGACCGACGGGCCCGGGCTCCCGGGTGGCCCTGCGCAACTGGCGCATCTCCACCCGTCTGGTGTCGCTCCTCGCGCTGCCCGTGGTCGCCGCGACCACCCTGGGCGGCCTGCGCATCAGCGACTCGCTCGAGGACATGCAGCAGCTGGAGAACATGCAGCTGCTCACCGAGATGACCAAGCAGGCCACCGAGCTGGCCGAGGCGCTCCAGGAGGAGCGCGACGTCACCGCCGGCCCCCTCGCCCACGACGGCAAGGACGGCGACTACCGCGTCAAGACGCCCCGCGAGCGGACCGACCGCGCCAAGGCCCAGTTCCTCAAGGACACCGAGGCGGTCGACGCCCAGCTCAGCGACGGCCAGCTCCAGGGCGTGCGCGACAGCCTCGTCGGCCTGGTCGGCGAGCTGCGCGACCTGAACAAGCTCCGCAAGAACGCCTACGACGCCGACGACAACGCCACCCAGACCGTCGAGTCGTACCACCGGGTCATCACCCAGCTGCTCGACCTGTCCACCGACATGGCCGAGGCGACCAGCAACCCGGAGATGATCCAGCGCACCCGCGCCCTGGCGGCCTTCTCCAGCGCCAAGGAGTACGCGTCCATGCAGCGCGCGGTCATCGCCGCCTCGCTGCCCAAGGACGCCTCCTCGTTCGCCGACATCTCCGAGAACGACCGCCTCTACGGCGAGGCCGCCGTCGAGGGCGAGAAGAGCGAGCTGGACACCTTCCGGACCATCTACGGCTCCGGCGCCCAGAAGACGCTCGACCCGCTGGGCAACAACAGCGTGATCGAGGCCGCGGACAAGTACGCGGACACCGTGCTCAGCCCCAACGGCAGCCGCAACGTGGGCAAGCAGTCCTACCAGGACTGGGTGGACGACGCCTCCACCAAGCTGGAGTCGATGAGCAGCATCGAGCACACGCTCCTCGAGGAGATGGAGCAGAAGGCCCGCGAGCTGCAGTCCGAGGCCCAGCGCGAGGCGCTGATCTCCGGTGTCCTGATCCTCGTCGTGCTCGGCGTGTCCCTGGTCGGCGCCTTCGTGGTGGCCCGCTCCATGATCCGCTCGCTGCGCCGGCTGCAGGACACCGCGACCAAGGTCGCCAAGGACCGCCTGCCCGAGCTGGTCAAGCAGCTCTCCGAGGCCGACCCGCAGGACGTCGACACCACCGTCGAGTCGGTCGGTGTGCACTCCCGCGACGAGATCGGCCAGGTGGCCGCGGCCTTCGACGACGTGCACCGCGAGGCGGTCCGCCTCGCCGCCGAGCAGGCCCTGCTCCGGGGCAACGTCAACGCGATGTTCACCAACCTCTCGCGCCGCTCGCAGGGTCTCATCCAGCGCCAGCTGACCCTCATCTCCGAGCTGGAGTCCCGCGAGGCCGACCCCGACCAGCTCTCCTCGCTGTTCAAGCTCGACCACCTCGCCACCCGCATGCGCCGTAACGGCGAGAACCTCCTCGTCCTCGCGGGCGAGGAGCCCGGCCGCCGCTGGACCCGGCCGGTCCCGCTGGTCGACGTGCTGCGCGCCGCGGCCTCCGAGGTGGAGCAGTACGAGCGCATCGAGCTGGCCACGGTCCCCAAGACCGAGATCGCCGGCCGCGTCGTCAACGACCTCGTGCACCTGCTCGCCGAGCTGCTGGAGAACGCCACCTCGTTCTCCTCCCCGCAGACCAAGGTCCGGGTCACCGGTCACGCCCTGCCCGACGGCCGGGCGCTGATCGAGATCCACGACACCGGCATCGGCCTCTCGCCCGAGGACCTGTCCGCGATCAACGAGCGCCTCGCCGCACCGCCCACGGTGGACGTGTCCGTCTCCCGCCGCATGGGTCTGTTCGTGGTCGGCCGTCTGTCGCAGCGCCACGGCATCCGCATCCAGCTCCGTCCCTCGGACTCCGGCGGCACCACCGCGCTGGTCATGCTCCCGGTGGACGTTGCCCAGGGCGACAAGAAGGCGGTGCCGAAGGCCGGCCAGAGCGGCCAGGGCGGCGGCGGCATCGCCGCGGCCGCGGCCGGCGCGGCAGCGGCCCGGCGTGGCGGCGGCACGGCGATCGGCTCGGGCGCCCGTCCGGCGCTGCCCGGCCGTGACTCCGGCGGTCCCGGCGGTCCCGGCGGCGGCTTCGGCCAGGGTGGTCCCGGCCAGGGCGGCATGCCCGGCGGCGGGCCCGGCCAGGGCCGTCCCGGCGCCGGGTTCGGCGGCGGCCCCTCCGCCCAGGCTCCGACCCCGCAGGCCCCGGCTCCGCAGGCCCCGGCCCCCCAGGGCCAGGCCGCGCAGTCCCCGCAGGCCGGCTTCCCGGGCGTGCCCGGGCCGCAGCAGAACCGCGGCCAGGTTCCCGCGCAGCGCACCGGTTCCGCCCCCACCCCGCACCCGGGCCGCCCCGGCCAGGGCAACGCGCAGGGCATGGGCCAGGGCAACGCGCAGGGCCAGGGCGGCGGCGCCCCCCAGCAGGGCCGCCCGCAGTCCGGTCAGTCCGGTCAGCCCGGCCGGCGCCAGCCCCAGCTGCCGGCCTCCGGCGGCGTCCCGCGCGCGGAGCTCCCCGGCGGAACCGGCCCGCAGCACCGCCGTCCGGCCGGCTCCCCGCTCGACGGTCCGCGCGGGCACGAGGAGTTCCAGCAGACCTCCCAGATGCCGCGGATCGAGGACCCGCAGGGCCCGGGCTCCACGGCGCAGTTCCCGCGCCCGGACTTCGACGCCCCCGTCCCGCCGCAGCAGCCCCCGGCCCCCGGCCAGCAGCACCCGCAGCAGGGTGCCAGCCCCGAGCAGCCGCAGGCTCCGCAGTACGGCGCCACCCCGGGCGCCGGCCAGTACCCGCAGCAGGGCTACGGGGCCGTGCCGCAGGACCCCTCGTCCACCGGCCAGTTCCCGGCGCAGGACTCGTCGTCCACGGGCCAGTACCCGGCTCCGGGCCAGTACCCGGCGCAGGACTCGTCGTCCACGGGTCAGTTCCCGGCTCCGGGCCAGTACCCGGCGCAGGACCCGTCGTCCACGGGCCAGTTCCCGGCTCCGGGCCAGTACCCGGCGCAGGACCCGTCGTCCACCGGCCAGTTCGCCCAGCCGCAGGCCGGCGGGCAGCAGGGCTACGGCGGTTACGGCGCGCAGCAGCCCCAGCAGCCCCAGCAGGGCGACCTGCCGCCGGCCAACGGCCGTGCGGACGGCGGCACCCCGCTGTTCGACTCGCTGGAGACCAACTGGTTCCGCGGCCAGCAGCAGGCCGCGGGCCAGCAGCAGGCGGCCCCGCAGGGCCGGCCGCAGCAGCCGCAGGGCGGCCGTCCGAACGGTCCGCAGCAGCAGGGACCGGGGCAGGCCCGCCGCCCGCAGCAGCCCGCGCAGGGCACCCCCCAGCAGCAGCGGCCCGGCGCCGGGGCTCCGGCCCAGCGGCCGTCGGCGGCCCCCTGGCGCAGCTCGCCCAACGACGAGCTGTCCCGCCAGGCAGAGCGCGCCCGCAAGCCCAGCGCGGGCGGCGTCACGACGTCCGGCCTGCCGCGCCGGGTGCCCAAGGCGAACCTCGTCCCGGGCACGGCGCAGCAGAACCAGCACACCGGCGGGCCGCAGGTCTCCCGCGCGCCCGACGCCGTGCGAGGCCGGCTGACCAATCTCCGCCGGGGCATCGCACAGGGACGGCAGGCCTCCTCGGGCCAGACCGGTTCCTACCCGAGCCCCACTCACCAGCAGGAGCGCTAGTTGAGCCCGATGAGCCAGGCGGCACAGAACCTGAACTGGTTGATCACGAACTTCGTGGACAACACGCCCGGGGTCTCCCACACCGTCGTCGTCTCCGCCGACGGTCTGCTCCTGGCGATGTCCGAGGGCTTCCCGCGTGACCGCGCCGACCAGCTCGCCGCGGTCGCGTCGGGGCTCACCTCGCTGACCGCGGGAGCCTCGCGGATCTTCGAGGGCGGCAGCGTCAACCAGACGGTCGTCGAGATGGAACGTGGTTTTCTGCTGATCATGTCCGTCTCCGACGGCTCGTCCCTGGCCGTACTCGCCCACCCCGAGTGCGACATCGGCCTGGTCGGGTACGAGATGGCGCTGCTGGTCGACCGCGCGGGCGCCGTGCTCACGCCGGACCTGCGCGCCGAGCTCCAGGGCAGCCTGCTCCGCTGAGGGCGCTGCCCGCGCCATGTGACCGACACCCCCACCGTCCGGCCGTCATGAACGCAACCCCCCACCGGCCAGCGGCACTTCAATCCGACTTGCTGTCCGCCCGGAGGATGCATGAACCCGCCCAACGCCGCTCACGATCCGTACAGAGACCAGTACGGTGACGAGGGGCCGCTGGTCAGGCCCTACGCCATGACCGGCGGCCGGACCCGGCCGCGCTATCAGCTCGCCATCGAGGCGCTGATCAGCACGATCGCCAATCCGGCACAGACCCAGGGGCTGCTCCCCGAGCACCAGCGCATTTGTCACCTCTGCCGGGAGGTGAAGTCGGTGGCGGAGGTGTCCGCCCTGCTGTCCATGCCCCTGGGCGTGGCGCGGATCCTGGTCGCCGACCTCGCCGAGGCGGGCATGGTCGCCGTCCACCAGCCGGGCGGCGACGAGAACAACGGCGGTGCACCGGACGTGACACTGCTCGAAAGGGTGCTCAGTGGACTTCGCAACCTCTGACGGGGGCCGGGCGACCACCTCGGCGAAAATCGTGGTGGCGGGCGGCTTCGGCGTGGGCAAGACCACGTTCGTCAGCTCCGTCTCGGAGATCGACCCGCTGCGCACGGAGGCCGTCATGACCTCCGCCTCGGCGGGCATCGACGACCTCACCCACACGTCCGGCAAGACGACCACCACGGTCGCCATGGACTTCGGGCGCATCACGCTCGACCAGGACCTGATCCTGTACCTGTTCGGCACCCCCGGCCAGGACCGGTTCTGGTTCATGTGGGACGACCTGGTCCGCGGCGCCATCGGCGCGGTGGTTCTGGTGGACACCCGGCGTCTGGCCGACTGCTTCCCCGCGGTCGACTACTTCGAGAATTCCGGCCTGCCGTTCGTGGTGGCGCTCAACAACTTCGACGGCCACCAGCCGTACCAGCCGGAGGAGGTGCGCGAGGCCCTGCAGATCAGCGAGGGCACCCCCATCATCGCCACCGACGCCCGGCACCGCGCCGACGCGAAGGGCGCCCTGATCAACCTGGTGGAGCACGCGCTCATGGCACGGCTCCGCTAGGACCTGGCCGGCCGAGCTTCGCCGGAACCCGGTCGCGCCCCGGCGGCGCGGCCGGGTTCCGCCGTCCCCGAGGGCGCGCGGGGGCGTCGGTCGGCAGCCCGAGTGCGCTGCCGCGCAGCCCAAGTGCGCCGCCGCGCAGCACAGTTATGACCTGCCTCAACAGGCCCCTGTGGCCTGTGCCACCCGGCGTCGGGTGTTCATAACATTTCGACAGAGATATCGGTCACCTCCTGCGACAGGGCGCGGTCGGGCGATGTCGCTGCGCGCACAAACTCCCCGCCTTTTGCCGGTCGACGGTCCTTATGTCCCCTTTGCGGATGGCGTTTCGCGTGCCGTCCAGTCCCATCCGGACGTTTGGAACTGTCCCTCCCCACATGCTGGAATGCCAGAACTGCCCATTGGTCACAAGGGCCAGAGACACCGCGGCACGACGAAGGTGCCGACCGCCGAGAGGTTGTTGGTCGAGTGAGGCAACGCAAGAACGGACCCGAGCCGTCGGCGCGGGGCAACTTCACGCCGCCCCCGCGCGCGGACGAGCTGCCCGGCTCCGAGCCGGTGGCCGCGCCGGAGGCGAGCGGAGGTCGTTTCTCGCCCCGCAACTGGCGTGTGCGTACGCGTCTGAACGCGATCCTGCTCATACCCGTCGTTCTCGGCCTCATTCTGGCGGCCGTCGAGGTCAAGGGATCGATCGACACCTGGCAGGAGGCCGAGGACGCCGCGGCCACCGCGCGCATCGTCCGTGGCGCCCTCGACTACGCCGACGCCCTCTCCGAGGAGCGTGACCGCAGTGCCGCCCCGCTCCTGGAGGGCAAGGGCGCGGACAACCCGGTCGTCAAGGAGGTCCGTCAGCGGACCGACAAGGCGGCCGCCGACTTCGACAAGCTCCTCCTCGACGCCCCGGAGAACGAATCCCTCGAGCGGCGCATCCGCATCTTCGAGGACTCGAAGGACCTCCTGGCGAAGCTGCGGCAGGGCGCCTACACCAAGGCGCTCCCCGGCACCCAGACGGAGGAGGGGTACATCAAGGTCATCCACCCCCTCATGGACTTCGCCAACGAGCTCACGCTCGACGAGGGCAACGTCGTCTCCTACGGCCGTACCGCGTACGCCATCTCGCTGACCAAGGGCGCCCTGTCGCTGCAGCGCTCCGTCGGTACGCACATCCTGGTGAAGCCGGACCCGGAGACGGTCCAGCAGCAGCTGGTGACCCTCTACTCGTTCGCCTACCTCGAGCGCATCGCCATCGAGGAGTACACCGGCGCCGGCCGCGACGAGGACCACGAGCGCCTCGAGGCGGAAACGGTCGAGATCAAGCGGCAGTTCCAGAAGACGGCGACCGAGACGCCGTTCCACAAGAACCTGACCGACACCACCCAGATCATCGCCGCGATGATGAAGTACAACCCGGCCACGCCCGAGGGCGCGGCCGCCCTCGAGCAGATGGGCGTCACCGCGCAGACCTGGCAGCAGGTCAACGACCCCAAGTTCGCGGCCTACGGTGAGATCGAGGCCGACCTCGCCGACGCCGCGGTGGCGGGCTCCCAGCAGGTCGCGGACGACTCCAGGACGGCCACCTTCCTCGCCGCCGGCGCCGTGCTCATCGCGCTGATCGCCGCCTTCATCCTGGCCGGTCTCGTCGCCCGCCAGATGAGCCGCGCGATGCGCGACCTGCGGAACGCCGCCTTCGACGTCGCCGAGCAGCGCCTGCCGATGCTGGTCGACCAGCTCTCGCGCACCGACCCGGGCCGGGTCGACACCCGCGTCACCCCGATCCCGATCAGCACCACCGACGAGATCGGCGAGGTCGCCCGCGCCTTCGACCAGGTCCACCGCGAGGCGGTCCGGCTCGCCGCGGAGCAGGCCCTGCTCCGGGGCAACATCAACGCGATCTTCACCAACCTGTCGCGCCGCAACCAGTCGCTGATCGAGGGCCAGCTGACCCTGATCACCGACCTCGAGAACAACGAGGCCGACCCGGACCAGCTGGAGAACCTCTTCAAGCTGGACCACCTGGCGACCCGCATGCGCCGCAACGGCGAGAACCTCCTGGTCCTCGCCGGCGAGGAGCCCGGCCGCCGCTGGGACCAGCCGGTCCCGCTGGTCGACATTTTGCGCGCCGCCTCCTCCGAGGTGGAGCAGTACGAGCGCATCGAACTGGCCGGCGTGCCCGAGGCCGAGATCCACGGCCGCGCCGTGACCGACCTCGTGCACCTGCTGGCCGAGCTGCTGGAGAACGCCACCACGTTCTCCTCCCCGCAGACCAAGGTCCGCGTCACCGCGACCCGTCTGCCCGACGGCCGCATCATGATCGAGATCCACGACAAGGGCATCGGCCTCACCGCCGAGGACTTCGCGGACATCAACCACAAGCTGGCCAACCCGCCGACCGTGGACGCCGCGATCTCCCAGCACATGGGCCTCTTCGTGGTCGGCCGCCTGTCGGACCGGCACGGCATCCGCGTCCAGCTCCGCCCCTCGGGCGAGCAGGCCGGCACCACCTCGCTGGTCATGCTCCCGGACAACATCACCCACGGCGGCGCCGCCCAGGACCTGCCGGCGGACGAGTTCACCGTCTCGCAGATCATCCCGGAGCAGCCGTTCCAGCAGGCCGCCGTCGAGCAGGCCCCGCTGCGGACCGCCGCCGAGCTGGGCTTCGACGACACCCGCTACCAGCAGGTGCCGGAGGACGTCCGCGAGCTCGACCCGGTCGGCCGCCAGATGCTCCGCGAGGAGCGCCGCGCCGCGCTGGAGGCCCAGGTCCACCAGCAGGGCTTCGGCGACGACCAGGGCTACGGCGAGGGCCTGCAGCAGGGCCAGGGCCAGGGCCAGACCTTCCAGGACGGTCAGGGCTACCAGGACGGCGGCTACGACCAGCAGGGCTACCAGGACCAGCAGAACTACGACGAGTCGTACTACGCCCCTGAGAACGGCTACGAGCAGGGCTATGCGGACGCCGGTCAGGGCGGCGCCCCGGCCGAGGGCCAGGACGCCTACCAGAACTACGGCGAGCAGCCCTACCAGGACGACTGGCAGCAGCAGCAGGGTTACGGCAACGGCTACGGCGACGGTTACGCCCAGGAAACGGAATCCCCGCAGGGGCCTGACGTGGGCATGCGTGACGGCGTAGGCTTCGGCCAGGGCCCGGCGACCACCGACGCCGGACTTCCCCGGCGCGGAGGCTTCACGGGCGGGCCCGGTCAGGGCAACGGTCAGGAGCAGGCCCCCGCGGGCGACGACTGGCGTACGTCCAACGACGACCGCTGGGAGTCCGCCTCCAAGCTCCGCAAGCCCAAGGCGGGCGGAGTCACCTCCTCCGGCCTGCCGAAGCGGGTGCCCAAGGCGAACCTCGTGGAGGGAACCGCCGAGGCGACCCCGCAGGGCGGCCCGCAGGTCTCCCGCAACCCCGACGAAGTGCGGGGCCGGCTGAGCAACCTGCGGCGGGGCGTCCAGCGCGGACGCACCGCCGGGAACGAAACGAACGGCCAGGCCGACGGGAACCAGTTCCGTGGTCCTGACAGCACCTACAACCAGGAGCGTTAGTGTGAGCCCGATGAGCCAGGCGGCGCAGAACCTGAACTGGTTGATCACCAACTTCGTGGACAACACCCCCGGTGTTTCCCACACCGTGGTGGTCTCCGCCGACGGCCTCCTTCTGGCGATGTCGGAAGGCTTCCCCCGTGACCGTGCGGACCAGCTCGCGGCGGTCGCGTCGGGTCTGACCTCGCTGACCGCGGGAGCCTCGCGGATCTTCGAGGGCGGCCACGTGAACCAGACGGTGGTCGAGATGGAGCGGGGCTTCCTCTTCATCATGTCCATTTCGGACGGTTCGTCACTCGCGGTGCTGGCCCACCCCGACGCGGACATCGGTCTGGTCGGCTACGAGATGGCCCTCCTGGTCGACCGTGCGGGTACGGTACTTACGCCGGATCTTCGTGCGGAGCTTCAGGGGAGCCTGCTCAACTAGCAGACACCACGTGCGTCTTGGCGTCCCGAGACCGTAAGGTTTCGGGACGCGGCTTCCACACGTTGGGTGCCCGGCACAGTTGGAGGAGGAGAGAGAGTGGCAACACCCCCAGGCGGTCCGAACCCGGGCGGCTGGTCGTACGGCCAGGGCCAGAACGGGCAGCACGGCGAGCAGTCGTACGACTTTTCCTCCGCTGCGGGCCACCAGCACCAGCAGCCGTATGCTCCCCAGCACCCGCAGGGACAGGGTCACGGGCAGCAGTCTCCGTACGGGCAGCCGGCTGCCCCGTACGACCGTTCCGTGGCGCCGCAGCGGCGTAATGCCGAGCCCGGTGCGGCTGCCAAGAATCCCCTGGTGCGCCCGTACGCCATGACGGGCGGCCGTACCAGGCCCCGGTACCAGCTCGCCATCGAGGCGCTGGTGCACACCACCGCGCAGCCGCACCAGATGCAGGGGCAGCTTCCCGAGCATCAGCGGATCTGCAACCTCTGCCGGGAGATCAAGTCGGTCGCCGAGGTCTCGGCCCTGCTGCAGATCCCTCTCGGCGTGGCCAGGATCCTCGTCGCCGACTTGGCGGAGGCGGGCCTGGTCGCCATCCATCAGCCGGGCGGCGACGAGAACGCCGGCGGCCAGCCAGACGTGACACTGCTCGAAAGGGTGCTCAGTGGACTTCGCAAGCTCTAGCGGCGGTCCTTCCCGCTCCACCACCTCCGCGAAGATCGTGGTGGCGGGCGGCTTCGGCGTGGGCAAGACCACGTTCGTCGGCGCCGTCTCGGAGATCAACCCGCTGCGCACGGAGGCCGTCATGACGTCTGCTTCGGCGGGCATCGACGACCTCACCCACACCGGGGACAAGACGACCACCACGGTCGCCATGGACTTCGGCCGCATCACCCTGGACCAGGACCTGATCCTGTACCTGTTCGGCACCCCCGGCCAGGACCGGTTCTGGTTCATGTGGGACGACCTGGTCCGCGGCGCCATCGGCGCGGTGGTCCTGGTGGACACCCGGCGTCTCGCCGACTGCTTCCCCGCGGTCGACTACTTCGAGAACTCGGGTCTTCCCTTCGTCATCGCCCTGAACGGCTTCGACGGCCAGCAGCCGTACCAGCCGGAAGAGGTGCGGGAAGCGCTGCAGATCGGGCCCGACACTCCGATCATCACCACCGACGCGCGCCACCGGGCCGACGCCAAGTCGACCCTCATCACGCTCGTCGAGCACGCCCTGATGGCCCGGCTCCGCTAGCCGCCGGCCTCACCCCGGAACCCGGCGCCGCCGCCAAGGCGGCGCCGGGTTCCGGCGTTCCCGGGAGCTTTCGCGGCGTTCGGGGCGCGGCGCAGCCGCAGGAGAGCGGACGGACGAAAGGCCCGCCCACCCCCGAGGGGAGTGGACGGGCCTTTCGCGGGTGAGGTCAGCGGTCAGCGCCAGCTGTGCGGGGCGCGGAAGCCGGGCTCGCGCTCCAGGCGCCGCCAGGCGGCCCGCACGGAGCCACCGCCGTGCCCCGGCACCGAGACCGGCGCCGCGGCCGCCCGGGCCATCAGGATCGCGGTGAGGGCCGCGAGCTCCTCCGGCCCGGCCTGCCCTTTCTCCACGCGGATGTCGAACGACGAGTTCATGGGTTCGTCTCCTACTGAGGCGGGTTGCCGTGCTTGCGGGACGGCAGATCGGCGTGCTTGGTGCGGAGCATCGCGAGGGACCCGATCAGGACCTCCCGCGTCTCGGCCGGGTCGATCACGTCGTCGACCAGGCCCCGCTCCGCGGCGTAATAGGGGTGCATCAGCTCGGACTTGTACTCCTTGACCATGCGGGTGCGCATGGCCTCGGGGTCGTCGGCCTCGGCGATCCGGCGGCGGAAGATCACGTTGGCCGCGCCCTCGGCGCCCATGACCGCGATCTCGTTGGTCGGCCAGGCGTAGGTGAGGTCCGCGCCGATGGACTGGGAGTCCATGACGATGTACGCGCCGCCGTACGCCTTGCGCAGGATCAGCGAGATCCGCGGCACCGTCGCGTTGCAGTACGCGTACAGCAGCTTGGCGCCGTGCCGGATGATGCCGCCGTGCTCCTGGTCCACGCCCGGCAGGAAGCCGGGCACGTCCAGGAAGGTCAGGATCGGGATGTTGAAGGCGTCGCACATCTGGACGAAGCGCGCGGCCTTCTCGCTGGCCTCGATGTCCAGCACGCCCGCCAGCACCTGCGGCTGGTTGGCGACGATGCCCACGACCTGCCCGTCGAGCCGGCCGAGCGCGCAGATGATGTTGCGGGCCCAGCGCTCGTGGACCTCGAGGTAGTCGCCGTCGTCGACGATCTCTTCGATGACCTTCGCCATGTCGTAGGGCCGGTTGCCGTCGGCGGGGACCAGGTCCAGCAGGACGTCCGAGCGCCGGTCGGCCGGGTCCGTGGCCACCGTCTGCGGCGGGTTCTCCCGGTTGTTCTGCGGGAGCAGCGCCAGCAGGTAGCGGACCTCGGCGATGCAGGTCTCCTCGTCGTCGTACGCGAAGTGGCAGACGCCGGAGGTCTCGGCGTGGACGTCGGCACCGCCGAGGCCGTTCTGGCTGATCTCCTCGCCGGTCACGGCCTTGACCACGTCGGGGCCGGTGATGAACATCTGCGAGGTCTCGCGGACCATGAAGACGAAGTCGGTCAGGGCGGGGCTGTACGCCGCGCCGCCCGCGCACGGGCCGAGCATCACGCTGATCTGCGGGATGACGCCGGACGCCTTGGTGTTGCGCTGGAAGATGCCGCCGTAGCCGGCGAGGGCGGACACGCCCTCCTGGATCCGCGCGCCCGCGCCGTCGTTCAGCGACACCAGCGGCGCCCCCGCGGCGATGGCCATGTCCATGATCTTGTGGATCTTGGTGGCGTGGGCCTCACCCAGGGCGCCGCCGAAGATCCGGAAGTCGTGGGCGTAGACGAAGACCGTACGGCCCTCCACCGTGCCCCAGCCGGTGATCACGCCGTCCGTGTACGGCTTCTTGGCCTCCAGGCCGAACCCGGTGGCCCGGTGGCGGCGCAGCTGCTCGACCTCCCGGAAGGAGCCGGGGTCCAGCAGCAGGTCGATGCGCTCCCGTGCGGTCAGCTTGCCTTTGGCGTGCTGCGCCTCGGTGGCCCGCTCGCTCGGCCCGGCCAGTGCCCGCGCCCGGATCCCGCGCAGCTCCGCCACACGGCCCCGCGCGTCGGCCGGCTCGTTCAGGTCCTCCGTGGGCTCACCCAGTGCCTCTTCCACAACGGTCATGTAGCGACCTTACGAAGCGAGCCGGACACACCGGGCCGTCGACTCCGTACAGTGTCCGGCGCGATTTCCTGGCGCTACCGGACAGAAGGCCCCGTCCGTGCAGGCGATCCTCCTGACGAACCGCCCATGGTGTTGTGGGGACGCCACAACTGCTCTGCTCCGTCCGGGTGAGTGCGGCGCGGTGCCCGCGGTGCGTCCGGGAGAGTGAATCGGCGGGTTCTTCGGCGCGAACGGTTGAATCTTAAACAGAATGGCGCTACCTTCGTACTCGTCGGGGATTCGTTGAATCTTCAACCGAAACGCGAACCGACACCGACACCGGCACCACCGACACCACCGACATCCGCGGGCATTCGTCCGTACCGTCTCCGAGGAGCACATCATGGGCATCTTCAACCGCAGCAACGACGCCGCCGGCAACGCTCCGGTGAGCCCGGACCTCGCGGCCCTCACCGGCGACTACACCGTCGACCCCTCGCACACCACGCTCGGCTTCGTCGCCCGGCACGCCATGGTCACCAACGTCAAGGGCCAGTTCCGCGAGTTCACCGGCTCCCTGCACCTGGACGGCACCGACCCGTCGAAGTCCACCGCCTCGCTGGACATCGTCATGGACTCCATCGACACCGGCTCCGCCGACCGCGACGGCCACCTGAGGAGCGCGGACTTCTTCAAGACGGACGAGCACCCGCACATGACCTTCCGTTCCATCGCGGTCGAGGCGGCGGGCGGCGACGACTACCGCGTCACCGGCGACCTGACCATCCTCGGCGTCACCCGGCCCGTCACCATCGACCTCGAGTTCCAGGGCGCCGCCAAGGACCCGTTCGGCAACGAGCGCGTCGGCTTCGAGGGCCGCGGCGAGATCCTGCGCTCCGACTGGGGCGTCACCTGGAACGCCGCCCTGGAGACCGGTGGCGTGCTGGTGTCGGACAAGATCAAGCTCCGCTTCGACATCTCCGCGATCAAGTCCGCCTGACGCCCGTGCGCCGCGGGGGTTCCCCGCCCGGACACCGGGTGGGGAACACGCGCGTCGCCCGCCCGGGCACTCGGGCTATACGCCGTCCCCCTCCTGCGCGACGCGGTCCCCGCGCCGTCTGGGCAGGACGGCCGCCCACCGGCAGGGTGGGTCCATGCAACGTCTCGTGGACGCGCGACCCGCACTCCTGTGGCCCGCGGCGGCGGCCGCCGTCTTCACCGCGGCCCAACTCGTCCTGATCCCCGGCACCGGGCTCGGCTGGGACGAGATCGTCTACGTCACCCAGGTCGAGGGCGGCGACACCCCCGCCGCCTTCTTCTCGGCCCCCCGGGCCCGCGGGGTCAGCTGGCTCAGCGCGCCCGTCACCGCGTTCACCGGATCCGCCGCCTCCCCGGCCGCGCTCCGCGTCTACCTCGCCCTGCTCGCCGGACTGGGCCTCCTCCTCGCCCTGCGGGTGTGGCGCACGCTGCTCCCGCCCGTCGTCCTCGGCGTCGCGGGACTCTTCTTCGCCGGCCTGTGGGTCACCCTCTTCTACGGCCCCCGCGCCATGCCCAACCTCTGGTGCGCGCTCGGGGCGCTCGCCGCCACCGGCTGGTTCCTCCGCGCGGTCCGGCGCGGCCCCGGCGCCCCGGAGGACCGCCGTGCCCCCTGGCTCGCCGCGGCGGCCGTCGGCTTCGTCGCCGTGATGCGCCCCGCGGACGGCCTCTGGCTCGCCCTGCCGCTGGTGGCCGCGCCTCTCCTGGTGCCCGCCTGGCGGCGCCACCGCGCCCTGCCGCTGGTACTGGCCGCGGGCCTCGCCCTGGGTGCGCTGCCCTGGGTGGTGGAGGCCTACCAGTCCTACGGGGGTCTGTTCGCCCGGCTGCGCCGCGCGGGGGAGATCCAGGGCGGCATGGGCCTGCGCTTCGCCGTCGACGACCAGATCCGTTCCCTGGTGGGCCGCACCCTGTGCCGGCCCTGCGTCGGCCCCTGGAACCACCGGTGGACCGCGCTGTGGTGGTTCGCGCTGCCGCTGGTCACGGCCGCCGGGATCGTCCTCGCCCGGCGGGCCGGACGGGGCGCGGCCTCCGTCCTCGCCGCCGCCGTCGCGAGCTCCCTGGCCGTCACCTACCTGTTCACCATCGACTACGCCGCCCCGCGGTTCCTGCTGCCCGCCTACGCCCTGCTGGCCGTCCCGGTCGCCGAGGCGCTGGTCGCCGCCGTCCGGGCGGTGGGCCGGACCAGGGGCCGCACCCGCGCCCTGCTCGGCGGCGGCCTCGCCCTGGCGCTGTTCGGGCACGTCGCCGTCCAGCTCGCGGTGGCCGCCACGGTCACCGAGCGCAGCCGCGCCCAGCACCGGGAGCTGACCGCGGTCGCCGCCGAACTGCACCGGCTGGGGGTCCGACCGCCGTGCGTCGTCAGCGGCGACCAGTTCGTGCCCGTCGCCTACTACGCCGGCTGCTCCTCCCGGCAGCCGGTCGGCGGCCACGACGGCAGCATCACGGTGGCCGGGCTGCTGCGCCTCCAGCGCTCCTCGCCGCTCGCCGTGATCACCGTCGACGGCCGCCGCCCACCCGGCTACGCGGACGGCTGGCGGCCCGTGGAGCTCGCGGGCGGGCACGTCGCCTGGCTGCCGCCGGAGGGACCGGACGGGCGGGACCGGGGACAGGCGGCGCCCGGCGGGCGTACCGTCGGACCATGACCATCGAGGCCGTGGTGTGGGACGTGGACGACACCCTCTTCGACTACCGCACCGCCGACCGCAGCGGAATCGCCGCCCATCTCGCCGCCGAGGGCCTGGGGGCGGCGTACGAGAGCCCCGACCACGCCCTCGCGCGCTGGCGCGAGGTGACCGAGCTGCACTGGGCGCGCTTCGCCGCCGGGGAGGTCACCTACGAGGAGCACCGGCGGGACCGGGTGCGCACCTTCACCGGACGGGACCTCGACGACGCCGCGGCGGACGCCTGGTTCGACCGGTACATCGTCCACTACGAGTCCGCCTGGGCCCTGTTCCCGGACTTCCTCCCGGCCCTCGACGCGCTGGTGCCCAGTCACCGGCACGCGGTGCTCTCCAACTCCAGCCTGCGCGTGCAGGAGCGCAAGCTGCGGACGCTGGGCGTGCTGGACCGGTTCGAGGCGGTGCTCTGCGCCGCCGAACTGGGCGTCTCCAAGCCGGCCGCCGAGGCCTTCCACGCGGCGTGCGAGGCCCTGCGGCTGCCGCCGGAGCGCGTCGCCTACGTGGGCGACCACCCCGACATCGACGGGCGGGGCGCGGCCGAGGCCGGCCTGCTCTCCGTGTGGATCGACCGTCACGGCGAGGAGCCCGGCGGGCCACGGGAGCTTCCCTGGCGGCGGATCCGCAGCCTGGCGGAGCTGCCCGGGGTGCTGGGGTCGGAAACCCGTTTTGGAGCACGGTCCACCTTCGGGTAATGTTCTTCCTGCGCCGAGGGAAACGGGCCGAACGGGCCGGGACCGGAAGCGCGACAAGAGAACAAGATCCCCCGCACGGGGGCTTGCGTTCCAGTGGCCTATGGTGTAATTGGCAGCACGACTGATTCTGGTTCAGTTAGTCTTGGTTCGAGTCCAGGTAGGCCAGCTCGCAGAGCTCATCTGCAAAGCCCCCGTTGTGTAGCGGCCTAGCACGCCGCCCTCTCAAGGCGGTAGCGCCGGTTCGAATCCGGTCGGGGGTACTGGTTCTCTTCGGAGGATCGCCAAAAGGCCCCCGTTGTGTAGCGGCCTAGCACGCCGCCCTCTCAAGGCGGTAGCGCCGGTTCGAATCCGGTCGGGGGTACAAACTGGTCTATACCATGTATTGGTCTATGGTGTAATTGGCAGCACGACTGATTCTGGTTCAGTTAGTCTTGGTTCGAGTCCAGGTAGACCAGCTCGGATCTGCGGAAACGCAAGATCCTCGCCCCCGTTGTGTAGCGGCCTAGCACGCCGCCCTCTCAAGGCGGTAGCGCCGGTTCGAATCCGGTCGGGGGTACGTGTAGGAGAAGGGTCCCGTTCGAAAGAACGGGGCCCTTTCTCGTGGTGGAGTGAGCAGGAAGACGGCCCGGGCCCGCCCATCGGGGCGGACACGGGCCGCGGGAGATGTCAGCCGGTGCGCCGCAGTGCCTCGGAGAGCCGCGTGGCCGCGTCTATGACGGCCTGCGCGTGCATCCGGCCCGGGTGCCGGGTGAGGCGCTCGATCGGACCGGAGACGGAGACCGCGGCCACCACCCGGTTCGACGGGCCGCGCACGGGGGCGGACACCGAGGCCACGCCCGGCTCGCGCTCGCCGATGGACTGGGCCCAGCCGCGGCGGCGCACGCCGGAGAGCGCGGTGGCGGTGAAACGGGCGCCCTGCAGGCCGCGGTGGAGCCGCTCCGGCTCCTCCCAGGCCATCAGGATCTGCGCCGACGAACCGGCCTTCATGGTCAGCGTCGACCCCACGGGCACGGTGTCCCGCAGTCCGGACAGGCGCTCGGCGGCGGCGACGCAGATCCGCATGTCGCCCTGGCGGCGGTAGAGCTGGGCGCTCTCGCCGGTGACGTCGCGCAGATGCGTGAGCACCGGGCCGGCGGTGGCCAGGAGCCGGTCCTCGCCGGCCGCCGCGGCCAGCTCGGCCAGGCGCGGCCCGAGAATGAAACGGCCCTGCATGTCGCGCGCGACCATGCGGTGATGCTCCAGTGCCACGGCCAGACGGTGGGCCGTGGGCCTTGCCAGTCCGGTCGCCGCGACCAGACCCGCGAGGGTGGCCGGACCGGACTCGAGAGCGCTCAGCACAAGGGCTGCCTTGTCCAGAACGCCGACGCCGCTGCTGTTGTCCATGCAACGATACTCGCGTCTCACTCTGTGAAACGCAAGTTCACTTTCCCGTGGAACGCGCCACTCTGGGAGGCGTGGCGTCGTGGTCGCCGATCGCGGCCACCACCTGAGTCTCAAGAAGTGCGGGGCCGACGTGGTCCCCGCCGAAGGGAAAGCGATGGGTAGGACACTGGCGGAGAAGGTCTGGGACGATCATGTCGTCCGGCGAGCCGAGGGCGAGCCCGACCTCCTCTACATCGATCTGCACCTGCTCCACGAGGTGACCAGCCCCCAGGCCTTCGACGGCCTCCGCAAGAGCGGCCGACCCGTGCGCCGCCTCGACCTCACCATCGCGACCGAGGACCACAACACCCCGACGATCGACATCGACAAGCCGATCGCGGACCCGGTCTCCCGGGCCCAGCTGGAGACGCTGCGCAAGAACTGCGCCGAGTTCGGCGTCCGCCTGCACTCCCTGGGCGACGTCGAGCAGGGCGTCGTCCACGTGGTGGGCCCGCAGCTGGGCCTGACCCAGCCCGGCACCACCGTGGTCTGCGGCGACTCGCACACCTCCACCCACGGCGCCTTCGGCGCGCTGGCGTTCGGCATCGGCACCTCGCAGGTCGAGCACGTGCTGGCCACCCAGACGCTGCCCATGGCCCGCCCGAAGACCATGGCGATCACCGTCGACGGCGAACTGCCCGAGGGCGTCACCGCCAAGGACCTGATCCTCGCCGTGATCGCGCGGATCGGCACCGGCGGCGGCCAGGGCTACATCCTGGAGTACCGCGGCAGCGCCGTCGAGAAGCTCTCGATGGAGGCCCGGATGACCATCTGCAACATGTCCATCGAGGCCGGCGCCCGCGCGGGCATGATCGCCCCCGACGAGACCACCTTCGCCTACCTCCAGGGCCGCCCGCACGCCCCCGAGGGCGCCGACTGGGACGCCGCCGTGGAGTACTGGCGGACCCTGCGCACCGACGACGACGCGGTCTTCGACGCCGAGGTCGTCATCGACGCCGCGGAGCTCTCCCCGTTCGTCACCTGGGGCACCAACCCCGGCCAGGGGGCGCCGCTTTCGGCGGCCGTGCCGGACCCCGCCTCCTACGAGGACCCCTCCGAGCGGTTCGCCGCCGAGAAGGCCCTGGAGTACATGGGCCTGGAGGCCGGGACGCCGCTGCGCGAGGTCGCGGTGGACACCGTCTTCGTCGGTTCCTGCACCAACGGCCGCATCGAGGACCTGCGTTCGGTCGCCGAGGTCATCAAGGGCCGCAAAGTCGCCGACGGCGTACGGATGCTGGTGGTCCCGGGCTCCGCGCGGGTCGGCCTGCAGGCGGTCTCCGAGGGCCTGGACGTGGTCTTCAAGGAGGCCGGCGCCGAATGGCGGCACGCGGGCTGCTCCATGTGCCTGGGCATGAACCCGGACCAGCTCGCCCCCGGCGAGCGCTCCGCCTCCACCTCCAACCGCAACTTCGAGGGACGTCAGGGCAAGGGCGGCCGCACCCACCTGGTCTCGCCCCCGGTGGCCGCCGCCACCGCCGTCCTGGGCCGGCTCGCCTCCCCGGCCGACCTGTCCGACGCGCCCGTCGCCGCCGGCGTCTGAGAAAGCTGGAGCCGAAAACATGGAAGCCTTCACCGTTCACACCGGCCGGGCCGTCCCGCTGCGCCGCAGCAACGTCGACACCGACCAGATCATCCCCGCCCACTGGCTCAAGAAGGTGACCCGGGACGGGTTCGAGGACGGGCTCTTCGAGGCCTGGCGCAAGGACGCGGAGTTCGTCCTCAACCGCCCCGAGCGGCAGGGCGCCACCGTCCTGGTCGCCGGCCCCGACTTCGGCACCGGCTCCTCCCGCGAGCACGCCGTCTGGGCCCTGCAGAACTACGGCTTCAAGACCGTGATCTCCTCCCGCTTCGCCGACATCTTCCGGGGCAACTCGCTGAAGAACGGCCTGCTCACCGTGGTGCTCGACCAGAAGGTCGTGGACGCCCTGTGGGAGCTGACCGAGCAGGACCCGACCGCGGAGATCACCGTCGACCTCGAGGCCCGCGAGGTGCGCGCCGAGGGCGTCACCGCCCCCTTCGAGCTGGACGAGAACTCCCGCTGGAGGCTGCTGAACGGCCTCGACGACATCTCCATCACCCTGCGGAACGAGGCGGACATCGCCGCCTACGAGGCCGAGCGGCCCGGGCACAAGCCGAGGACGCTCGCCGCCTGAGCCGCCCGGACTCCGCTGCCCGCGGAGCACTCCGAGGACCCGAAGGCCCCCGGAACCGACCAGACCGGTCGGTTCCGGGGGCCTTTTTCGGCCACCCCTTCGAACCCCTCGACGCACCCCGCCACCACGATTGGGCTACCGCGCCACGCGGCCGCACCGGCGGGTTGACGCCGCCCGATTCGTCCCCAACTCCCCGCGTTAGCTGGGATGTTGTCCGGGTACACGAGCCCTGACGTCGCCCGCGGGCCGTGTCGTCGAAGGGCCCGTCGAGTGAGCAGTTGCCCCCTGCGCAGGCGACAACTCACCCTAGATGGCACAATCTGTGCATGGAACACGACGGCCAACTCGCGCTCTATGCGGCAGTCGCGGACCGGCTCAAGGAAGCGCACACAAAGGTGCGCTCACTGCAAGTCCCGGAGGGCGTACGGGTGGCGCTGACCCGGAAGCTGCTGATCATCACGGCAGCGGCCAAACATGATCTCGCCGACGCGACAAGGCGGCTGGAGCGGTTCACGGACGATCTCGCGCAGGGGCGTTTCCCCGCCGAGAGCCACTGAGCACTCCGGGGCGGTCGAGTCCGTTGCGGCACAAGGGTGATTAGCCCGTTTCGTGTTTGATTTGCGGTATATATCTGCCTAACGTGCGAAAACGCTTGAACGGATACGTTCTCGCAATGTCTCCGAAGGGGAAGACGTGAACAAGGCGCAGCTCGTAGAAGCGATTGCCGACAAGGTCGGCGGCCGTCAGCAGGCCGCCGACGCGGTGGACGCGGTCCTGGACGCCATCGTCCGCGCGGTCGTCGCCGGGGACCGGGTGTCGGTCACCGGCTTCGGTTCCTTCGAGAAGGTCGACCGCCCGGCGCGTTACGCCCGCAATCCCCAGACGGGGGAGCGGGTGCGGGTCAAGAAGACCTCGGTGCCGCGGTTCCGCGCCGGCCAGGGCTTCAAGGACCTGGTCAGCGGCTCCAAGAAGCTGCCGAAGAACGACGTGGCCGTGAAGAAGGCCCCCAAGGGCAGCCTCACCGGCGGCGCCTCCGCGACCGTGAAGAAGGCCGCGGCCAAGAAGACCACCGCCGCGAAGAAGGCCTCCGCCGCCAAGACCACGGCCGCGAAGAAGACCTCGGCCACGGCCAAGAAGACCTCGGCCGCCGCGAAGAAGACCACGTCGTCGACGGCGAAGAAGACCTCGGCCGCCGCCAAGAAGACCACCCCCGCGAAGACCACCGCCACGGCCAAGAAGACCGCCGCGAAGAAGGCTCCGGCCAAGAAGGCCACCGCGACGAAGGCGCCCGCCAAGAAGTCCGCGGCGCGCAAGACCACCGCGAAGAAGACCGCCTCGCGCGGCGGCAAGTAGGAACGTCACGCGCCCCTCGGGCAGCTCGCGCGCCGGGCCGGACTCCCTCGTGGAAGTCCGGCCCGCGGCGCGTCCGGCCAGCTCGGAAGGCCTGAGGTCGGAAGGCCTGAGGTCGGAAGGCCTGAGGCCAGAAGGCTCGAGGTTCGGAAGGCCTGCGCTCAGAAGGTCTGCAGGGTCACCAGGGTGATGTGCGGCGCGCCGCCCGCCGCCGGGGTGTCGCCGACCTCCAGCCGCACCCGCTGGCCCGGGCGCAGCAGGTACAGGCCGCCCGCGTCGAAGGCGGCGGCGTCGAAGGGGACCGGGGTCCCGTCGTCGAGCAGCACCTGACCGGTGCGGGTGTCCGGGTCGAAGGTGTAAGCGGTGGCCTGCATGCGGTCAGCGTACCGGCGGGCCCGCGCCCCGCCCGGCGCGGCGGCCGCCGTTCAGGGGCCGGCCGACAGCAGGAGGGCGGCCAGCGCCGCCGTCCGCGGACCCACCCCGAGGGCCAGCGCGGCCCGCAGGTCGGCGCCGGTGTCCACGTCCTGGCGGACCGACTCCACGTCCGGGGGCAGCAGCTCGGCGGCGCCCGACGCGGCGTGCCGGGCCCGTGAATCCGGCCCGAATTCCGGACGCAATTCCCGGCCCGGGGACGCCGTCAGCAATGTCGTCCCGATTCCCGCGGCGTCCGGGAGAAAGGCACGGGGGAATTCCGCCGCCGCGGCCAGCACGCGGGACAATTCCGCAGGCCGCAGCGCCGGGAGATCCGCGTTGAGGGCGGCGACCGCGGCAGCGGGTCGTGCCCGGCGGACCACCGCCGCGCCGTGGGCCAGCGCGGCGTTCAGACCGCCGCCCGCCGTGGCCTCCGCGACGACGCGCGCGCCCAACGCCCCCAGCTCCCGAGCGGCCAGCGGGTCCTCCGTGACTACCGCCACACCCCGCACCGCCTCGCAGGCCAGCGCGGCGGCCACCGTGTCCTGCGCGAACGCCAGCGCGAGCCCCGGCCGCAGCCCGTCCGAGGCGGCGTCCGACAGCCTGCTCTTGGCCCGCGCCAGGGGCTTCAGGGGGATGACCAGGGTCCAGTGCACGCGCGTTCGTCCCTCTCTTGTCGCCCACATTGTCCCCCGGCCCGTCCGGCGACAGGGCGCCGGCCGTCGGCGGGCGGGGCGTACGGTGTTCTCGACAGACGGTCGGCCCGGGGCCACACTTGTGCGACCCACGACCCCCGAAGAACCAGGCCCCGGCCCCGTACGGCCGGAAAGGCCCAAGAGGAAGGTGTGCGCGTGCCTCGCCGCAGAATCGGCTTCTGGTACCGCTTCGCAGCGGTCATCGCAAAACCGCCGCTGGTGCTTCTGCTGAAGCGGGACTGGCGAGGAATGGAGAACATTCCGGCCGAGGGCGGCTTCATCACCGTGGTGAACCACATTTCCCACGTGGACCCCCTCGTCTACGCGCACTACCAGTACAACACCGGCCGTGTGCCGCGCTTCCTCGCCAAGAGCGGGCTGTTCAAGAAGGGGTTCGTCGGCGCCGTGATGCGCGGCACCGGCCAGATCCCCGTCTACCGCGAGTCCACCGACGCGCTCAGCGCCTTCCGGGCCGCCATCGACGCCGTGAAACGCGGCGAGTGCGTGGCCTTCTACCCGGAGGGCACCATCACCCGCGACCCCGACGTCTGGCCGATGACCGGCAAGACGGGCGCCGCCCGGGTGGCCCTGAGCACCAAGTGCCCGGTGATCCCGGTCGCCCAGTGGGGCGCCAACGAGGTACTGCCGCCGTACGCGAAGAAGCCCAGCCTGTTCCCGCGCCGGACGGTGCGCGTGATGGCCGGGCCGCCCGTCGACCTGTCGCGCTTCCACGACCGGGAGATGACGCCGGAGGTCCTCAAGGAGACCACCGAGGTCATCATGGACGCCATCACCCGCCAGCTCGAAGGGCTCCGCGGCGAGAAGGCCCCCGAGGTCCGCCACGACCCCCGCGAGATCCGCCTCGAACAGCGCCGCAGGGCCGCCCGGCAGGCCGCCGAGCAGACCGGCTCCGCCACCACGGCGGGGGAGGGGAACGGAAAGTGACCCGACCCGTCCCCGCCGAATCCGGACCCGGACCCGCCGGACCCGGACCCTCCGGTGCACGCCCGGTGAAGGCGGCCGTCTTCGGCGCCGGCTCCTGGGGCACCGCCTTCGCGATCGTCCTCGCCGACGCCGGCTGCGAGGTCACCCTCTGGGCCCGCCGCCCCGAGGTCGTGGAGGCCGTCAACTCCACCCGCGTCAACGCCGACTACCTGCCCGGCGTCGAACTGCCCGCCGGGATCCGGGCCACCGCCGACCCGGCCGAGGCCGCCCGGGACGCCGACCTCACCGTCCTCTCGGTGCCCTCCCAGACCCTGCGCGGCAACCTGGCCGCCTGGGCGCCGCTGCTCGCCCCCGACACCGTGCTGGTCTCCCTGATGAAGGGGGTCGAGCTCGGCTCCGCGATGCGGATGAGCGAGGTGATCTCCGAGGCCGCCAAGGTGGATCCGGAGCGGGTCGCCGTCGTCACCGGGCCCAACCTGGCCCGCGAGGTGGCCTCCCGGCTGCCCACCACCGCCGTCGTGGCCTGCGCCGACGAGTCCGTCGCCCGCCGCCTCCAGGCCGCCTGCCACACCCCGTACTTCCGGCCCTACACCAACACCGACGTGGTGGGCTGCGAACTGGGCGGCGCGGTCAAGAACGTCATCGGCCTCGCGGTCGGCATCGCCGACGGCATGGGCCTCGGCGACAACGCCAAGGGCTCGCTGATCACCCGCGGGCTCGCGGAGACCACCCGGCTGGGCCTCGCCATGGGCGCCGACCCGCTCACCTTCGCCGGCCTCGCCGGACTCGGGGACCTGGTCGCCACCTGCTCCTCGCCGCTGTCCCGCAACCACACCTTCGGCACCAACCTCGGCAAGGGGATGACGCTGGAGGAGACCATCGCGGTCACCCGGCAGACCGCCGAGGGCGTCAAGTCCTGCGAGTCGGTGCGCGACCTCGCCCACCGGCACGGGGTGGACATGCCGATCACCGAGATGGTCGTGGAGATCGTCCACGAGGGCAAGCCGCCGGTCGTCGCCCTCAAGGAGCTCATGGGGCGCGACCCCAAGCCGGAACGGCGCTGACCGCAGGCCGCCGCAGGCCCCGGTTCGCGGCGCTGCCGTAACGTCGCTGGTCGTGGCCCTACGCCCGGTCGGCCCCCTCCCCGGGGGCAGACCGGGCGAATCGTCCGCGCGGCCGACCGCGCCCGCTGACCGTCGCGGAACCAGCGGGTACGCTCAATCCGTTATGAGCACCCAGAACCTCCCCCAGAGCCCTGAGCCGACCGCCGAGGAACCGCAGCGCAAGCCGCGCGTCGCCGTCGTCTTCGGAGGACGCAGCTCCGAGCACGGCATCTCCGTCGTCACCGCGGGCGCCGTGCTGCGCGCGATCGACCGGACGAAGTACGACGTCCTGCCGGTCGGCATCACCCGGGAGGGGCGCTGGGCCCTGACCGCCGACGAGCCCGACCGCATGGCGATCACCGACCGTGTCGTCCCGGCCGTGGAGGAACTCGCCGAGTCCACCGAGGGCGGCGTGGTGCTCCCCGTCGACCCCGCCAGCCGCGAGGTCGTCTACAGCGAGCCCGGCTCGGTCGCCAAGACCCTGGGCGAGATCGACGTGGTCTTCCCCGTCCTGCACGGCCCCTACGGCGAGGACGGCACCCTGCAGGGCCTGCTGGAGCTCTCCGGCCTGCCGTACGTCGGCGCGGGCGTGCTCGCCTCCGCCGTCGGCCAGGACAAGGAGTACATGAAGCGGGTCTTCACCTCCTTCGGCCTGAAGGTCGGCCCGTACGTGGTGATCCGCCCCCGCGAGTGGGAGCAGGACCCGGCGGCCGCCCGCAAGAAGATCGTCGACCTGGCGGGCGACCACGGCTGGCCGCTGTTCGTGAAGCCGGCGCGGGCCGGCTCCTCCATCGGCATCACCAAGGTCGACGACCTGTCCGGGCTCGAGGACGCGATCGCCGAGGCGCAGTCGCACGACCCGAAGATCATCGTCGAGGCGGCGGTGGTGGGGCGCGAGATCGAGTGCGGCGTGCTGGAGTTCGAGGACGGGCCGCGGGCGAGCGTGCCGGCGGAGATCCCCCCGGCGCAGAGCCACGCCTTCTACGACTTCGAGGCCAAGTACATCGACTCCGCGGCGGGGATCGTGCCCGCCCCGCTGACGCCGGAGCAGACGGCGGAGGTGCAGCGGCTCGCCGTCGAGGCGTTCGACGCGGCGTCCTGCGAGGGACTGGTGCGGGCGGACTTCTTCCTCACGGAGGACGGGGAGTTCGTGATCAACGAGATCAACACGATGCCCGGGTTCACGCCGATCTCCATGTACCCGCGGATGTGGGAGGAGTCGGGCGTGTCGTACGGGGAGCTGGTGGACCGGTTGCTGAGCGCGGCGCTGCGCCGCCGCACGGGCCTGCGGTAACGGTTCTCCTCACCCTCGCCTCCACCCCGCCGCGGCCCGTCCGCGGCGGGGTCCGCCTTTTCCGGGGGCCGGCTTCCGCCCCCGGCCGCACTCCCTCCGCGCGGGCGTCCCTCCCACGTTCCCCTTGACCGCGGCTGACCGCGGCTCACCGCGCCGCCCCGTCGTCCCGCGCGCGGCTCGCTGCGCCTCCCGCCCCGCTCGCACCCCCACCGGAGGGGCGTTGTACGCCCGGGGTGGGGACGGGGGCAGGGCCGGTGGAGTGACCCCGGTCCCCAAGGGGGCTCGGAACGGGCAGGGATCAGCGCATCCATCCACCGTCTTTCGGCCGAAGCACAGGCGTGCAGGTGACCGAGAGTGAAGAGGGGTTGTGCATGCTGGGAGTGCGGCTCACGGTGGCCGAACCGGTCAGGCCGCTCGACGGTCCGCTCACGGCCCGCGAGGCCGTCCGGGCGGTCGAGGCGGAACTCGCCGGCGTCCTCGACGAGGCGCTGGCCCAGGCGCGTGACACGGACCCGGTGTTCGCCCACGACGTCGCCGAACGCCTCGCCGCGTTCGTCCGGCGCGGCGGCAGGCGGATGCGCGCCGCCTTCGCCTGGTGCGGCTGGCGGGCGGCCGGCGGAACGGGGGACGCCACGCCCGTCCTCCGCACGGGCGCGGCCCTGGAACTCGTGCAGGCGTGCGCGCTGGTCCACGACGACGTGATGGACGGGTCCGCGCTGCGGCGCGGCGGCCCGGCCCTGCACGTGGAGTTCGCGGACCTGTACGAGGACGCGCGGACGACCGGACCGCCGGGCACCTTCGCGCTGTCCGCCGCCGTGCTCGCCGGCGACCTGGCCCTCGTCTGGGCGGACGACCTCGCGGCGGCGACCGCGCTCGGCTCGCCGCACGGCGGGCGGCTGCTGGGCGAATGGCGGGCCATGCGGCGCGAGATGGCGGCCGGCCAGTACCGGGACGTCCGCGCCCAGGCCACCGGCGCGTCGGGCATGGAGGAGGCGGTGACCATCGCCACCCTGAAGAGCGCCCTGTACACCGTGGAGCGCCCCCTCGCGCTGGGCGCGTCCCTGGCCGGGGCGGACGGGGCGGTCCTGGACGCGCTGCGGCTCGCCGGACGGTGCGCCGGGCTGGCGTTCCAGCTCCGCGACGACCTGGTCGGCGCGTTCGGCGACCCGGCGCTGACCGGGAAGCCGGCCGGCGACGACCTGCGCGCCCGCAAGCTGACCTACCTGCTCGCCGCGGGCATCCGGCTCGCCTCGGCGTCCGGTGACGCCGAGGCCGCCACCGCGCTCGCCGCGGGCCCGCAGGCCGGGTCGGACGAGGACCTGGAGCGGGTCCGCGCGGCGCTGACGCGGACCGGGGCCCGGGACGCCGTCGAGGCGCGGATCGGGGAACTGGCCGCCACCGCCCTGCGGCACTTCGACCGCACGGGCGCCCCACCCGCGGTGCGCGCCGAGTTCGCGGCCCTGGTGCGACTGGCCGCGGGCGTCGCCCTCGAGGGCGCGGGGGAGGCGGCATGAGGACCGTACCGGGTCCCACGGACCACGTCGTCGTGGTGGGCGCCGGCCTGTCCGGCCTCGCCTGCGCGCTGCACCTGCTCGGGGCGGGACGCCGCGTCACCGTCGTCGAGCGGGACGCCGGCCCCGGAGGCCGCGCCGGACGCCTGCGCCTCGGCGGGTACGAGATCGACACCGGCCCCACCGTGCTCACCATGCCCCACCTGGCCGACGAGGCGTTCGCGGCGGTGGGCGACAGCCTCCGCCACCACGTGGAGCTCATGCCCCTGCACCCGGCCTACCGCGCCCGGTTCGCCGACGGCACCGCGCTCGACGTGCACACCGACGGCGAGGCCATGGAGGAGGAGGTCCGGCGGTTCGCCGGCCCCGCCGAGGCGGACGGCTACCGCCGCCTGCGGGACTGGCTGGAGCGGCTGTACCGCGCCCAGATGCGGCGCTTCGTCGACGCCAACTTCGACTCGCCCTTCCAGCTGCTGCACCCGGACCTGGCCCGGCTGGCGGCGCTCGGCGGGTTCGGGCGGCTGGACCGCGGCATCGGCCGGTTCCTCCAGGACCCCCGGCTGCGCCGCGTCTTCTCCTTCCAGGCGCTCTACGCGGGGGTCGCCCCGGCCAGGGCGCTCGCGGCGTACGCGGTGATCGCCTACATGGACACCGTGGCCGGCGTCTGGTTCCCCAAGGGCGGCATGCACGCGCTGCCGCGCGGGATGGCGGACGCCGCGTCCGGCGCCGGGGCGGAGTTCCGCTGGTCGTCCGAGGTGACCGAGCTGGAACGCTCCGGGGACCGCGTGCGGGCCGTGCGGCTGGCCTCCGGGGAGCGGATCGCCTGCGACGCCGTGGTGCTCACCTGCGAACTGCCCGCCGCCCACGAGCTCCTCGGGCGGGCCCCGAGGCGACCGGTGCGGCTGCGCCACTCGCCGTCCGCCGTCGTCCTGCACGCCGGGACGGACCGCACCTGGGACTCGCTGGCCCACCACACCCTCTCCTTCGGGGAGGCCTGGGAGCAGACCTTCGAGGAACTCACCCGCTCGGGACGGCTGATGAGCGACCCCTCGCTGCTGATCACCCGGCCGACGACGCACGACCCCCGTCTCGCCCCGGCGGGCCGGCACCTCCACTACGTGCTGGCGCCCTGCCCCAACACCGCCGTGGGGCCCTCCGCGGAGACCTGGCGCGACCTCGGGCCCCGCTACCGGGACAGCCTCGTCGCCGAACTCGAACGCCGCGGGCTCGACGGGTTCGCGGACAGCGTGCAGGAGGAGGCGCTGATCACGCCGCTGGACTGGACGGCGCAGGGCCACGCGGCCGGCAGCCCCTTCTCCGTCTCCCACACCTTCGCCCAGACCGGCCCGTTCCGCCCGCGCAACCTGATCCGCGGCGTGGAGAACGCCGTGCTGGCCGGCTGCGGCACCACCCCCGGCGTCGGGGTCCCGACGGTGCTGCTCAGCGGCAAGCTCGCCGCCGCGCGCGTCACCGGCGGCTCCCCCCGCCGGACGGTCACCTCCCTCCCGTCCGGGCCGCGCGCCGCGCGGCCCGCCCCAGCGACCCCGGCAGGCGTCCATGACCCGTCGTGAACTCGATGCCGCCCGGATCACCGACCCCGGGCTGCGCGCCGCCTACACCCGGTGCCGCGGACTCAACGCCCGCCACGGGCGGACGTACTTCCTGGCTACCCGCCTGCTCCCGGTGGAACGCCGGTCCGCCGTGCACGCCCTCTACGGCTTCGCCCGCCGGGCCGACGACTTCGTCGACGACCACGCGCGGCACCGGACGCCCCGGGAGCGCGACACCGCGCTGCGGCGGCTGGAGGACGACCTGGCGCTCGCCCTGCGCACCGGGGAGGCGGACGACCCGGTCGTCCTGGCCGTCGCCGACACCGCCCGCCGGTACGGCATCGGCCACGAGCTCTTCGCCGACTTCCTGGCCTCGATGCGCAGCGACCTGCACGTCACCGACTACCCGACGTTCGCGGACCTGAAGGCCTACATGCACGGGTCGGCCGCGGTGATCGGGCTGCAGATGCTCCCCGTGCTCGGCACCACCGTGCCGCGGGAGGAGGCGGCGCCCTACGCCGCCGCCCTCGGCGAGGCGTTCCAGCTCACCAACTTCCTGCGGGACGTGGGCGAGGACCTGGACCGCGGCCGCGTGTACCTGCCGGCGGACCTGCTCGGCGCCCACGGCGTGGACCGGCCCCTGCTGGAGTGGAGCCGCCGCACCGGCCGCCGCGACCCGCGGATCAGGGACGCCCTGCTCGCCGCCGAGGCGCTGACCAGGAAGATCTACCGCGAGGCGGTGCCGGGCATCGCGCTGCTCGACCCGCGCACCCGGCCCTGCGTCCGCACCGCGTTCATCCTCTACTCCGGGATCCTCGACGCGATCGCGGAGCAGGGGTACGCGGTGCTGCACCGCCGCGCCGTGGTGTCCGGGGCGCGGCGCGCGGCCACGGCGGCCGCCGGACTGGTACAGATCGCCGGCGCGCGGGCCCGGGCCCGCACCGCCGCCCGCCCCGCGCCCCGCCCGGACGGCGTGGCGCTCCCGTCGAGAGGACCGGTGACGTGAGCGACCGATCGGACCGTGCCGGCTGGACGTCCCCGCTGCGCAGGCTGGGCCGCCGGACGGACTGGGCGGCCCAGCCGCCGACCTGGCGCGAGGCGCGCCCCGCCCTGATCGCCGAGGCCCTGAAGCGGGCCTCGGCCCGGCCCTCGGGCAACTGGTTCGTCGTCGGCGCCTCCCGCGAGGTGCGCGTCGGCGAGCGCCCCTACGGCCGGACCGTCGGCGGCGTCGAGGTGGTGCTGTGGCGGTCGGAGTCCGGGGAACTGCGGGCCGGTCCGGGGGTGTGCCCGCACCTGGGCGCGCCGCTGAAGGACAGCCGGGTGGCCTGCGGCACCCTGGTCTGCCACTGGCACGGCCTGGCCCTGGACGGCGGGCCGAAGGCCGGCTGGGAGCCCTACCCGGTGCACGACGACGGCGTGC
The DNA here is from genome assembly GCF_053592575.1 of Streptomyces sp. NPDC002640. Classification (NCBI taxonomy): domain Bacteria; kingdom Bacillati; phylum Actinomycetota; class Actinomycetes; order Kitasatosporales; family Streptomycetaceae; genus Streptomyces; species Streptomyces sp. NPDC002640. Next base: position 154,299 of record NZ_JBSFVZ010000004.1, on the reverse strand, counting down.
TGGTGTGGGTCCGGCTCGACGCAGTCGGCGGCGAGGAGCCGACGGACCTCCCCGTGGTCCCGCCGCGGCCCCGGACGGGCAGCGGCGTGGACGCCGTGTTCACGGCGGTGGGGCGGTGCGAGCCCGAGGACGTGGTCGCCAACCGGCTCGACCCCTGGCACGGCTCGTGGTTCCACCCGTACTCGTTCGTGGACCTGACGGTGGCCGGGGCGCCCCGGGGAGAGGACGACGACGTGTTCGTCGTCGACGTCTCGTTCCGGGTGGCCGGGCGGCTGGTGGTGCCGGTGCGGGCGGAGTTCACCGCCCCGGAGCCGCGCACCGTCGTCATGCGGATCACCGAGGGGGAGGGGCGCACCTCGGTGGTGGAGACCCACGCGACGCCGCTGACGGCCCCGGACGACCCCCGGCCGCGGACCGCCGTGGTCGAGGCGGTGGTCGCCGCCTCGGACCGGCCCGGCTTCGCCCTCGCCCGCGCCGCCGCGCCCGTGCTGCGGCCGCTGATGCGGCGCACCGCCGGGCGGCTCTGGCGGGACGACCTGGACTACGCCGAACGCCGCTGGGCGCTGCGCAGCACGGGGCGCTTCCCGGGGTGAGGCCCGGGTGTCACTGCCGGGGTGTACGTCCCCGCCGCGCGCGGCGGGGACGTACACCCCGGGGGAGGGGTCAGCGGGCGGCGAGGGCGCTCAGGGCCCGCAGCGCGGGCGACCGGCCCGCGCGGGGCACCGTCCACAGCACCTGGCCGCGGATTCCCCACTGGTCGAGCAGGGCGCCGGCGGCCAGGAAACCCGTGGTGGCGGCGCGTTCCATCAGGGCGACCGGGAGGTCGCAGCGGATCGCGTCGCCGGCCAGCGTGACCCGCGGATGGGGGGTGCGCACGGCCGGCCGCCGGTGGTGGGAGCCCACGGGGAAGAAGGGGCAGTCCGCCCGCCACTCGTGCCGGACGTCCACCACCCGGGCCTCACGGGTCTCCGGATACACCCGGTGCAGACCGGCGAGCAGCCGGTCCTGCGTCTCCTGCCGGTCGGCGCCGGCGGGGACGGCGTAGGCGTGCAGTTCCACCACCGACCCCCCGGTGCGGGCGGCCCACCGCGCGGCCTCGCCCTCGTAGCGTTCCAGGACGCTGATGTTGTCCAGCCCGTCGTAGCCGCTGGTGCCGAGGAAGCCCGGGCGGTCGGGGCGTACCGGCCGGTCCAGCCAGAACCGGGAGACCAGGAAGGGCGGCGCGGTCCGCAGGGCGGCCACGTCGTCCCGCCAGGCGGGGGTGCCGAGCTCCGGCGACGCCTCCGTCAGCCCGCGCAGCGCCCCGGGGTCGAGGGCCAGCACCACGGCCTCGTGCCGTTCCACGGCGTCGTCGGTGCGCAGTTCGACGCCGTCCTCGCCCGGCCGGACGTCGTGGACCGGGGTGCCGGTGCGCACCCGTGCCCCCAGGCCGCGGAGGTAGTCGCCCAGCGGTTCCCACAGCGCCTGCGGGAACGGCTCGGACGGCACGTCGAACAGCAGGCCCTCGGAGGAGCCGAGGAAGTAGATGTGGAACATCAGGAGCAGCTCGGCCGCCGACAGTTCGCGCGGGTCGGCGAAGAAGCTGCGGGAGAACACCTCGAACGCCAGGTGGTGCGCGGCCTCCGGGAAGCGGACCCGCTCCAGGAAGTCCGTCGCGCTCACGTCGTCGAAGCGCTCGTACACCTCGGGGACGCGCACGTCCAGGAGCGGCAGCGCGGCCCGGGCGTCCATCGACGCCAGGTCGCGCGCGCCGAAGGTGGGGCTGAGGGCGACGAACCCGAGCGCGCTGAACGGCGGGGTGCGGGGCACCCGGGCGAAGCTGTCGGTCAGCCCGCCGCTGTGCCGCAGCGGGTAGTCGGGCAGCGGCCGGAGCCGGTCGAGCCCGGGATCGGTGCGGCGGAGCAGGCCCCGCAGGTTGTAGTACTGGCGGAAGAAGGCGTGGAAGCCGCGGCTCATGGTGGCCTCGGAGCCGTCGGCGAGGCGGGTGCGCCATCCGGCGAGGCGGCCGCCCAGCGTCTCGCCCCGCTCGTAGAGGGTCACCCGGGCGCCGCGCTCCGCCAGCAGGGTGGCCGCGGCGAGACCGGCGATGCCGCCGCCGACCACGGCGACACCGGGCGCGTCACCGGGTGTGAAACGGTCCCGGCCCGGCGCGGGCATCAGGATCTCGGCCTTGCGGTCACGGCCCCGCCGGGCCGCGCGGGCGCGGTGGGGCGCGCCCTGGGCCGGGCGCGTGGTGGACGGCGGTGTCATCGGTGGCTCTCTCCGGTGGGTGCGGTGCGGGCGGTGGGTGCGGTGGGCCGGTGGCGGCGGGGGAGGAAGGGCAGTTCGAGGGCGGTCCGGAGCATCGGGCCGACGGGGGTGCGCAGTCCGACGCTCCACTCCTCCGGGAGCGAGGTCCCGCCGTCCAGGAAGCGCAGCAGGCGTTCCGCCGGGACCCGGCGGAACAGGTCGGTGAAGAAGGCGGGGCCGTCGACCCGGCCGGTGTCCAGCGCCCGCAGCAGCACCGCGTCCATGGCGAGGGACCGCCGCCCGTACGGCGGCGGCACGCTCGCCCGGCCCGCGCGCAGGGCGGCGGCCACCGCCCTGCTCTGCCGCTGCACGGCGGCGAAGGTGTAGCCGGTGGCCGGCCGGGTCGCGCCGCCCGCCGTCCCGATCCGGAACACCGAGCGGCCGGCCCGGCGGGGGAACCGGCCGTCCGTCATCGGGATGACGCCCTGCTCCGCCGACTCCACGGTGAACGCGCCGAGTTCCAGCACCTCGCGGCAGTACCGCCGCAGCGCCACCTCGTACGCCTCCGTGGACAGGGGCGTCCGGGAGAACTCGGTGTACTCGACCAGCGCCCGGTCGGGCGCCAGCGGGAGGACGTACCCGAAGGCGAGGCCGTGGCGGGGCTGGGGGACGCGGAAGTCCATCAGGTCGGCGACCGACGGGTCGAACCGGGGCACCGCGGTGCGGACGAACCAGCCGCGGAAGTGCTGGAGCAGCCGGGTCCGGGCCGGCGGCAGGGCGGGCAGCGGACGGGAGTCGAAGACGTGCCGGGCCGTCAGCCGGAGGGCGCCGCCGTCCGGCGTGGTGCAGCGCACCTCGGCGCCGTGGGCGGTGTCGCGCGCCTCCTGCGCGGTCGCCCGCAGGAGGCGCGCGCCGGGGGCGGCGGCCAGCCGGGCGTGCACCAGACGCTCGAAGTCCGCGGACCGGATCATCCGGTAGCACAGCGGGGCCGGGTCCACGGTCACCGCCCGCCCGTCGGCGCCGTGGACGCGCAGCCGCGGCCAGGACGCGGCGACCGCGGGGCCGAGGTCGTCGTCGCCGCGGGTCCAGTGGCACCAGGTGCGCTCGGGCGGGCTCAGCGGGCCGGCGGGCGGCTCGACCAGCGTCACCGGGCGGCCGGGGACGGTCTCGGCCAGCCGGTGCGCCAGGCTCAGCCCGGCCGCTCCGGCGCCGAGGACGACCACGTCGGCGTCCAGGGCGGACGGTGCGGGACCCCGGCTCATCCGGCCGCCCCGGCCACTCCGGCCACTCCGGCCACTCCGGCCACTCCGGCCGCCCCGGCGTGCGCGGCCCGCGGCGGCGGCGCCGGGGGGCCGCCGCGCCGCACGCCGTACGGCGGCCCGCCGGCGTCGCCGTACGGCGTGCGGTGCGGGCAGGTCTCGCCGGTGCTCGGACGGGCGCGCGCGCCGTCGGACGTCACAGCTCACTCCCGGAGGTCGGAGAACGGGTGGTCGGCCTTCGCTCAGGCATGTTCTCTTCCGGGTACCGGCCGTCGGTGGATGCGGCGCGCGGTCCGCGTCGCCGTCAGCCGGGTGACGGATCGGCGAGCAGCTCGCGGGCGGCCCGCGTGCCCGAGGCGAGCGCGCCCTGGACGCTGCCGGTCGCCCGGTGGTCGCCGCACACGTAGCGGCCCGCACCCAGCCGCGTGGTGCGGCTGAGGGGCCAGGAGGGCTCCATCACGGGCAGGGCGCCTGGCACCGTGTACACGGCGACCTGCCGCCAGTCGCGGGTGTCCGCGCCGTACAGCTCGCCCAGGCGCCGCAGCACCGCCGCGTCCGCCCCGGGCCGGTCCTCGCCCAGCACGGAGGTGGACACCAGGGCGGACCCCGGCGGGGCGTACTCCGGCGCGACCTCGCTGGGCACGCAGGTGTTGAGCACCGCGCCCGAGGGGTCCACCAGCAGCGTCGGCTCGGCCAGCGGCGGGCGCGGCGCCGCGTGGTAGTAGGTGGTGACCGTGCGGCACGGGGGCACGGCCAGGCCGGGCAGCAGCCGCGCCGCGGTGGCCGCGTCCGTGGCCACCACCACGTGGGGCGCGGCCACCTCGCCGCCGCCGACGAGGGCCACGCCGTCGTCGGTGACCGCCTCCACCGGCGTCCCCAGCCGCAGCGTGCCCTCGGGCAGCCGGCCGGCCAGCTGGGCGGGGACGGCCCCGATGCCGTCGGCGGGCAGGCAGAGCGTGCCGCGCACCATGCTCCGCCACACCAGGTGGAAGAAGCGGGCGGACGTCTCCAGCCGGTCCTCCAGGAACACCCCGGACAGGAACGGCCGCAGGATCCGGTCGACCGTCCCGGCGGACACCCCGGCACGGGACAGGGCCTCGGCCGTGGAGCGGTCGGCGCCGCGGGTCAGGAGACGGGCGGGAAGCAGGGCGTCCCGCGCGGTGAGCGCGCCCAGGGCGGCCAGGTCGCGGGCCGGCAGCACCCGCCCGGGCAGCAGCGCCCCGGCCTCCGCGGGCCGCCGGGTCGGGTCGGTCAGGCGGACCGGGCCGTCCGGGGTGTGCGCGACGAGGCCCGGCGTGAACGGCCGCAGCCGCAGGGCACGCAGGTCCAGCCGCCGCTTGACCTGCGGATATGAGGTGTTGAAGACCTGGAAGCCCCGGTCCAGCAGGAAGCCGTCCCGGCGGTCCGTGCGCACCCGGCCGCCCACCCCGTCCGACGCCTCGAGCAGCGTCACGCGTCGGCCCGCGCGGCACAGGTCCAGCGCGCAGGCCAGACCGGCGAGACCCGCCCCGACGACGACGGTGTCCGGGGCGTTTCGGGGACGACCGGCCATGGCTGTTCCTCCGGTGTTCCTTCGGTTGTCCTTGCGTGGTCCTTGCGTTGTCCTCCCGCGCCGCCCGCCGGGCGGCGCCTCTCCACCGCGGGGCCGGTGCCCCGGCGGGGCCGCCGGCGGCCCGGACGGCGGACGCCGGGTACCCGGCCGGCCCGCGGCGTCACCTGCGGGCGGCGGCCTCCACCACGGCGACGGCCTCCGCCAGGCCCGGCGGGCGCGGCAGCCCGGCCGCGGTCTGCCCGGCCCAGCCCGGCCCCAGCGTCAGCACCACCGGTCGCCTGCGGGCCCCGCGCACCCCCCATTCGAGGGCCGCGACGTGCTGGGCCAGCGGCCGACTCGCCGTGGTGCGGGACTGCGCCCACAGCCCCACCACCGCCGGCCCGGTCCGGCGCACCGCGGTCACCAGCGACTCCACGGGCAGCGCGCCGCCGAACATGCGCACCGGCAGGTCCCGTTCGGCCAGCGCCGCGGCCAGCGCCTCCAGCGGCAGCGTGTGCGTCTCCCCGGGGACGCAGGCCAGCACCGTGGTGGCCCCCGGCCGGTCGGCGGCCACGGGCGGCGCGTGACGCCGCAGGGCGCCGGAGACGTGCCAGGACAGGAAGTGCTCCACCTCGACGTACCGCTCCCCGGAGGTCTCCCACTTCCGGCCAACCGCCTGCAGCGTCGGCATGATCACCTCCGTCCAGGCGGCGACCGGCCCGTAGACGCGCATCGTCCGGTCCAGCAGGTCGTCGAGGGCCACGGCGTCCAGGCGGAGGGCGGCCCGGGCGATGCCCTTGCACTCCTGGCGCGCGTCGCCCAGCCGCATGCCCGACCCGGCCCGGCTCCGGCCGGACCCGCCCGCGGAGCGCGGCCCGCTCGGTGAGCGCGGCCCGCTCGCGCGGGGAGGCTCGTCCGGGGTGGGCGGCTCGTCCGCGCGGGGCGGCTCGTCCGCGCGGCGAAGCCCGTCCGGGATGGGCGGCTCTCCCGGGCGGCGCGGCCCGTCCGTGTCCCGAGACCCGTCCGTGCCGCGAGGCCCGTTGGTGTCACCAGGTCCGTTCCGGGTGCGCCGGCCGGAAAGAGAACGCGGCTCCGCGCGCGGCGCGGCCCCGGACGCCGCCTCCGCGCGGACCACCCGCGCGGCCTCCGCCGGCGGCACCCCGGTCGCCGTCAGCGCGCACATCCGCTCCAGGCGGGCCAGGTCCTCGGCGGTCCAGCGGCGGTGCCGGCCGCCGGTGTGCGCGGCCGGGCCGAGCCCGTACCGGCGGTCCCAGGACCGGATCGTGGTCGGCGCCACGCCCAGCCGCCGCGCCACCTCGCCGGTGGTCAGTCCGCCCTCGTCCGGCGTCTCCGGCGTCCCGCCGGGTTCCTCGTCCATCTCGTCCGCCTCCTGTCCCGTCCCCGTCAGATCCCGCCGGCTCTTCCTACCGCCTCCAGCTTACGACGCACAAACGACGCATGTTGAGTGCGTCGTTTTCACTCACAAGACTGACAGCACGAGCCGCCGGCAACGGCGGAAACGGCAGGAGGACCAGGTCATGACCACGCACACCGCGCACGCCGGAGTCCGTCCCCCTCCGACGCCGCCCCAGGTCGCGCCCCCGGCGCCGGACGAGGACGAACTCGCCCGCGGCCTGCGCGCCGCCGACGAGCACGCCTTCGCGGCCGTCTACCGGCGGTGGGGCCCGCTGGTCCACACCCTGGCCACCCGCTCCCTCGGCGACACCCACGAGGCCGAGGACGTGACGCAGCAGGTCTTCATCGGCGCCTGGCGGGGACGGGACGGCTACCGCCCCGAGCGCGGGACGCTGGGCGGCTGGCTGGTCGGCATCACCCGCCGGAAGATCGTCGACGCCCTGGCGGCGCGCACCCGGCGCCTGGCCTTGGTCGACACCGCCGCCCGCGCCGACGGCGGAGGGGAGGCGCGCCCCGAGGGCACTCCGGAGGAGGTCCTCGACCGGCTGCTCCTCGTCGACGCCCTGTCCCGGCTGCCCCGCGCCCAGCGCGAGGTGCTGTGCATGGCCTTCTACGAGGACCTCACCCAGGCCCAGATCGCCGAGCGCACCGGCCTGCCCCTCGGCACCGTCAAGAGCCACACCCGGCGCGGGCTGCTCCGGCTGCGCGCGGCCGTCGAACGCGGAGGCGCGCCCCGGGGTGAGGCGTAGACACGGCGCACGGGTGGGAGATTTGGAAGGAATGTCCGTCATGCGCATCCGTCTCCGGGGGTACGCGCGAAGTACGGATGAGACCGCGCAACCGGTGCGGACCCTCGACGAAGGGATCACTCCCATGACCTCCCGGATCTCCAGGACCCCCCTCCTGCTCGGCGCCTCGGCCGGAGCCTGCGCCCTCGCCCTCACCGTCGCGGGACCGGCGGCGGCCGCCACCGCCGCGGACAGCGAACGGACGGGCATGGTGTCCGTCTTCCACGGTGTGCCGGGACTGACCGTCGACGTCTACGCCAACGGCGAGCGCCTGCTCGGCGACTTCAAGCCCGGCACGGTGACCCAGCCGCAGGCCCTGGACGCCGGCAGCTACGACATACAGCTCTTCAAGGCCGGCCAGGGACCGGACGGCAGCCCGGCCCTCGAGAAGAAGGTCGAGGTGCCCGAGGGCGCCAACGCCACCATCGCGGCCCACCTGTCCGCCGACGGCAAGCCGCAGCTGTCGACCTTCGTGAACGACACCTCGAAGACCGAGTCCGGCAAGGCACGGCTGACCGTCCGCCACGTGGCCGCCGCCCCGGCGGTGGACGTGCGGGCCGGCGGACAGCCCGTCTTCACGGGGCTGACCAACCCGAACCAGGACTCCACCGTCGTGGACGCCGGAACCGTCAACGCCGACGTGACCCTCGCCGGCACCGACACCGTGGCGATCGGCCCGGCCGACCTCGACCTGAAGGAAGGCAGCAACAACATCGTCTACGCCTGGGGCAGCGCGAACGACAAGAACCTCGCCCTGGCGACCCAGACCGTCGGCGGTACGCAGTCCTCGCCCACCGGCGGCATGGGCGGCACCACGGCCGCGGCCACCGTGTCCAACTCGCCGGACGCCTGGCTGGCCTGGGCGGCCGTCACCGGCCTGGTCACCCTCACGGGCGTCCACCTGGTCCGTCGTTACGGGGACCGGCGGGACTGACCCGACCGGACACCCTCAACCGTTCCCCTTCCCTTCCCGGACGACCGTCGCCGCGGCGGCGGTCGTCCGCCATGACCGGCCGAGCGGTCGCACGCCCGCCCCGCGGCGGCCGGGCGGCGAGCCCGGCCGTCCTCGTGGAGGCCGCTCACGGCGGGCGGGGAGAGACAGCAGCGGCGGCCCGGCAGGGGCGCCCGAGCGCAGCAAGGATGACGCACGGTGGCGCACGTCGACCCGGCACACCTCATGGAGCTCGCCCTCAGGGACGACGGCGTCCCGCCCGACGACGCGGCACTGCCCCACCTGACCGGGTGCGCGCGGTGCCGCGAGGAACTGCGCGGGATCACCCGGGTCGTCGCCGCCGCGCGGGCCGTGGAGGAACGGGACCTTCCGGCGGCGCCTCCCGAGCGGGTGTGGCGGGCCGTCGCCCGCGACCTCGCCGTGCCGCCCGGCCGGCGCCCGCCCCGCGGTCTGCGCGGCGCGCTCGCCGCCGTACGCCGGTGGATGCGGGGATGCCGCCGGACCACGCGGGGCCGCCGCGGGACCACGCGCTGAGCCGCGAACGCCGCGCGCCTCGGAGGCCGCCTGCCCCCAGGCGCGCGCGTCGTCAGTCCGCGAACTCCTCCGGGATCGTCCGCTCGATCGCCGGCACCAGATCGACCAGTGCGAAGGACCCGGTCTCCGCGGCGACCTCCGCGGGAAGCGTGACCTCGACGTACGCGCGGCGCAGCCCCGTGGTGAACCGGTAGGCCCCGCCGTCGAGTTCCTCCACCACCCACGCCATGCCGTCGATCTCCGCCGACTCCTGCTCGGGATCGCTCATCACGGCAGGCCGCGGGATTCCGCAGCGGAGTATGATCGCCGGGCTTCCCCAGCCCGCCGTGAGGTCGGACGCCGGTTCGGGGTCGGTGCGGTCCCTGCCGTCGACCTTCCCCGGCAACGCCTCGTCGAGGTCGCGGCAGAGCCCGGCCACTTCCTTGTCCGGCGTGGGAACCGCAGCCTCGGCCCGGTCGTCTGCCGAGGAGCAGGCGGGAGCCAGGAACAGCAGTCCGGCCACGCCCGCGCACGCCGAGGAGCGGGCGCGGAGGGCACGGGGACGAGGCCGGTGACGGAAGAAGTTCACCGGCCCAGGGTAGACGGGGGCTACAGATGCACGACCGGGCAGGTCAGTGTCCGCGTGATGCCCTCCACCCCCTGAATCTTGGCGACGACCATGCGGCCGAGTTCGTCGACCGAATCGGCCTGGGCCCGCACGATCACGTCGTAGGGTCCGGTCACGTCCTCGGCCTGGACGACACCGGAGAACTTGCTGACGGTGTCGGCGACGGAGGAGGCCTTGCCCACCTCTGTCTGGATGAGGATGTACGCCTGTACCACGGAACCTCCAGGGCGGCTTCGAGGATCGTGTGCAGAGAAGGACCGCCACGGTATCGCGTAGCCCCACGCCGGGGGGAGACCTCGCCGATCAAGGGCCCGCGCGCCGGAGTGCACCCCTCGGCGCGGGTTGACGCACGACCGCGACTTCGGGCGCAGCCGCCCCCGCGGACAGGTACACAGGTGGACGCATGACACTGATACCCGGAACATCGACCGCTGAGAGGAACGGTGAGACTCGGTGAAGGGAACCGTGGGGGAACTGGGGGAGTTCGGGCTCATCAGGGAGCTCACCTCCCGGCTCACCACCACCCCGGCCGTCCGGCTCGGCCCGGGCGACGACGCCGCGGTCGTCGCCGCCCCCGACCGGCGGGTGGTGGCGAGCACGGACATCCTGATCGAGGGACGCCACTTCCGCCGGGACTGGTCGACCGCCTACGACGTGGGCCGCAAGGCCGCCGCGCAGAACCTCGCCGACATCGCCGCGATGGGCGCGGTGCCGACGGCGCTGCTGCTCGGCCTGGTGCTGCCCGCGGAGCTTCCGGTGACCTGGCCGACCGAGCTGATGGACGGCCTGCGCGACGAGTGCCAGGTGGCGGGCGCCGCCGTGGTCGGCGGGGACGTGGTCCGCGGCGACACCATCACCGTCTCCATCACCGCCCTCGGCGACCTGCGCAACCACGAACCGGTGACCCGCGCCGGCGCGCAGCCGGGCGACCTGGTCGCCGTCACCGGCTGGCTCGGCTGGTCGGCCGCCGGGTACGCGGTGCTGTCCCGCGGCTTCCGCTCGCCCCGCGCGTTCGTGGAGGCCCACCGCCGCCCCGAGCCGCCGTACCACGCCGGTCCGGCCGCGGCCTCGCTCGGCGCGACCGCCATGTGCGACGTCAGCGACGGCCTGATCGCGGACCTCGGGCACATCGCGGAATCCAGCAAGGTGCGCATCGACATCCGTTCCGGCGCCCTCGACGTCCCCACGCAGATGAACGACATCGGCTCCGCGGTCGGTGTCGACCCGCTGCAGTGGGTGCTCACCGGAGGAGAGGACCACGCCATCGTGGCGACCTTCCCGCCCGACGTGAAGCTGCCCGCGCGGTGGAAGGTGATCGGCGAGGTCCTGAACCCGTCGGCGCTGCCGCAGGTCACCGTGGACGGGGCGCCCTGGACCCGCAAGGGCGGCTGGGACCACTTCGCGGACATGGAGGACTGACCGAGATGACCGCGATGACCACGACCACCGCACCACCGCTGGTGCTGACCGTCGCCGGATCCGACTCGGGCGGCGGCGCGGGCATCCAGGCGGACCTCAAGACGATGCTGGCGCTGGGCGTGCACGGCATGAGCGTGCTCACCGCCGTCACCGCGCAGAACTCCCGCGGCGTGCACGGCGTCTGGGACCTGCCCGCCGAGGCGGTACGGGCCCAGTACCGGGCGGTGGCCGACGACATCGGCGTGCACGCGGTGAAGACCGGGATGCTCTCCTCCGCCGAACTGGTCGGCCTGGTCGCCGAGTTGATCGCCGGAACGGTCGCGCCGGCGGTGGTCGACCCGGTCGGCGTCTCCAAGCACGGCGACTCCCTGCTGGCCGACTCCGCGCTGGACGCGGTACGCACCCGGCTGCTGCCCGCCGCCACCGTCGTCACCCCCAACCTCGACGAGGTGGCCCAGCTCACTGGGGTGCGGGTGGAGGACGAGGCGGGGATGCGGCGGGCCGCCGAGGCGCTGCTGGCCCTCGGACCGCGCTGGGCGCTGGTCAAGGGCGGCCACCTGACGGGCGACGCCGTGGACCTGCTGACCGACGGCGACGAGGAGCACTGGCTGCGGGCACCGCGGCTGGACAACCGGCACACCCACGGCACGGGCTGCACCCTGGCCTCGGCGATCGCCTCGCACCTGGCTCTCGGACTGCCGGTGCCGGAGGCGGTGGCGCGGGCCAAGGAGTACGTCACGGGTGCGATAGCCGCCGGGTTCCGGCTGGGCGCGGGCATCGGCCCCGTCGACCACGGCTGGCGCACCCGCGGGAGCCGCACGGGCCGCGGCTAGGCAGCGCACGTCCGGGCGGGAACACCCGGACGCGCGCGGAAACGCCCGCCTGGGAACGCCCGCGCGGGAACAGCAGAAAGCCGGTCCACGGAGTCGTGGACCGGCTCAATGCAGCGAACCGGCAGTGGCCGCGCGTGATGTCCCCGCAACCCGGGGAGTCCCGGGAGAGCGGGTGGTGGACGTCAGCGCGAGACCTTGCCGGCCTTGATGCACGAGGTGCAAGCGTTCACGCGCTTCGGCGTCCCGCCCACCACGGTACGAACGCGCTGGATGTTGGGGTTCCAGCGACGGGGCGTACGGCGGTGCGAGTGCGAGATGTTGTTGCCGAAGCTCGGGCCCTTGCCGCAGACGTCGCAGTTGGCAGCCACGGGTCACTCCAAAGACTTCAGATGCACTTACGGTGGACCCCGGCATGCCAGGGGTCGGATCGAAGGGATCTGAGTGGCCTTGCCAGGGGAATGGCCCGAACGGATCGGGCAACCGGAGCAGCATACAACGACTGCGTCCGTACAACGAAACTACCACGGGACGGGCATCGACCCGCCCGGAGCCCTCACAGGGCGGGCCCCCGCCGGGCACGGCCGGGGACTACGCTGCGTACCGGTCCGGCAGGCCGACCGGTCCGACAGAAACAGGAGGCGCAGGTGCCGAAGGTGCGGGAGACGTTCTTCGACGCATCCGCGGTCTTCGACGCATCAGCGGTGCGCGCCTGGTGCGCCCTGGCGCTCGACGCGCTGGGCAGGGCGCGCGAGGAGATCGACGCGATCAACGTCTACCCCGTGCCGGACGGCGACACCGGGACCAACCTCTACCTGACCCTCGAGGCGGCCGCGGCCGGCGTCGAGGACGTCTTCGCCGGCGGGGCCGCCCCCCGGCTGCCCGAGGTGATGCGGGCGATGGCCCACGGCGCGCTGGTCGGCGCGCGGGGCAACTCCGGCACGATCTGCGCCCAGCTGCTGCGCGGGCTGGCCGAGGGCCTGGACGAGGAGGCCCCGCACGCCGACGCCGCCGGGCTCTCCGCGGCGCTGCGGCGGGCCGCGGACTCCGCCTGGGAGGCGGTGGCGCGTCCCGTGGAGGGCACCGTCCTGACCGTCGCCTCGGCCGCCGCGGCGGCCGCCACCGCGGCGTCGGCCGCCTCGGCGGCCTCGGCCGGCGGCAGCGGTGACTGCGGGGCCGTGGCGCGGGCCGCCTACGACGGCGCCTGCGAGGCGCTCGCGCGGACCCCGGGCCAGCTGGAGACGCTGGGCCGGGCCGGAGTGGTCGACGCCGGCGGGCGCGGACTGGTCGCCGTGCTGGGCGCGCTGGTGGAGGTGCTCACCGGGGAGCGGCCGGCGGCCCTGACCGCGACGCGCCCCGCGGAGGGCGTCGTGGCCGGCGCGGCGGAGACCTGCGCGGCCGGCCCCGGCGGCGGGCCCGCCTACGAGGTGATCTACCTGCTCGACCGGACCGACGACGCGGGCGTGGACCGGCTGCGCGCACGGCTCGACACCCTCGGCGACTCCCTCGTGATCGTCGGCGGCGACGGGCTGTGGAACGTGCACGTCCACGTGGACGACGCGGGCGCGGCGGTCGAGGCGGGCATCGAGGAGGGGCGGCCGCACCGCATCCGGATCACGCACTTCGCCGCCGAACAGGGCGTCGGGCGGCCCGGCGCCGAGGGCTCCCCCCAGGACACGCGGCGGGCCGTGGTGGCCGTGCTGCCCGGCGAGGGCCTGGCGGCGCTCTGTGCGGAGGCGGGGGCGTCGACACTGCTGGCGCCGCCGGGGAGCACCCCGACCGCGGAGGAACTGCTGAAGGCGGTGCGCGCGGCAGGGGCCCGGGAGGTCGTCCTCCTCCCCAACGACGACGAACTGCGGCCGGTGGCCTCCGCCGCGGCCGAGCGGGCGCGGGCGGAGGGGATACGCGTCGCGCTGATCCCCACCCGCGCGGCCGTCCAGGGCATCGCCGCCCTCGCCGTCCACCAGCCGGAACGGAGCTTCGACGAGGACGTCGTCTCCATGACCTCGGCGGCGGGCGCGACCCGCTTCGCCGAGGTGACCGTCGCGGACCGGCAGGCCTGGACCATGGCCGGCATCTGCCAGCCGGGGGACGTGCTCGGCATGGTCGAGGGCGACGTCGCGCTCATCGGCTCCGACGTCACCGCCGTCGCCCTCGACGTCCTCGACCGCATGCTCTCCGCGGGCGGCGAACTGGTCACCCTGGTCCTCGACGACACCGCCCCCGAGGACCTGGCCACCACCCTCGAGACCCACGTCCACGACCACCACCTCGCCGTGGACACGATCATCCACCGCGGCGGCGCCCAGGGAGCCCCGCTCCTCGTCGGCGTGGAGTAGCGCCGACGGGGCGTCCGGCGGGAAGCCGGACGCCCCTCGCCCGCCCCTGTCCGAGCAGGCTCCCGCCGTCGGTCATCCAACCGGCGGCGATCGCCGGAACGGCACCTGCCGCGATGAGCCCGACGGGCCGCCGCTGCAGTGTCAGGCGCATGCCGCCGATGCGGATCTCGAGATAGGGACGTCTGTCAGTGGCCATGATGGGTCGGGGGTTCGAGGACCGTTGTCCCCCGGCTCCTTTCGTCGTGGAGCGGTCCTCGGCCGCCGCCTCGGCAGTGCTCGGTCGCTCTGGTCGCGCCGGGGCGGTCGGACTGCCCCAGCCAGGACGGCGAGCCGGATGGGAGCAGTGGGCGGCTTCGGCGAGCCGCTTGACAGGAGCATGCACCGGCGACAGATGCGGGTGCTCCGGATACCGGTATTCGCCATCTTTCGCTACCCATGGCCAGGGACGTGACCCCGGGAAACCGCCCGTTCCGCCCGTTCGCCCGCCCGCGAGGGCGGGCGAACGGGCGGGCAAGCAGGCGGCGCGGGTCAGGTCCGCGTTTCGCGGAGCAGGGTCTCCGCGTCGGCGCGGCGGGTGGCGAGGGGGCCGTCCGGGTCCGCGTCGCAGGCGGTGAGGACCTCGCGGGCGCGGGCGGCGGCGTCGGCGGAGCGGCCGAGGGCGTCCTCGAGGCGCCCCAGGGTCAGGAGGGCGTCCGCGTGGGCCACGCGGGCGACCTCGCCGAGGGACGCGAACCCGGACACCGCCTCCGTGAGGTGCCCGTGGGCCTCCTCGGACGGTCCCTCGTGGTCGGCGAGCAGGCCGCCGAACTGGTGGTGGGTGCCCGCCAGTTCCGCCGCGGCCGGCAGCCGCCCCGCCTCGTCCTCCGCGACCGCCGACGCCTCCCGGCACGCGGCCAGCGCCTGCTCCATCAGCTCCCGCGCGGCGCGCACGTCGTCGTCCGCCGCCAGCCACGCCCGGGCCCGCAGCGCCCGCACCTGTCCCGGCAGGTCGCCCAGCTCACGCCAGAGCTCCCCGGCCCGCGCGTACGCCGCGTCCGCCTCGGCCGGCAGCTCCGCCCGGGACAGCGACTCGGCGGCCAGGTGCGCCAGCGTCGCGTGGTCCCGCTGCTCGGGCCACCGCGCCGCCAGCTCCGCGGCCCGCAGCCGCCGCTCCGCCGCGTCCCGGTGCTCGCCGAGGGAGGCCAGGCAGTCGCCCAGCCACCACAGCGTCTGCACCACCGTGCCGTCGCCGTGCGACTCCGGCGTCAGGTCCGGGAGGGTGGACTCCAGCACCTCCGCCGCCTCCGCCCAGCGCCCCTGCCGGTGCAGCAGCCCGCCGAGCCGGTGCCGCGCGTACGCGCCCAGCGTGGCCGACTGCCCGGCCTCGTCGGCCCAGTGCGCCGCCTCCAGCGCGTGGTCGGCCGCCTCGACGACGGCGTCCGCCTCCGCGAGCACCTCGCAGAGCTGCAGGTGGAGATGGGCGTGCCCGGTCGGGGGCAGCGCCTGCCCGCCGTGCTCCAGCGCGGACCGCAGGTGACCGGCCGCGGCCTCCGGGTCATCGAGGTGGTGCGCGATCGCGGCCAGCCGCGACTCGTACTCCACCGTGTACCAGGGCAGTCCGGCGTCGAGGAACTGCCGTACCGCGAGCGTCAGTTCGGGAACCGCCTGCTCAGGTTCCGGGGACAGGTCGCCCAGCATGGCGTGCGCCTCGGCGGTCCGCGAGAGCAGGTGCGGGTCCTCGGTGTCCGGGGCGTGCTCCGCGACGAAGGCCAGCACCTCGCGGGCCGCCTCCCGGGTGAGTTCCGCCGTCCCGGCCTCCGCCGCCGGATCCGGCTCCTGGCCGTCCGTGCCCTGGGCGAGCCGCAGCAGCACCCGCGCCCTGGCCATCAGCACCAAGGCGGTCTGCCGCACCCCGGTGTCCCCGGCCGCGAACAGCGACAGGCACTGCCGGTACGGCTCGGTCACGTCCTCCAGCGCCCCGTCCAGCTTGCCGCTGAGCGTCCGCGCGTACACCCCGCGGGCCCGCGCCGCCAGCGCCTCGCCCAGGTCGCCGGCCTCCGCGTACAGCCCGGCGGCGACGGCGAACAGCTCCACGCCGTCCGGCCCCAGCCCCAGCGCCCGGTGCTCGGCGATCTCCGCGCGGTCCCGGACGGTCAGCCGTGCCCCCTCGGGATCCGCCCCCTCGGGATCCGCCCCCGCGGCCCGCTCCACGGCCTCCCACGCCTCCACCGCGCTCGGCAGCAGCGCCTCCGACCGCCGCCGCGCCTCGGCCAGCAGCCCGGCCAGGTCCACGGGACCGGCGGACGGTGCCGCGACCGGCGCGACGGGCCGGGGCGCCACCGCGGCCGCCGCGACCCGCAGGCCCAGCGGCAGGCGCTCCACCAGCGGCTCGCGCGCCATCCGCCGGCGCACCAGGTCGCTCACGTACGTCGTGCCGTTGCGCCGGTCGAAGGCCTCCGCCAGCGACAACGCCCCGGTCCGCGCGTGCGCGGCCAGCTCCGCGGCCGTCCACTCCCGGCCGGCCGGCCCCGGCACCCGCCTGTCACCCAGGCCCAGCGCCACCAGCCGGTCCATGACCAGGGCCGTCACCGCCAGGTAGTCCTTCCTGCTCGACGGGTGCCCGTCGTCGGTGAAGTACGACGGCCGCTCGGCCAGCAGCTCCAGCGCCCGCGCCTCGTTCCCGGTGAGCGCGCAGAACTCCACGTGCTCGGCGTACGAGGACCGCATGCTCTCGGTCGCCCGCACCAGCCGGAAGCCCCGCAGGTGGTGGGCCTTCGCCTCGTCGAGGCGGCCCAGCCGCAGCAACGGCAGCAGCGAGGCAGCCAGCACGTTGTGCGGCTCGTGGGCGCAGGTGAAGCGGCCCTCCAGCACCGGGGCCCACAGCTCCAGCGCCTCCTCGTCCCGGCCGTTCACCACCTGCCACCAGCCCTGGCCCTGCAGTTCGCAGGCGTAGCAGTCGGCCATCCGGTCGCGGTCGGCGGCCAGCCAGGCCTGGTAGGCGCGTTCGGCGCGCTCCAGGTCGCCGACATGGCTGGCGACGTGGAACTCGCAGGAGCGCACCGCCCGTGCGGAGTGGCCCGCCAGCCGGTAGCGGCGCTCCATCTCCGCCAGCCAGTTCTCCATCGCGTCCAGCGGGATGTGCGGCTGCCCCAGCATCCCCGTCGACATCCACTTGAAGCGCCAGAACAACGAGTGCGTCTCGTACGCGTCGAAGTCCTCCGGCCGCTCGTCCCACATCCGTAGCAGCCGGGCGAAGGGCACGAACGCCTTGTCCTTCTCCGAGCTGTAGTTGTAGACGGTCAGCTGGTGGCCCAGCGCCTCGATCACGGCCAGCGGTATGCCCAGCGCCTCGGCGTCGGCGAGCAGTTGCTCGGACCGGGCGTTGCGCGCCGGGCCCTCCGGCCGCTCGCCGTTCTCCGCGATCGCGCGGCGCAGTTCGTCCAGGCTGGTGACGGAAGTCAACGGACGTCCTCCTCGTTGTCGCCGGGCGTGGCGTCGCCGGGCGCGGCGTCGCCGTGCGTGGCCCACTCCAGCAGGCCGAGGAACGCACGGTTGAGCAGCGCGGTGTCCGCCGGCCGCAGCGGGCGCTGCGCCATCAGCAGCGCCTGCCCGTACAGGGACTCCGTCGCCGTGCCGATCAGCTCCGGGTCGGTCAGCGAACCGATGCGCCGGATCAGCGGGTTGAGATGGTTGAGCACCAGGCGGGCGCGCGGCGCGCCGCCCCGCAGCGAGCCGAGGATCCCCGACCACAGGTCGTCGGCCCGGTCCTCGGCCTCCGCGCGCGCCTGCTCGTGGCGCGCGGAACGGTCGTCCAGGTGCAGCGCCGGCACCGTCATCGGGTGGAACGCCCGCAGCGCCACGTCGCAGCCCAGCGCGTCCAGCCGGGCCCGGGCCGCCGCCAGGAACGGCTGCAGCGCCAGCTCCACCGACGGGTCCACGGCGTCCAGGTGGGCGGTCACCACGTCCGCGTCCAGCTCGGCGACGACCGTGCCCGGCCGCACCGACGGCAGCGCCTCCACCAGCTCCGTGTCGTAGGTGTAACCGCCGTTGACCACGCCGACGCCCTGCGCCGAGGCGATCGCGGAGACCTGCCGGTACTCCTCCACCGTCCGCGTGTAGTGCACGACCCTGTGCCGCTGGGCGAACTCCTCCAGCGAGAGCTGCCCGTCCGTGGTCTCGAACGGCAGCCAGGGCAGCATCACCCGCAGCATCTCGGTGTCGTGCCGCGCCAGCGCCTTGACCCCCAGGTGGTGCACGGCCAGGAACGCCCGCAGCCGCTCCGGGTCGCCCGCCGCCAGCCCGGTCAGCCAGGACCGGATCCGCTCGCCGAGCGCCTCCCGCACCGCCGCCAGCGTCTCGTCCTCGTACAGCGACTCACGGGACGCGGTCGGCCGCAGGGTGTCCGTGTCCAGCACGCAGCGCACGAAGAACGCCCAGTCCGGCAGCAGCTCGTCCGCCCGGTCGGTCAGCAGCATGCCCTTGAGGTGCACCCGGTGACCGGCCCGTTGCGCCGGGCTGACCGCGGCCGGCAGCACGTACGCCACCCCGCGCACGCCGGCCACCGGCACGTCCAGGTCGACCGAGTCCAGCGGCGTGAAGCCGAACAGCTCCCGGCAGTGCCGGGCCAGCGCCACCCGGCGGGTCGCCGGGCTCTGGTACGACCGGTCCCAGGGCGCCGGCAGGTCGGTGACCGCCTCGTCGCCCACCCGCACGTCGTACGGCAGCAGCGAACCGAAGTCACGGGCCAGCTTCAGCACCCGCTCCTCCTCCAGCCACTGCGCGGCCCCCGCGCGCGCCCGCAGGTGCACGGTGGTGCCCGGCTCGGGCCTCTCCTCCTCGGGCAGCGTCCGCACGGTGTACGAGCCGTCGTCCGTCGCGCGCCACTCCACCGGCGGCGCCCCCGGCGTGCGGGCGCTGCGGCTGACCACCCGGATCTCCTCGGCCACCAGGAAGCAGGCCAGCAGGCCGATGCCGAACTGCCCCAGGAACCCGGAGCGGGCCGACTCCAGCGAGGCGGCGTCACCGCGCTTGGAACTGCGGCCGATGGTGGCCAGCAGGCTGTGGACGTCCTCCTCGGTGAGGCCGACGCCGGTGTCCTCCACCCGCAGCGTCCCCGCCCCGGTGTGCAGCCGCACCCGGGCGGGCGCGTCCGGATCCACCGCGCGGCGCGCGGTGACGGCGTCCACGGCGTTCTGCAGCAGCTCCCGCAGGTAGACCCTGGGGCTGGAGTACAGATGGTGGGAGAGCAGGTCCACCAGACCGCGCAGGTCGACCTGGAAGGAGTGCGAGGCGGAGGGAGCGGACTGGTCTGGCTTCGAGATCTGAGAGTCCATCGTCACGGCGCCGGTGGGGGAGACAGCGGATCGGCGCGGGGTCGGGCGGCACCGTGTGGGGCGGTGGTCCGCGGGTCGGTGGTGGCCGGACGCGTCATCCTAGGAGCTGAAGAACACACCTGACCAGGAGTTTCCACAGGCATTCCGTGGCCTTGTCGCACCCGTGGTGTGGAATGGGGGGCGTGCCCGCACTGGAAGAACCCCTGAAGAAGGTGCTCGGCCCCGCCACCGCGAAGGTGATGGCCGAGAACCTCGGCCTGCACACCGTCGGCGACCTGCTGCACCACTACCCGCGCCGGTACGAGGAGCGCGGCCGGCTCACCCGGCTCGCCGACCTCCCCATGGACGAGCACGTCACCGTGGTCGCCCAGGTCGCCGACGCCCGGCTGGCGACCTTCGCCTCCAGCCGGGCCCCGCGCGGCAAGGGCCAGCGCCTCGAGGTCACCATCACCGACGGCAGCGGCCGCCTCCAGTTGGTGTTTTTCGGCAACGGCGTCCACAAACCCCACAAGGAACTGCTCCCCGGCACCCGCGCGCTCTTCGCCGGCAAGGTCTCCATGTTCAACCGGCGTCTGCAACTCGCCCACCCCGCCTACGAGTTGCTGCGCGGCGAGGACGCCGCCGAGACGGTCGACAGCTGGGCGGGGGCGCTGATCCCGATCTACCCGGCCACGGCCAAGCTGGAGTCCTGGAAGCTGGCCAAGGCCGTCCAGACGGTGCTGCCCGGTGCCCAGGAGGCCGTGGACCCGCTGCCGGCCGGCCTCCGCGAGGGCCGGGGCCTGGTCCCCCTCCCCGAGGCGCTGCTCAAGATCCACCGGCCGCAGACCCCGGCCGACGTCGAGGACGCCCGCTCCCGCCTCAAGTGGGACGAGGCGTTCGTCCTCCAGGTCGCCCTCGCCCGCCGCCGCCACGCCGACGCCCAGCTGCCCGCCGTGCCCCGCAGGCCCACCCCCGACGGCATCCTCGCCGCCTTCGACGCACGCCTGCCGTTCACCCTCACCGAGGGCCAGCGGAAGGTGTCCCGGGAGATCTTCGACGGCCTCGCCGCGGAGCACCCGATGCACCGCCTCCTGCAGGGAGAGGTCGGCTCGGGCAAGACGATGGTCGCGTTGCGGGCCATGCTCGCCGTGGTCGACGCCCAGGGGCAGGCCGCCATGCTCGCCCCCACCGAGGTGCTGGCCCAGCAGCACCACCGGTCGGTCACCGAGATGATGGGCGACCTCGCCCAGGGCGGCATGCTGGGCGGCGCCGAGCAGGCCACCAAGGTCGTGCTGCTCACCGGCTCCATGGGCGCCGCCGCCCGCCGCCAGGCACTGCTGGACCTGGCCACCGGCGAGGCCGGCATCGTCATCGGCACCCACGCCCTGATCGAGGACAAGGTCCAGTTCCACGACCTCGGCCTGGTCGTCGTCGACGAACAGCACCGCTTCGGGGTCGAGCAGCGCGACGCCCTGCGCGGCAAGGGCAAGCAGCCGCCCCACCTGCTGGTGATGACGGCCACCCCGATCCCGCGCACGGTCGCCATGACCGTCTTCGGCGACCTGGAGACCTCGGTCCTGGACCAGCTGCCCGCCGGGCGCTCCCCGATCGCCACCCATGTGGTGCCCGCCGCCGACAAGCCGCACTTCCTGGCCCGCGCCTGGGAACGCGTCCGCGAGGAGGTGGAGAACGGCCACCAGGCCTACGTGGTCTGCCCGCGCATCGGCGACGAGGAGGACGACCCGAAGGGCCGGAAGAAGAAGGAGGAGGCCGAGACGGCCGACCGTCGGCCCCCGCTCGCCGTCCTGGAGGTCGCCGAGCAGCTCGCCGGCGGCCCGCTCGCCGGCCTGCGGGTCGAGGTGCTGCACGGCAGGATGCACCCGGACGACAAGGACGCCGTGATGCGCCGGTTCGCCGCGGGGGAGACGCACGTCCTGGTCGCCACCACGGTGATCGAGGTCGGCGTGAACGTGCCCAACGCCACCGCCATGGTGATCATGGACGCGGACCGGTTCGGCGTCTCCCAGCTCCACCAGCTCCGGGGCCGCGTCGGCCGCGGCTCCGCACCCGGGCTGTGCCTGCTGGTCACCGACGCGCCCGAGGCGAGCCCCGCCCGGCAGCGGCTGAACGCGGTGGCCTCCACCCTCGACGGCTTCGAGCTCTCCCGGATCGACCTGGAGCAGCGCCGTGAGGGCGACGTGCTCGGCCAGGCCCAGTCCGGCGCCCGCTCCTCCCTGCGGGTCCTCGCCGTCATCGACGACGAGGAGGTCATCGCCCAGGCGCGCGAGGAGGCCACCGCCGTCGTGGCCGAGGACCCCGACCTCACCGCCCACCCGGGCCTGCGCACCGCCCTGGACGCCCTCCTCGACGAGGACCGGGAGCAGTACCTGGAGAAGGGCTGAGAGACTGGAGATCCACAGCACGCCGTCGCACCGGACGCCGAACCAGAGGACCTGAGCAGCAGATGAGCCGCGTGATCGCCGGGACGGCGGGGGGACGCCGCCTGGCCGTCCCCCCGGGCACCAGTACCCGTCCCACCTCGGAACGGGCTCGCGAGGGCCTCTTCTCCACCTGGGAGGCGCTGCTCGGCGGCCCGCTGGAGGGCGAACGCGTGCTCGACCTGTACGCCGGCTCCGGCGCCGTCGGCCTGGAGGCGCTCAGCCGCGGCGCCGCTCACGCCCTGCTGGTGGAGGCCGACGGCCGCGCCGCCCGCACCGTCCGCGAGAACGTCCGCTCGCTGGGCCTGCCCGGCGCCGAGGTCCGCAACGCCAAGGCCGAGCAGGTGATCCAGGGACCGCCCCCGGGCGACCCCTACGACCTGGTCTTCCTGGACCCGCCGTACGCGGTCACGGACGACGATCTCCGGGAGATTCTCCTCACACTCCACGCCGGAGGCTGGCTCGCCGACGAGGCGCTCGTCACCGTGGAGCGCAGCACCCGAGGCGGCGCTTTCAGCTGGCCCGGCGGTTTCGCACCACTGAGGTCCCGTCGTTACGGCGAAGGCACCTTTTGGTACGGTCACGCCGCCTCCACCAGCGAGGACGCGTCATGACCGGACCGGAGAGCGAGGGATCTCACGTGCGCCGCGCCGTATGTCCCGGGTCGTTCGACCCCATCACCAACGGACACCTCGACATCATCGCCCGAGCCTCCCGTCTGTACGACGAGGTGTACGTGGCCGTGATGATCAACCAGAACAAGAAGGGCCTGTTCACGGTCGAGGAGCGGATGGATCTGATCCGCGAGGTGACCGCCGACTGCGCCAACGTGGTCGTCGAGTCCCACCACGGCCTGCTGGTCGACTTCTGCAAGCAGCGCGACATCCCCGCCATCGTCAAGGGGCTGCGCGCCGTCAGCGACTTCGACTACGAGCTGCAGATGGCCCAGATGAACAACGGCCTCTCCGGTGTGGAGACCCTGTTCGTCCCCACCAACCCGACGTACAGCTTCCTGTCCTCCTCCCTGGTCAAGGAGGTGGCGGCCTGGGGCGGCGACGTGGCGCACCTGGTGCCCCCGACCGTCCTGACGGCACTCACCGAGCGGCTGCGCCGGAACTGAGTCCACGCGGCGCCGACGCGCCGGGGACGCAGGGACGTCCCGTCATCCGTGTCGGACGGGACGGTGGTCGCCGTACAGTCGTCCCGTCCGTCTCCAACCAGCTGTAGAGAGTGGCGAGTCCAGGTGGACGTGCAGAACAAGCTCGACGAGATCGTCGGCATGGTGTCAGGTGCCAGGTCGATGCCCATGTCGGCCTCGTGCGTGGTCAACCGCGCCGAGCTCCTCGCCCTGCTGGAGGAGGTGCGGGACGCCCTGCCCGGCTCCCTCGCCCAGGCGCAGGAGCTGATCGGCGGCCGCGAGACGATGGTCCAGCAGGCCCGCGAGGAGGCCGACCGGATCGTCGAGGGCGCCCACGCCGAGCGCGCCTCCCTGATCTCCGGCACCGAGATCGCCCGCCAGGCCCAGCAGGAGGCCGAGCGCATCCTCGCCGAGGCGCGGGCCGAGGCGGAGGAGATCAAGGCCGAGGCGGACGACTACGTCGACTCCAAGCTGGCCAACTTCGAGGTCGTCCTCACCAAGACCCTCGGCTCGGTGGGCCGCGGCCGCGAGAAGCTGCTCGGCACCGGCCCCGGCCTGGACGAGAACGGCTACGAGGACGAGGACGCCCCCGAGCGCAGCCACGACCCGGAGACGCTGCGCCGCGACGCGGACAGCTACGTCGACGCCAAGCTGGGCGCCTTCGAGGCGGTCCTCGCCAAGACGCTGGAGGCGGTCGGCCGCGGCCGGGACAAGCTCCAGGGCCGCATCGCCTCCGACGCGCTGGCCGACCTGCCGGTGGACGAGGACGGCATGCCGCTGCACCACGAGAGCGACGCCGACTACCTGGCCGGGCTCGCGGACGCCGCGCAGGCCCCCGACCGGCGCCTGGACCGGCACGCCGAGCAGCGGGAGCCCCGGCTCCCCCAGCAGCCGCAGCACCAGCCCCAGCACCAGCCGCAGTACGACCAGCAGTCGCCGTACGAGCACCAGCAGCCCTCGCCGTACGAGCAGCAGCCCGCCCAGGACCCGTACGGCTACCAGCAGCCCCAGCCCGCCGCGGCCTCCTACGGCGGCTACGACCAGTCCCAGCACTCGCAGGGCTACGGGTACGACTACACCCAGGCCGACTCCTACGGCGGCTACGGGCAGCAGCCCCAGCAGCAGCCGCAGCACCAGCAGCCGCAGCACCAGCCGCAGCAGGGCTACGAGCCGGACTACGGGCAGCAGAACGGCTACGGGGCGCCGGCCGTCCCCGCTCCGGCCCGCGCGCTGGACGAGACCAGCTTCTTCGACACCAGCATGATCACGCCGGAGCAGATGCGCGCCTACGAGCAGGGCCGTGGCCAGTAGCGACGCGTCCGGCGGACGGCGTCGAGGGGGGCGGGTTGGGAGCCGGTCGAAACGTCCAGTATCCTGGCTCTTCGTCGTGCCTTCTCGGCGCGACGTCCCCCCTCATCTCTTCGCAGACCTAAGGCTGGAATGGCTCAGAACGCCCGCCTCGACCACCGCGACCCTCTCGTGTTCGACACGCATGAGCTGGGGCGGCGGCCCGGTGCGCTGCAGCGCCTGACCAGGACGGTCGACGCGCCCCGTGACCTCGGCATCGCCGACGTGATCGGAGTGCCGGAGGGCGCCCCGGTCGAGCTCGAGCTCCGGCTGGAGTCGGTCCTGGAGGGCGTCCTCGTCACGGGGACCGCCCGTGCGAAGGCCGAGGGGGAGTGCGTAAGGTGTCTGGAGCCGCTCGAGCGTCAGCTCGTGGCGGACTTCCAGGAGATGTTCTCGTACCCTGACGCCGACGACCGGGGCCGCCCCAAGGCGGAGCCCGGCGACGACGCCGAGGACGACGAGGACACTCTGCACCTCGAGGACGGCATGTTCGACCTCGAGCCCGTGCTGCGTGACGCGGTGGTACTCGCACTGCCGATGCAGCCGGTGTGCCGGGAAGACTGCCCCGGCCTGTGCCCCGAGTGCGGGGTGCGGCTGGCGGACGACCCGGACCACCACCATGACGCCGTCGACATCCGTTGGGCGGCTCTGCAGGGACTCGCCGGTTCACTCGAACCCGGCGATAAGGACGAGATGAGCGGCGGCGCGCCTCAGTCAGCACGCGCCGACGAGAAGCAGGAGAAGTAGCCGTGGCTGTTCCGAAGCGGAAGATGTCGCGCAGCAACACGCGCCACCGCCGGTCGCAGTGGAAGGCTGCGGTCCCCACCCTGGTGTCGTGCGAGCGCTGCCACGAGCCCAAGCAGCAGCACATCGCGTGCCCGTCTTGCGGCACGTACAACAAGCGCCAGGTCCTCGAGGTCTGAGCGGCTGGTGAGAGGCTCCATGTCCAACGCCAAGAAGGCGGACACGGCCTCGTCCCACACGCTTCTGGAAGGGCGGCTCGGGTACCAACTCGAGTCCGCCCTTCTGGTGCGTGCGCTGACCCACCGTTCCTACGCGTACGAGAACGGCGGCCTGCCCACCAACGAGCGGCTGGAGTTCCTCGGGGACTCCGTGCTCGGCCTGGTGGTCACGGACACGCTGTACCGGGTCCACCCCGACCTCCCGGAGGGCCAGCTGGCCAAGCTCCGGGCCGCGGTGGTCAACTCGCGCGCGCTGGCCGAGGTGAGCCGTGGGCTCGACCTCGGCTCCTTCATCCGGCTCGGCCGCGGTGAAGAGGGCACGGGCGGCCGGGACAAGGCATCCATCCTCGCCGACACCCTCGAAGCGGTGATCGGCGCGGTCTATCTGGACCAGGGTCTGGACGCGGCGGCGGAGCTGGTGCACCGCCTGTTCGACCCGCTGATCGAGAAGTCCTCGAACCTGGGCGCCGGCCTGGACTGGAAGACCAGTCTCCAGGAGCTCACCGCGACCGAGGGGCTCGGCGTTCCCGAGTACCTGGTCACGGAGACCGGCCCCGACCACGAGAAGACCTTCACTGCTGCCGCCCGCGTCGGAGGCGTCTCGTACGGCACCGGCACCGGCCGCAGCAAGAAGGAAGCGGAGCAGCAGGCCGCGGAGTCCGCCTGGCGGGCCATCCGGGCCGCCGCGGACGAGCGGGCCAAGGCGGAGGCCGTGGAGGCCGCCGCCGCGACGCCCGCCGCCGACACCGGCGCGGACGCGGTCGCGTCCGACGCCGCCTCGGCCGAATCGGCGGCCTCGGCCGCCGAGGAGGCGGAGCCGACCGGCGAGGCCGGCACGTCGCAGGCCGGCACGCCGCGTGGCGGCGGACCGGCCGACGCCGAGCAGGCCTCCGCCTGACCCGGCCCGTCCGGCCGGCCCGTGCGCGGCGCGCACGGACCACCGCAGTACACCCGCGAACGCCCGCCCCCGGACCACCGGGGGCGGGCGTTCGCCCACGCCCAGCCCACGGGGGAGACCGAGCCATGCCCGAACTGCCCGAGGTCGAGGTCGTCCGGCGCGGCCTGGAACGATGGGTCGCCCACCGCACCGTCGACGCCGTCGAGGTCCTGCACCCGCGCGCGGTACGGCGCCACCTCGCGGGCGGCGAGGACTTCGCCCGCCGCCTGGCCGGCCACCGCGTCGGCGTGCCCAGCCGTCGCGGCAAGTACATGTGGCTGCCGCTGGAGGACGTGGACCAGGCCGTCCTCGCCCACCTCGGCATGAGCGGCCAGCTGCTGGTCCAGCCGCACGACGCCCCGGACGAGAAGCACCTGCGCATCCGGATCCGCTTCGACGACGGACTCGGCACCGAGCTCCGCTTCGTCGACCAGCGCACCTTCGGCGGGCTCTCGCTGCACCCGACCGACACCGAGGGCCTGCCCGACGTCATCTCCCACATCGCGCGCGACCCGCTGGACCCCCTCTTCGACGACGAGGCCTTCCACCAGGCGCTGCGCCGCCGTCGCACCACCGTCAAGCGGGCGCTGCTGGACCAGTCGCTGATCAGCGGGGTCGGCAACATCTACGCCGACGAGGCGCTGTGGCGCGCCCGCGTGCACTACGAGCGCCCCACGGCCGGTTTCACCCGCCCGCGCACGGCGGAGCTGCTGGGCCACGTCCGTGACGTGATGTCCGCGGCCCTTCAGGTGGGCGGCACCAGCTTCGACAGCCTGTACGTCAACGTGAACGGCGAGTCCGGCTACTTCGACCGCTCCCTGGACGCCTACGGCCGCGAGGGCCTGCCCTGCCGCCGCTGCGGCACGCCCATGCGGCGACGCCCGTGGATGAACAGGTCCAGCTACTTCTGCCCCCGCTGCCAGAGGCCGCCCCGGGCCCGGTGACCGTCGGACGGCACGCAGAGGGGGACGCGGATGATCACGCAAGGCGCGACGGTCACCGGGCGGTGCGAGGCATGTGGATCCACCACGACCTGCGACGTCGGTCAGTTCTTCCACGACGGCAGGCTGCGGTGGGGCACCGAAGGGCGGTGTGCCGACTGCCCGAACGCGTGGTGCGAACAGGACACCGGCCCCGTCACGCCCGAGAGCGTCCGGCAGGTCCTGCTGCGGGTGCACGGCCCGGCGCGGCTGCGCCTCTCCGGCGAGGTGCCGCACCTGGTCCCCGTGCTGCGGGCCCTCCGGGAAGCGCTGGACCTGCCCCTGGGCGCGGCGCGGACGCAGGCGGCGCGACTCGCCCAGGACGGTCTCGTCGGCACGCTCGTCGAGATGGAGGTGCTGGCGCTGTTCCTCCGCCGCCGTGGCGTCGGGGCGACCGTCGAGCCGGAGCGACCCGCGTGACGACCGGTCGACCGGCTGTCTCAGTAGCCGAAGTCCTGGGTCCACCAAGGGCCGCCGGAGGCGAAGTGGACGCCCACGCCGAGGGTCTTGAAGTCGCAGTTCAGGATGTTGGCCCGGTGGCCGTCGCTCTGCATCCAGGCGTCCATGACGGCCGCGGCGTCGGCCTGGCCCCGCGCTATGTTCTCGCCGCCGAGGTTGCTCACGCCGGCGGCGGCCGCGCGGTCCCAGGGGGTCGCGCCGCTGGGGTCCGTGTGGTCGAAGAAGTCCTGCTCGGCCATGGCGCTGCTGAAGTCGTCGGCCAGCTCGGTGAGGCCGCTGTCGGCCTTGACCGGGCTGCACCCGGCGGCGGCGCGTTCCTGGTTCACCAGCTGGAGGACCTGGGCGCGGGCGGCGTCCTCCTGGGAGAGGTCGGCACCGCCGCCGGACGCGGGCTTCTCCGGGGCGGGCGCCTTGGTGGAGGGGGCCGGCTCGTCCGGGGTGGCGGTCTTCTGCGGGGTGCGCGTGGGGGAGGGCTCGGCCTTCTTCCTGTCCTTCTCCGGGGCCGAGGGGGACGCGGACCGCGAGGGCTTCGCGGACTCCGTACCGGGGGTGCCCGAGGAGGCCCCGGGGTCGACCCGGCCGCCGGAGCCGCCCTGCTGGGTCTCGGCGTTGCCGGGGCCGTCGACCGCGCGGACCGAGCCGTCGCCGCCGAGCCGATAGGTGTCCAGGCCCGGCACCAGGCCGGTCGCGGCGGCCACCACACCGATGGCCAGGGCCGCGGAGACGCCGAGCAGTCCGTTGCGCACCGGGCGGTGCTGACGCCTCGCCCCGGGGGCACGGCCCGTGGAAACCTCGCGCCGCACGGGCAGCGCGGCGGTGGGGGCGTCCTGGCGGACGGGGCCTTGGTGGACGGGGCTCGGGTGGACGGGACCCTGCTGCCGCTCCTCCGTTCCGAACAGGTAGGCGTCGCTACGCGCGTAGGCGCCGTCACCGTACGTGTCGCCGAAGTCGCTGCCGGAGCCGGAGTCGGAGCCGTAGCCGATGCCGGAGTCATGGCCGTAGCCGGATCCGTAAGGGCTGTTGGAGCCGTAGGGGTACGAGCCGTAGGCGTCGTGCGTCGTCCGGTACTGCTCGTGCCCCGCGTCGTGCCCGGCCTCGGGGCCGGTGGCTCCCGGGGTGGCGCCGTTGGCGCGGGGGGTGCCGCCCTTGCCCTTGCGGCCGGCGGCGGAGCGTCGGTGGCGTCCCATTCCTCTGCTGGCCCTTCTCGGTGCTGCGGTCCTCGCGACTCACCCGAACGGGTGAGTTTTGCTGGGTCGAGGGGGGACGCTACCGCATTGCCGCAGAGGGTGTGGGAGTCCGGTGAGACTTTTGCTCGGTTAGCGTGCACACATGAACGACGATGCACGACTGGTGGCCTGGGTCCGCGGAAACGTACAGCGCGTGGGATTCCGGTGGTTCACGCGAGCGAAGGCTCTGGAGCTCGGCGGCCTGCGTGGTTTTGCTCTCAATCTCCAGGACGGTCGCGTGCAGGTCGTCGCCGAGGGTCCGCGCGAGCACTGCCGCCGGTTGCTGGAGTGGCTGGAGGGAGAGGACACGCCGGGTCGCGTGGACGGCGTGACCGAGATTTGGGACACACCTCGCGGCGGCTACACCGGCTTCGAGATCCGCTGAAAGCCGTCTCCCGCACGGGCCGGAAGACCGCCCTCCGGGCCCCGGCCGAGCGCGCCGCCGAGGAAAAGTCCAGGTGACCGGCGCAACGGGCTTGTCATGGCCGTCGCCACACGACAGGATGACCCGCACGCCCCCGGGCCCCGCAGGAGACGCCGCGCGAAGACATCCGCGCCGAGCGCCGCGAGGACACCGTCGATACGGGGCGTGATCGTGTTGACCGTCAAACTTTTTGGTGAGACTCTGAAAGCCCCGCGCACCCTAGCTGTTTGGCATGTGGAAACAGCGGCACGAAGTCACCGGTCTGCGACCGCGGTGTCTCTGGAACCGCAGTGTCGGGCACTACGGGTGCAATTCCCTCACGACCCACCACCGCATCGGTCGGTCACTCAGTGTGGAGGACCATCCATCATGGCAAAGGCGCTTCTCGGTTACGTCGGCGGCTCCGACCCGCGACTCCTCGCCGAGATGCGACGGCTCCAGCAGCGCGTCCAGGACCTGGAATCCGAGCTCGTCAGGATCCAGGCCGAGAAGGACGCGCTGGCGGCTGCCGCTTCTCGCGACAGGATCATGCAGACCATGGAGAGCATCGACGCACACCCGGCGGAGCCCGCGCTCACCTGATCCGGCACGTCCGCGGGCCGGAGCCGAGCCCGCACCTCGCCGGTGCCTCAAGGGACGCCCTCGGCGTCCCTTTCGCCTTTCCCACTCCCGCCCTTCGCCCGGCCCCGCCACCTCGTCGGCGTGGTCGCCGCCGTCCTGTCACCCGTCCGTCGTACGGGCGGCCCCTGCCGGAGCCCCTCCGACGCCGGAGCCGTGCGCATGCGGCCCCCGCCGTCGATCCCGTGAGTCTGATCTGCCCGCCGCCCCGCCGCGTGAAACCGGATCGGGGCGTCGGCTCATGGAGTGGACGGGGACCGGCCGGTAAAGTCCACCGGCGTGCACCTCAAGGCCCTGACCCTCCGCGGCTTCAAGTCGTTCGCATCCGCGACCACCCTCCGGTTCGAACCGGGGATCACCTGTGTCGTCGGACCGAACGGCTCGGGCAAGTCCAACGTGGTGGACGCGCTGACCTGGGTCATGGGCGAGCACAGCGCGAAGTCGCTGCGCGGCGGCAAGATGGAGGACGTCATCTTCGCCGGGACCACCGGCCGCCCCCCACTGGGCCGCGCCGAGGTCTCCCTCACCATCGACAACTCCGACGGCGCCCTCCCCATCGAGTACGCCGAGGTCACCATCACGCGGATCATGTTCCGCAACGGCGGCAGCGAGTACCAGATCAACGGCGACACCTGCCGCCTGCTGGACATCCAGGAACTCCTCTCCGACTCCGGCATCGGCCGCGAGATGCACGTCATCGTCGGCCAGGGCCAGCTCGACTCGGTACTGCACGCCGACCCCATGGGCCGCCGCGCCTTCATCGAGGAGGCGGCCGGCGTCCTCAAACACCGCAAGCGCAAGGAGAAGGCGCTGCGCAAACTGGACGCCATGCAGGCCAACCTGGCCCGCGTCCAGGACCTCACCGACGAGCTCCGCCGCCAGCTCAAGCCGCTCGGCCGCCAGGCCGCCGTCGCCCGCCGCGCCGCCGTCATCCAGGCCGACCTGCGCGACGCCCGGCTCCGGCTGCTCGCCGACGACCTGGTGAAACTGCGCCGGGCGCTCCAGGCCGAGGTGGCCGACGAGGCCGCCCTCAAGGAACGCAAGGAGGCGACCGAGGAGGAACTGCGCAAGGCGCTGCGCCGCGAGGCGCTGCTGGAGGACGAGGTCCGCCGCCTCACCCCGCGCCTCCAGCGGGCCCAGCAGACCTGGTACGAGCTCTCCCAGCTCGCCGAACGCGTCCGCGGCACCGTCTCGCTCGCCGACGCACGGGTGAAGAGCGCCACCGCGGCGCCCGTGGAGGAACGCCGGGGCCGCGACCCGGAGGAGATGGAACGCGAGGCCGCCCGCGTCAGGGAGCAGGAGGCCGAACTCGAGGCCGCCCTGGAGGCCGCCGAGCGGGCCCTGGAGGACACCGTCGCCCACCGCGAGGAACTCGAACGCTCCCTCGCCGCCGAGGAACGCCGCCTCAAGGACGTCGCCCGGGCCATCGCCGACCGCCGGGAGGGCCTGGCCCGGCTCAGCGGCCAGGTGGGCGCCGCCCGCTCCCGGGCCGCCGCCGCCCAGGCCGAGATCGACCGCCTCACCGCCTCCCGCGACGAGGCCCGCGCCCGCGCCGTCACCGCCCAGGAGGAGTACGAGGCCCTCAAGGCCGAGGTCGACGGCCTCGACGCCGAGGACACCGAACTCGCCGGACAGCACGACGAGGCCAAGGCTGCCCTCGCCGACGCCGACGCCGCCCTGACCGCCGCACGCGAGGCCCTCACCGCCGCCGAACGCGAACGCGCGGCCACCCGCGCCCGGCACGACGCCCTCGCCCTGGGCCTGCGCCGCAAGGACGGCACCGGCGCCCTGCTCGAAGCGCGCGACACCCTCACCGGTCTCCTCGGCCCCGCCGCCGAACTCCTCCGCGTCACCCCCGGTCACGAGGCCGCCCTCGCCGCGGCCTTCGGCGCGGCCGCCGACGCGGTCGCCGCCGCCTCGCCCGCGGCGGCGGCCGACGCGCTGCGCCTGCTGCGCAAACAGGACGCCGGCCGGGCCTCGCTGATCCTCGCCGGAGCGGACGGAACCCCCGACGAGGCCCGCCACGAGCACTGGCCGCACGCCGGCGACCTCGTCGACGGCCCCGACGACCTGCTGCCCGCCGTCCGGCGCCTGCTGCGCGGCGTGGTGGTGGTGGGCACCCTCGAGGACGCCGAGGACGTGGTCCGCGCCCGCCCCGACCTCACCGCCGTCACCGCCGAGGGCGACCTCCTCGCCGCCCACCACGCCCACGGCGGCTCGGCCGCCGCCCCCAGCCTGCTGGAGGTGCAGGCCTCCGTCGACGAGGCCGCCGCCGCGCTCCAGGACCTCGAGTTCCGCTGCACGGAGCTCACCGAAGCGCAGCGGCTGGCCGCCGGGCGCCGCACCGCCCGCGCCGCCCAGGTCGAGGAACTGGGAGAACGCCGCCGGGCCGCCGACCGCGAGAAGTCCGGGGTCTCCCAGCAGCTCGGCCGCCTGTCCGGCCAGGCCCGCGGGGCCGCCGGGGAGGCCGAACGCGCCGAGGCCGCCACCGCCCGCGCCCAGGAGGCGCTGGAGAAGGCGCTCACCGACGTGGAGGAACTGGCGGAACGGCTGGCCGTCGCCGAGGAACTGCCGGCCGAGGAGGAGCCGGACACCTCGGTGCGCGACCGGCTCGCCGCCGACGGCGCCAACGCCCGGCAGACCGAGATGGAGGCAAGGCTCCAGCTGCGCACCCACGAGGAACGGGTCAAGGCGCTGGCCGGCCGCGCCGACTCCCTCGACCGTGCCGCCCGCGCCGAACGTGAGGCCCGCGCCCGCGCCGAACGCCGCAAGGCCCGGATGCGCCACGAGGCCGCCGTCGCCGGAGCCGTGGCGGCCGGCACGCGGCAGCTCCTCGCCCACGTCGAGGTGTCCCTGCGGCGCGCGGACCGCGAGCGCGGGGCCGCCGAGGCCGCCAAGGCCCGCCAGGAGCGGGAGCTCGCCGCCGCCCGCACCGCGGGACGGGACCTCAAGGCCGAGCTGGACAAGCTCACCGACTCCGTCCACCGGGGCGAGGTGCTGGGCGCGGAGAAGCGGCTGCGGATCGAGCAGCTGGAGACCAAGGCCCTGGAGGAACTCGGCGTCGAGCCGGAGGCCCTGGTCGCCGAGTACGGGCCGGACCAGCCCGTCCCGCCGTCGCCGCCCGCCGAGGGCGAGGAGCTGCCGGAGGACCCGGAGCATCCGCGCAACTCGCCGCGGCCGTTCGTCCGCGGCGAGCAGGAGAAGCGGCTGCGGGCCGCGGAACGCGCCTACCAGCAGCTCGGCAAGGTCAACCCGCTCGCCCTGGAGGAGTTCGCCGCCCTGGAGGAACGCCACCAGTTCCTCAGCGAGCAGCTCGAGGACCTCAAGAAGACCCGCGCCGACCTGCTCCAGGTTGTCAAGGAGGTCGACGAGCGGGTCGAGCAGGTGTTCACGGAGGCATACCGGGACACCGCCCGCGAGTTCGAGGGAGTCTTCGGCCGCCTCTTCCCCGGCGGCGAGGGACGCCTGATCCTCACCGACCCGGACAACATGCTGACCACCGGCGTGGAGGTCGAGGCCCGGCCCCCCGGCAAGAAGGTCAAGCGGCTGAGCCTGCTCTCCGGCGGGGAGCGGTCGCTGACGGCCGTCGCGCTGCTGGTGTCCATCTTCAAAGCCCGTCCCAGCCCGTTCTACGTGATGGACGAGGTCGAGGCCGCGCTGGACGACACCAACCTGCAGCGGCTGATCCGCATCATGCAGGAACTGCAGGAGTCCTCCCAGCTGATCGTCATCACGCACCAGAAGCGGACGATGGAGGTCGCCGACGCGCTGTACGGCGTCTCCATGCAGGGCGACGGCGTCTCGAAGGTCATCAGCCAGCGCCTGCGGTGAGACCGGCGGCCACCCCGTGCGCGCACCGCGGGCGGCCGCGATGAGACCGGCGGCCACCCCCTGGCGGGCACCGCGCGGCGGCCGCGCCGGCCGGGGCGACCGGGGCGGACGCCCCGCGCGCGGAACCCACCGGGGCGCGGACCGGGGCACGGCGCGCCCCATGGCCGATACTGGGACGCGTTATGGACACCGTCATCCTTGCCGTAGTCATCGCGGTGGTGGCCCTCGTCGCCCTTGCCGGCCTCGTCGTCGGAGGTCGCCGCAAGAAGTCGCTGCCCCCGCCGCCACCGTCCGCGCCCGACATCACCGCCCCGCCCGCCGAACCCACGGTCGGCGAGGAGGCCGAGACCCCACGGGACGAGGAACGCCGCACGATCGAGGAGGTCGACCTCCCCGCATCGCCCACCGGCGCCACCCTGGTCGAAGAAGTCCCGGTGGAGCCCGCCGCCCCGGCGATCGAGGTCCCCGAGCCCACCGCCGGCCGCCTGGTCCGGCTGCGCGCCCGCCTCTCCCGCTCGCAGAACGCGCTGGGCAAGGGCCTGCTGACCCTGCTCTCCCGCGAGCACCTCGACGAGGACACCTGGGAGGAGATCGAGGACACCCTCCTCACCGCCGACGTCGGCGTGCAGCCCACCCAGGAGCTCGTGGAGCGCCTGCGCGAGCGGGTCCGCGTGCTCGGCACCCGCACCCCCGCGGAGCTGCGCGTCCTGCTCCGCGAGGAGCTGGTGCAGATCCTCGACCCCGCCTTCGACCGTTCCGTCAGGACGGACGCGAAGGAGGGGACCCCGGGCGTCGTCATGGTCGTCGGTGTCAACGGCACCGGCAAGACCACCACCACCGGCAAACTGGCCCGCGTCCTCATCGCCGACGGCAAGACCGTGGTGCTGGGCGCCGCGGACACCTTCCGCGCCGCCGCCGCCGACCAGCTGCAGACCTGGGGCGAGCGGGTCGGCGCCCACACGGTGCGCGGGCCGGAGGGGGGCGACCCCGCCTCCGTCGCCTTCGACTCCGTCAAGGAGGGCATCACGATCGGCTCCGACGTCGTGCTGATCGACACCGCCGGCCGGCTGCACACCAAGACCGGCCTGATGGACGAGCTGGGCAAGGTCAAGCGGGTCGTCGAGAAGCAGGCGCCGCTGGACGAGGTGCTGCTGGTCCTGGACGCCACCACCGGCCAGAACGGCCTGGTGCAGGCCCGGGTGTTCGCCGAGGTCGTGAACATCACCGGCATCGTGCTCACCAAGCTGGACGGCACCGCCAAGGGCGGCATCGTGATCGCCGTCCAGCGGGAACTGGGCGTGCCGGTCAAGCTGATCGGCCTCGGCGAGGGCGCCGACGACCTCGCGCCCTTCGAGCCGCAGGCGTTCGTGGACGCCCTCATCGGCGACTGACCCCGCCGCGCGACGGCCCCGTTGCGCGACGCCCCCGCACGGCAGACGCCCGCCCCCCGGAAGGCCCGGGACGGCGGGCGTCTGCCGTTTTCCCTGCCGCTGCCGCTGCCGCTGCGGTGCGAGCGCCGCGGCGGGGTTCCGCGGGTGGGGTCAGGTGCGGGGGGAGCGGTGGGCCGCGTAGGCGAGGGTGCCGAGGAGCAGGCGTGCGGCCGGGAGGCCGGCGGCGGAGTCGAGGGCCGGCTGCCGCAGCCACCGCACCGGGCCCCGTCCGCCACGGTCCGACGGCGGCGCCGTCACGTACGCGCCCGCGCCCAGGGCGCGCAGCCCGGCCGGACGGCGCGCCGCCCGGGCCTCCTCCTCGCCCGACGGCCCCCGGTCGTCCAGCCCCATCCGGTACAGCAGCGAGGGGAGTTCGGCGGCGGCCCCGGGGGCGACGAAGAACTGGGCGCGGCGCTCGGGGGTGACCGTCACCGGCCCCACCGGCAGACCCATGCGCTCCAGCCGCACCACGGCCAGCCGCCCGGCCGTCTCCGGCACCTCCAGCACGTCGAACGCCCGGCCCAGGGGCAGCATCACGGCGGCGCCGGGATGGTCGGACCAGGCGCGGGTCACGTCGTCGAGGGTGGACCCGGCGGAGATCTCCGGGGCGTACGCCAGCGGATGGGCGCCGGGTTCCGGGCAGTCGGCCCGGCCGCACGAGCAGTCCCGGCCGCCGGGCGCCACGCGCGCACCCGGCACCACGTCCCAGCCCCAGAGGCCGGTGAACTCGGCGACCGCGGTGCACTCCGAGGAGCGGCCCCGTCGGCGCACGCCGACGCGCGCTCCGGACCGTGCGCCGGAACGCTCCCGCATACCGCCGATCGTGAAGCCCATGCCCTCTCCAACGGGTCCGCCGCGTGGCTGGTTACGTGCCGGGGGTTCGTCGTGACGCTGAGTTGCGAATACCCGCCCTCTCGTCCCGACTCGCCCGGTTCGCACCGCGCGTGGTGGTGCGTGAGGTGGTGCGAGCGGCCCTTCGCGCCCCCTCGATGCATCGAGCTCCAATCCGGCCCTCCGGACAGGTTTCCGACGCTCCCGGTCAAGTGAATCGCGGTCAGCGGCACCAGAGTTCATCCGAAGGGGTGGCGAAAGGTGGCGTTTCCCGAACCAGCGTGGCTGGAGCGGTGATCGTGAGGCTACGTTGAGTATGCAAGGCTTGTGGCACATGCCCGATCGGACTTGCCAGAAGCACCTCTTGGCCCGGCCCGCCAAGGATTCTTCCGACCGCGGCCCGGTCACGGAGAGTGACAGGTGGGCTTCCGGTGAAAGGTGCGACGGCGGATACCGACCCGGAACCCGGGGATTCCGCCGAACCGAAGGACGGTCCGGCTGCATTCTGATAGGGCTGTTCGCAGACACGACCGGGCCCGTGCAGGGACCCGAAAGGTCTTCAGGGATGGATGGGGGCGTTCCAGTGAGCGGCAACGGTGACGGCGGGACGAACGCCGAGAAGCGCCCTAACGAGCTGCTCAACTCGTGGTTCGTGCGCAGCGGTTGGTCCAAGGGCGAGCTCGCCCGGCAGGTGAACCGCCGGGCCCGCCAGCTCGGCGCCAACCACGTCTCCACCGACACCTCCCGGGTCCGCCGCTGGCTGGACGGCGAGAACCCGCGCGAGCCCATCCCCCGGATCCTCTCCGAGCTGTTCTCCGAGCGCTTCGGCTGCGTCGTGGCCGTCGAGGACCTCGGCCTGCGCACGGCCCACCAGGCGCCCTCGGCGGCCGGCGTCGACCTGCCGTGGACCGGGCCGCAGACGGTGGCGCTGCTGGGCGAGTTCTCCCGCAGCGACCTCATGCTGGCCCGCCGGGGCTTCCTCGGCACCTCGCTCGGGCTCGCCGCCGGCCCTTCGCTGATCGAGCCCATGCAGCGCTGGCTGGTGCCCTCCCCGTCGTCGCCGCTGGACGCGCCGTCGCCGTCGTCCGCCTCCTCCGTGTCCACCGGTCCCTCCGGCGGCCGCCGCGGCGGGCTCTCCGGGCCGGAGCTCGACCAGCTGGCCACCACCATCGAGATGTTCCGCCAGTGGGACGCCCAGTGCGGCGGCGGCCTGCGCCGCAAGGCGGTCGTCGGCCAGCTTCACGAGGTCACCGACCTGCTCCAGGAGAGCCACCCGGAGCCGACCGCGCGGCGCCTCTTCGGCTTCGCCGCCGAGCTCGCCGAGCTCGCCGGGTGGATGAGCTACGACGTGGGGCTCCAGCCCACCGCGCAGAAGTACTTCGTCCTGGCGCTGCACGCGGCCAAGGAGGCCGGGGACAAGCCGCTCGGCTCGTACATCCTCTCCTCCATGAGCCGGCAGATGATCCACCTCGGCCGGCCCGACGACGCGCTGGAGCTCATCCACCTCGCCCAGTACGGCAGCCGGGACTGCGCGAGCCCGCGCACCCAGGCCATGCTGTATGCGATGGAGGGGCGCGCCTACGCGAACATGGGCCAGCCCGGCAAGTGCAAGCGCGCGGTCCGGATGGCCGAGGACACCTTCGCCGACGCCGACGACTGGGACGAGCCGGACCCGGACTGGATCGGCTTCTTCACCGAGGCCGAGCTGCACGGCGAGAACTCCCACTCCTTCCGCGACCTCGCCTACGTCGCCGGCCGCAGCCCCATCTACGCGTCGATGGCCGAGCCGCTGATGAAGAAGGCCGTCGAGCTCTTCGCCCAGGACGCCGAGCACCAGCGCTCCTACGCGCTCAACCTGGTCGGCATGGCGACGGTGCACCTCCTCCAGAGCGAGCCGGAGCAGAGCACGGTGATGCTGGGCCAGGCCATGAAGGTGGCCAAGAAGGTCCGTTCCGAGCGCGTCAACACCCGTATCCGCAAGACGGTCGACATCGCCGCGCGGGACTACAAGGAACTCCCCGCCGTCCGGGACATCACCCGGCTCCTGGCGGAGGAGCTTCCGGAGGCCGCAGAAGCGGTCTGACCGGCGCACACAGTCCCCGGCCGCGGCCGGCCCTCCCGAACTGCCCGACTCGGCTCCCCCCGCCAGGTCGTCGGAAGGCCGCCGCGGCCGGTATTCGTGTGCCGTCCACCAGTTCATGGACGTGTAACACACCGGGCGTCTTCGTCACTGGGGCGAAACAACCAGGGGTCATGGCCGAAACGGCGCTGCGTCAACCTCGTGGCGAAAGCAGGCCCACCACCTCCCCATCCGCCCAGGTGGCCCGCACGGGCCGCGACCCCGACGAGGAGACGCCGATGGCACCAGCCATCACCTTTGCGGCCGACGAGATCTCGTCCGCCGACACAGGCTTCATGCTCATCTGTTCCGCCCTGGTGATGCTCATGACCCCGGGGCTGGCCTTCTTCTACGGAGGCATGGTCCGCGTCAAGAGCGCCCTCAACATGCTGATGATGTCCTTCATCAGCCTCGGCATCGTCACCGTGCTGTGGGTGCTCTACGGCTTCTCCCTCGCCTTCGGCACCGACACCGGCAGCCTCATCGGCTGGGACTCCGACTACGTCGGCCTCAGCGGCATCGACAAGGTCGAGGTCTGGGACGGCTACACCATCCCGACCCTGGTCTTCGCCGTCTTCCAGCTGATGTTCGCCATCCTCACCCCCGCGCTGATCAGCGGCGCCCTCGCCGACCGGGTGAAGTTCACCGCCTGGGCCCTCTTCGTCGTCCTGTGGGTGAGCATCGTCTACTTCCCGGTCGCCCACTGGGTGTGGGGCGCCGGCGGCTGGGCGTTCGAGCTCGGCGTGATCGACTTCGCGGGCGGCACCGCCGTCCACATCAACGCGGGCGCCGCGGCACTGGGCGTGATCCTGGTCATCGGCAAGCGCGTGGGCTTCAAGAAGGACCCGATGCGGCCGCACAGCATGCCGCTGGTCATGCTCGGCGCCGGTCTCCTGTGGTTCGGCTGGTTCGGCTTCAACGCCGGCTCCTGGCTCGGCAACAGCGACGGCGTCGGCGCGCTGATGTTCGTCAACACGCAGGTCGCCACCGGCGCCGCCGTGCTCGCCTGGCTGATCTACGAGAAGATCCGCCACGGCGCCTTCACCACCCTGGGCGCAGCCTCCGGCGCGGTCGCCGGTCTGGTCGCCATCACCCCGGCGGGCGGCGCGGTCTCCCCGCTCGGCGCCATCGCGATAGGCGTCATCGCGGGTCTGCTCTGCGCCATGGCGGTCGGCCTGAAGTACAAGCTGAACTACGACGACTCCCTCGACGTCGTCGGCGTCCACCTGGTCGGCGGTATCGTCGGCTCGCTGCTGATCGGCTTCTTCGCCACCGGCGAGGGCCAGTCCGACGTGGCCGGCCTCTTCTACGGCGGCGGCCTGGACCAGCTCTGGAAGCAGGCGGCCGGTGTCTTCGGTGTCCTCGCCTACTCGCTCGTCGTCTCCGCGGTCCTCGCCCTGATCGTCCACAAGACCGTGGGCATGCGGGTCGACGAGGACGAGGAGATCTCCGGCATCGACCAGGCCGAGCACGCCGAGACCGCCTACGACTTCAGCGGCGTCGGCGGCAGCAGCTCCGCCAAGCCCACCGTCCCCGCCCGCGCCGAGAGCAACAAGGTTGACGCATGAAGCTGATCACCGCGGTCGTCAAGCCGCACAAGCTCGACGAGATCAAGGAAGCCCTCCAGGCCTTCGGAGTGCACGGCCTGACCGTCACCGAGGCCAGCGGCTACGGCCGGCAGCGCGGCCACACCGAGGTCTACCGGGGCGCCGAGTACACCGTCGACCTGGTCCCCAAGATCCGCATAGAGGTCCTGGTGGACGACGCGGACGCCGACGAGCTCGTCGAGGTCGTGGTCAGCGCGGCCCGCACCGGCAAGATCGGGGACGGCAAGGTGTGGGCGGTGCCCGTCGACACCGCCGTCCGGGTCCGCACCGGTGAGCGCGGGCCGGACGCCCTGTAGCGCGCCGAAACAGCAGGCAGAGGAACAGGAGTCGCCGGGTGACGAGCACGGACACGCGTGAAGAGACCGAGAACTCGGGACCCGGCGGCTACGCGGCGGCCCGGCTGGGTCTCCTCCAGGAGGAGACCCGGTCCGGGCCGTCGCGCCGCAAGGCGCTCGCCGGCCTCACCGACCGGTGGCTGGCCGGCCTGTTCGCCGCCGCCGCGCCCGCCGCCCGCGGCATCGCCCTGGTCGCCGTCGGCGGCTACGGCCGCGGGGAACTCTCCCCCCGCAGCGACCTCGACCTGCTCCTCCTCCACGACGGCTCCGACCCGTCCGCCGTCGCCGCCGTCGCCGACCGGCTCTGGTACCCGGTCTGGGACCTCGGCATCGCCCTCGACCACTCGGTCCGCACCCCGGCCGAGGCACGCGCGACCGCCGCCGACGACCTCAAGGTCCAGCTCGGCCTCCTCGACGCCCGCCACCTGGCCGGCGACCTCACCCTCACCACCGGCCTGCGCACCACCGTCCTCGCCGACTGGCGCAACCAGGCCCCCCGGCGCCTCCCGGAACTCCGCGAGCTCTGCGCTGAGCGGGCCGCACGCTCCGGCGAGCTCCGGTTCCTCCTGGAGCCCGACCTCAAGGAGGCCCACGGAGGCCTCCGCGACGCCACCGCGCTGCGCGCCGTCGCCGCCTCCTGGCTGGCCGACGCCCCCCGCGAGGGCCTCGACGCCGCCCGCCGCACCCTCCTCGACGTCCGCGACGCCCTCCACCTGACCACCGGGCGCGCCACCGACCGACTCTCCCTCCAGGAGCAGGACCAGGTCGCCGAACGCCTCGGACTCCTCGACGCCGACATCCTGCTGCGCCAGGTCTACGAGGCCGCCCGCGTCATCTCCTACGCCGGCGACGTCACCTGGCGCGAGGTCGGCCGGGTGCTGCGGGCCCGCTCCACCCGCCCCAGGCTCCGCGCCCTCCTGGGCGGCGGCCGGCCCGCACCCGAGCGCAGCCCGCTCGCCGAGGGCGTGGTGGAACAGGACGGCGAGGTCGGCCTCGCCCGTGCCGCCCGCCCCGACCGCGACCCCGTCCTGCCGCTGCGCGCCGCCGCTGCCGCCGCCGAGGCGGGGCTGCCGCTGTCCCGGCACGCGGTGCGCCGGCTCGCCGCCGACACCGCGCCCATGCCGGTGCCCTGGCCCGCCGAGGCCCGCGAACAGCTCGTCACCCTGCTCGGCTCCGGACCCGCCACCGTGGGCGTCTGGGACGCGCTGGAGGCCGAGGGGCTCGTCACCCGGCTGCTGCCCGACTGGGAACGCGTCCGCTGCCGGCCGCAGCGCAACGCCGTCCACGTCTGGACCGTCGACCGCCACCTCATCGAGACCGCGGTCCGCGCCTCCCGGAACATCCGCCGCGTCGGCCGGCCCGACCTGCTGCTGGTCGCCGCGCTCCTCCACGACCTCGGCAAGGGCTGGCCCGGCGACCACTCGGTGGCGGGGGAGACCATCGTGCGGGACGTCGCCGCACGGATCGGGTTCGACCGGCAGGACGTCGCCGTGCTGGCCACCCTGGTCCGGCACCACCTGCTGCTCGTCGAGACCGCCACCCGGCGCGACCTCGACGACCCGGCCACCATCCAGCTCGTCGCCGACGCCGTCGGCTCGCAGAACACGCTGGAGCTGCTGCACGCCCTTACTGAGGCCGACGCGCTGGCCACCGGGCCTGCCGCCTGGTCGTCCTGGCGGGCCTCCCTCGTCGCCGACCTGGTCGCGCGGGTCGCCGCGGTGCTGGCCGGCGGCACCCCGGCCGAGCCGGAGGACGCCGCACCCACCACCGAGCAGGAACGGCTCGCGGTCGAGGCGGTCGTCACGGACGGCCCCGTGCTGACCCTGCGGGCCCAGGCCGAGACCGGCGGGACCGGCGAGGACGGCGCGGGGCCCGACGCCGCCGCGGAAGACGCGGAGCAGCCGGAACCGCTGGGGGTCGAGCTGCGGATCGCGGTGCCGGACCGCGGCGGGGTGCTGCCCGCGGTGGCCGGGGTGCTCGCCCTGCACCGGCTGACCGTGCGCACCGCGGAACTGCGGACGCTGGAACTGCCGGACGTCGCGGCGGGGGCGTCCGTGCTGCTGCTCGACTGGCGGGTGGCCGCCGAGTACGGCTCGCTGCCGCAGGCCGCCCGGCTCCGGGCCGACCTGGTGCGGGCGCTGGACGGCTCGCTGGACATCGCGGCGCGGCTCGCCGAGCGGGACGCGGCGTACCCGCGCCGCCGCGGGGCCGTGCCGGCGCCGCCACGGGTGACGGTCGCGGCCGCGGCGTCCCGGCACGCGACGGTGATCGAGGTCCGGGCGCACGACGCGCCGGGACTGCTGCACCGGATCGGGCGGGCCCTGGAGGAGGCGGAGGTGCGGGTGAGGAGCGCGCACGTCAGCACGCTCGGCGCCAACGTCGTCGACAGCTTCTACGTCACCGACACCAAGGGCGCCCCCCTCGCGCCCGCGACCGCCACCACCGTGGCCCGCCACCTCGAAGCGGCCCTGCGCACCGCCTGAGCCCGGCGCGCGGGAACCCGCACGACGACCGCGCCCGGGCGGGAGACACCCGGCAGGGCACGGTAAGGGACCCGCAGGGTCCGGTACGGGACCGGCAGGGACCGGTACGGGTTCGGGGCGGATACCCTGGACACCACATTCATCCGCCCCCGACACCGAGGACCGACGAGCGCCGTGTTCGATACCCTCTCCGACCGCCTCAGCGCGACTTTCAAAAACCTCCGCGGGAAAGGCCGGCTCTCCGAGGCGGACATCGACGCCACGGCACGCGAGATCCGCATCGCGCTCCTCGAGGCGGACGTCGCCCTGCCGGTGGTCCGGGCGTTCATCAAGAGCGTCAAGGAGCGCGCCCTCGGCTCCGAGGTCTCGAAGGCGCTGAACCCCGCCCAGCAGGTCATCAAGATCGTCAACGACGAGCTGGTGACCATCCTCGGTGGTGAGACCCGCCGCCTGCGGTTCGCGAAGACCTCGCCGACCGTGATCATGCTCGCCGGTCTCCAGGGTGCCGGTAAGACCACCCTCGCCGGCAAGCTCGGCAAGTGGCTGAAGGACCAGGGCCACTCCCCGCTCCTCGTCGCCGCCGACCTCCAGCGCCCCAACGCCGTGAACCAGCTCAGCGTGGTGGCCGAGCGCGCCGGCGTCGCGGTGTACGCCCCGGAGCCGGGCAACGGCGTCGGCGACCCGGTCAAGGTCGCCGAGGACTCCATCGACTTCGCGCGCGCCAAGGTCCACGACATCGTCATCGTGGACACCGCCGGCCGCCTCGGCATCGACGCCGAGATGATGCAGCAGGCCGCCGACATCCGGGACGCGGTGAGCCCGGACGAGATCCTCTTCGTCGTCGACGCGATGATTGGTCAGGACGCGGTCAACACCGCCGAGGCCTTCCGCGACGGCGTCGGCTTCGACGGCGTCGTGCTCTCCAAGCTGGACGGCGACGCCCGCGGTGGCGCTGCCCTGTCGATCGCGTCGATCACCGGCAAGCCGATCATGTTCGCGTCGAACGGTGAGAAGCTGGACGACTTCGACGCCTTCCACCCGGACCGGATGGCCTCCCGCATCCTCGACATGGGTGACCTGCTCACCCTGATCGAGCAGGCGGAGAAGACCTTCGACCAGGCCGAGGCCGAGAAGATGGCCTCCAAGCTGGCCTCCAAGAAGGGCCAGGAGTTCACCCTCGACGACTTCCTGTCCCAGATGGAGCAGGTCAGGAAGATGGGGTCGATCTCCAAGCTCCTCGGCATGCTGCCGGGGATGGGCCAGATCAAGGACCAGATCAACAACCTGGACGAGCGCGACGTCGACCGGACCGCGGCGATCATCAAGTCGATGACGCCCGGCGAGCGCACCGACCCGCTGATCATCAACGGCTCCCGCCGGGCCCGCATCGCCAAGGGTTCCGGTGTCGAGGTCAGCGCGGTCAAGAACCTGATCGAGCGGTTCCTCGAGGCCCGCAAGATGATGTCCCGGATGGCCCAGGGCGGCGGCGTCCCGGGCATGCCGGGGATGCCGGGCATGGGCGGCGGAGCGGGCGCCGGCCGGCAGAAGAAGCAGCAGAAGAAGGCCAAGGGCAAGCAGCGCTCCGGCAACCCGATGAAGCGCAAGCAGCAGGAGCTGGAGGAGGCCCAGCGCCGCGAGGCCGCGGCGCAGGGCGGCAACGCCTTCGGCCTGCCGCAGCAGGGCGCCCAGGACTTCGAGCTCCCGGACGAGTTCAAGAAGTTCATGGGCTGACCGGCCGGACAGGCCGCACGGCGGCGCGGAAGCCGGGCGTTCCCCTCAGGGGACCGCCCGGCTTCCGCGTTTCCGGGCTACCGGGTGCGGGCCACCAGGTAACGGAAGACGTTGGGCATCCAGACCGTGCCGTCCGCCCGGCGGTAGGGGTGCAGGGCCTCGCGGAGCTCCTTGTCGACCTGCGAGCGGTCGGGGGCGGCGGCCGCGTCGAACAGGCCGGTGGACCACAGTCCGCGCACCGCGCTGTCGACGCCGGCGTAGCCGAACGGGCAGGACACCCGGCCGGAGCCGTCCGGGACCAGACCGGCCCGCCGCGCCACCTCCTCCAGGTCGTCCCGGCCGGTCGGCCGCCAGTTCCCCGGCGCGGGGGACTCCGCCGCTCGCGCCGCGGCCCGCAGCACCCCGTTGGTCGCGCACCGCTCCGGCGGCCCCCAGCCGGTCAGGACCACCGCGGCGCCCCGTTCGGCCAGCGGGGCGGCCTCGCGCAGCCGGGCCACCAGGACGTCGGCGTCACCGGCGCGGCAGCCGATCGGGGCCAGCGCGGTCACCACGGTGTACGCGT
Source organism: Streptomyces sp. NPDC002640 (assembly GCF_053592575.1). Classification (NCBI taxonomy): domain Bacteria; kingdom Bacillati; phylum Actinomycetota; class Actinomycetes; order Kitasatosporales; family Streptomycetaceae; genus Streptomyces; species Streptomyces sp. NPDC002640. The sequence continues at coordinate 109,646 of NZ_JBSFVZ010000004.1, read as the reverse complement.
CCGGGCGGGCCGGCGCGCGGTCCGTCAGCCGCGCCCCGGGCCCGCCGGAGGCGTTCCCGGCGTCGGCCGTCAGCCGTTCCCGCGCCAGGTTGAGCCGTTCGGGTGAGTCGGGTTCCACGCCGGTGACGTCGGCGCCGCGGCCCGCGGCCATCAGCAGCGCCAGGCCGGATCCGCAGCCCAGCCCCAGGAGCCGGGTGCCGGGTCCCACGCCCAGCCGCTCGTGGACGGCCTCGTAGAGGGGGACCAGCATGCGTTCCTGGATCTCGGACCAGTCCCGGGCCCGGCTCCCCGGATCGGCGCCCGTGGTCCGGGCCGCATGGGGAGGGTGACGTCGTACGAGAGTGGATGTCATGTAGCGCCCCTGTCGCCGAAAGGTTGCCGCCTGTCTGTCCGGCCGCGCGTGCGCGGCCGTCGTGTGCGCCGCGCCCCCGTGGTGTGCCCCGGCTTCCCCCCGTATGCCAGGTAACTGCGCCGAGGCCGTGGCGTCCAGGGCATGTGGACACCGCAATGCCGGATGCGGGCGTATACGGCGAGATTTCACATACCGGTAACCCGCGGGGCAACCGGAGGGGGCCCTGACGCGTCGGTAAGGACGGGGAGTGCCCGGCGTACCGTCGGTGAATCCCCAGGAAGGCCGCGGGCGGCCCGTGAACCGGGACCCGGCGGCGGGCTCCGGCACTACGGGTAGTAACCTCCCGTCACGTCGGAATCGCGCCAAGATGATGCGCGCGCGGGGGCGTACGGGGACCGTTCGTGCGCCGGTACCGCCCGGTGCGTACAGGTGGCTACGTACCGCCTTGTGGCGAGACGTCAGGCTTCTGCGCAGATCAGCGCACCCGTCCTCGTCCGGACGCATCAGGGTTGACTGACGGGTACGTGCAAAATTATTTGAGATGCCCCGGAATAGGAACACTGAGGGCTCCGGCGTCGTTGTCATTACGTGAGCACGACACCACCTGTTCTCGCCGCCGAGCTGGCGCAGGCATGGGCCGACATTCAGCGGCACCATCCCGAGCTGCCGGACTTGGCCGCGCCCGAATCCCTGATCGGGGAGTCGTCGTCCGCCTGCGGACACGAACTCTCCTTCGAGCGACTCCTCCATGAGGCAGTCCACGGCATCGCCGCCGCCCGCGGAATCCGCGACACCTCGCGGGCCGGCCGCTACCACAACCGCAGGTTCCTGGCGATCGCCGAGGAGCTCGGGCTCGACCACTCCGAGGAGCCGCATCCCAGCAGCGGCTTCTCGCTGGTCACGCTCAAGCCCGAGGCGAAGCGCCGGTACCGGCCCACGATCGAGCGACTGCAGCGTGCCCTCAAGGCGCACAACGCTGCCGTGGCGTCGGACACGGCCGGCACCTTCCGGGGACCCGCGGCCCGGCACGGATCCTCGGGGGGAGGTGTGCGGGTCAAGGCCGTCTGCGACTGCGGCCGGAACGTGCGCGTCGTTCCCTCCGTCCTGGCGCAGGCGCCCATCGTGTGCGGGGGCTGCCAGAAGCCCTTCAGGATCCCCGAGCCCGAGCCGCTGGCCGCGGCGAGCTGAGGCGCGCGCGGGGCCCGCGCGGAGCCGGCGCGTCGTGGACGCCGGACCCGCGCGGGCCTCGTATGCCCCCATTCGGAGGCAGGCCCGGTCGTGTGGCAGAATGGCCAGCTGTACTCGACAGTCGCACAGGACCCCTCTCTCCTCCGGCTGACGCGTCCATCGGGCACTCGGTGCCGCAACCCCACGCGGCTTTCCGTCGCGCCCACCACGTCAAATCCAGGAGATTCCACTCCCGTGGCAGTCAAGATCAAGCTGAAGCGTCTGGGCAAGATCCGTTCGCCTCACTACCGCATCGTCGTCGCCGACAGCCGCACCCGCCGTGACGGCCGTGCGATCGAGGAGATCGGCAAGTACCACCCGACGTACAACCCGTCGGTGATGGAGGTCGACGCCGAGCGTGTCGCCTACTGGCTGTCCGTCGGCGCCCAGCCGACCGAGCCGGTTCTCGCCATCCTCAAGAAGACCGGCGACTGGCAGAAGTTCAAGGGCGAGCCCGCCCCGGCGCCGCTGCTGCAGCGTGCCGAGAAGCCGGCGCGTCCGTCCTTCGAGGCCCTCGGTGGCGACGACGAGGGCAAGGGCGAGGCCATCACCCAGAAGAAGAAGGCCGAGAAGAAGGACGAGGCCGCCGCCGAGTCCGCTCCGGCTGAGTCGACCGAGGCCTGAGCATGCTCGAGGAGGCTCTCGAGCACCTCGTGAAGGGCATCGTCGACAACCCTGACGATGTGCAGGTCGCCTCGCGCGACCTGCGTCGCGGTCGCGTGCTCGAGGTCCGGGTCCACCCGGACGACCTCGGCAAGGTGATCGGCCGCAACGGCCGCACCGCACGCGCCCTGCGTACCGTCGTGGGCGCCATCGGCGGTCGCGGCGTCCGTGTCGACCTGGTCGACGTGGACGACGTCCGCTGACACACGCAACACCGGCTCGGGCCGGGGAAGGCCTTCGGGTCCTTCCCCGGCCCGACGTCGTTCCCGCCCGGCGGTCCGCATCCGCGGTCCCGCCCGCGGTCCGCGCCGCAGTCCTCACCCGCAGTCCCGACCCAGGAGAGCAAGCACAGTGCAGCTGGTAGTCGCACGGATCGGCCGCGCCCACGGCATCAAGGGCGAGGTCACCGTCGAGGTACGTACCGACGAGCCGGAGCTGCGGCTCGCGCCCGGCGCCGTCCTGGCCACCGACCCGGCCTCGGCCGGTCCCCTGACCATCGAGACGGGCCGGGTGCACAGCGGCCGGCTGCTGCTGCGCTTCGAGGGCGTACGGGACCGCACCGGCGCCGAGGCCCTGCGCAACATCCTCCTCATCGCGGACGTCGACCCCGACGAACTGCCGAAGGAGGAGGACGAGTACTACGACCACCAGCTCATGGACCTGGACGTGGTGACCGTGGACGGCGAGGCGGTGGGGCGGATCACCGAGATCTCCCACCTGCCCTCCCAGGACCTCTTCGTGGTCGAGCGCGAGGACGGCAGCGAGGTCTACGTGCCGTTCGTCCAGGAGATCGTGGTGGAGATCGACCTGGAGGAGCAGCGGGCGGTCATCGACCCGCCGCCCGGCCTGATCGACGACCGGGCCGAGGTCGCCTCCGCCCGGGACGCGGAGGCGGGCGAGGCGTCCGCCGAGGAGCGGAAGCGGGACGAGGCCTGATGCGTCTCGACGTCGTCACCATCTTCCCGGAGTACCTGGAACCGCTGAACGTCTCCCTGGTCGGCAAGGCCCGGGCCCGCGGACGGCTCCAGGTCGGCGTCCACGACCTGAGGAACTGGACGTACGACCGGCACAACACCGTCGACGACACCCCCTACGGCGGCGGTCCGGGCATGGTCATGAAGACCGAGCCATGGGGCGATGCGCTGGACCAGATCGTCGCCGACGGGTACGAGGCCGGTGCCTCCGGTCCGGTGCTGGTCGTGCCCACGCCCAGTGGCCGGCCGTTCACCCAGGAAGTGGCCGTGGAACTGTCCGAGCGGCCCTGGCTGATCTTCACCCCGGCCCGCTACGAGGGCATCGACCGCCGGGTGATCGACGAGTACGCCACCCGCATGCCCGTGTACGAGGTCTCCATCGGCGACTACGTGCTGGCCGGCGGTGAGGCGGCGGTGCTGGTGGTCACCGAGGCCGTGGCCCGGCTGCTGCCCGGCGTGCTGGGGAACGCCGAGTCGCACCGCGACGACTCCTTCGCCCCGGGCGCCATGGCCAACCTGCTGGAGGGCCCGGTCCACACCAAGCCGCCCGAGTGGCGCGGCCGCGGCATCCCCGACGTGCTGCTCAGCGGCCACCACGGGAAGATCGCCCGCTGGCGGCGCGACGAGGCGCTGCGCCGCACCACCACGCACCGGCCCGACCTGATCGAGCGCACCCGCCCCGAGGCCTTCGACAAGAAGGACCGGGAGATGCTCTCCATCCTGGGCTGGGCACCCGACCCCCAGGGTCTGCCGTACGGGCGGTTTTGGCGCCGCGTCGAAGACGTGGAAGAATAGGCGGCTGTTGTGCGTGGCCCGGCGCGCGCCCCTGCCACAGGGGGACACGGCGCGGCGTTCCGGTCACGACGACGCTCTTCCGATGAAAACTAGCTCCCGTTGGTGACCTGTGGCATCAGCGAAGAAGGCAGACGAAATGTCTCACCTGCTCGACTCCGTCGACGCCGCGTCGCTGCGCAGCGACATCCCGGCCTTCCGCCCGGGTGACACCGTCAACGTCCACGTCCGCGTCATCGAGGGCAACCGCTCTCGTGTGCAGCAGTTCAAGGGCGTCGTCATCCGCCGCCAGGGCGCCGGTGTCCGCGAGACCTTCACGGTCCGCAAGGTCTCGTTCTCCGTCGGCGTCGAGCGCACCTTCCCGGTGCACACCCCGATCGTCGAGAAGATCGAGCTGGTCACCCGCGGTGACGTCCGTCGCGCGAAGCTGTACTACCTCCGTGAGCTGCGCGGCAAGGCCGCGAAGATCAAGGAGAAGCGCGACAACTGATCTCGCGCGGGTGTCGTCCCGGGGGCCGGATAGCATCTGCCCCCTATGGACACCGAAGCACAGCACCTGGAGCGCGACCGCTCCTCCCCGCACGTGCCCGAGGAATCCCCTCGGCCACGGTCCGGGGAGGCGCGGTCGCGCTTCGCTGTTCCCGGGCACGCCCGGCGGGACGCGGACGCCGACGCCCGGCCCGACGTCGACGCCCGGCCCGACGCGGACGCCGCGCCGGAGGAGGGCGAGGGCGGTGGGGGCCGGCTCCGGGACTGGCTGCCGGGCGGCAGCCTCACCCTCACGGCGGGGTCCTGCCTGGTCTTCCTGCTGCTGGTGACCCTGTTCGTGGCCCAGCCGTTCACCATTCCCAGCACCTCGATGGAGCCCGGACTGCGGACCGGCGACCGGGTGCTGGTGAACAAACTGGCCTACCGCTTCGGCGACGGACCCGCCCGCGGGGACGTGGTGGTCTTCCAGGACGCCGAGGGCTTCGGCGACGGCCACTTCGTCAAGCGGGTGGTGGGCGTCGGCGGCGACCGCGTGGTCTGCTGCGACCGGGACGGGCGCCTGCGGATCAACGGGCGGGCGGTGGACGAGTCCGCGTTCCTCGGCGGCGACGCGCCGTCTGCGGTGCGGTTCGACGTGGTGGTGCCGGACGGCAGGCTGTTCGTCCTGGGCGACCACCGGGCCGCCTCCAGCGACTCCCGGGACCACCTGGGCTCGCCGGGCGGCGGCATGGTGTCCGTGGAGGACGTCACCGGGCGGGCCGACTGGATCGTCTGGCCGGCCGGGCGGTGGACACGCGTCGAACCCTCCCGCGCCTACACCGGCGTCCCCGCGCCGGACGGGGCCCATGGGTAGGCGCGGACGCCCGCAAGGGGCGGGAGGGGGAGGGGAGGCGGCGCCTTTGCCGGGGCGCGCGGAACGGCGCCGGCTGCGCCGCAAGGTGCAGCGCCGCCGGCGGCGGGCGGTGCTCAAGGAGATACCCCTGCTGGGCGGCGTGGCGCTGGCGATCGCGCTGCTGCTCAAGACCTTCCTGTTCCAGGCGTTCGTGATTCCCTCCGGCTCCATGGAGCAGACCATCCGGATCGGCGACCGGGTGATCGTGGACAAGCTCACCCCGTGGTTCGGCGCGAAGCCGGAGCGGGGCGACGTGGTGGTGTTCCGGGACCCCGGCGGCTGGCTGCGGGCGGAGGAGGTCGCCGAGATCACCGACGAGTCCGCGGTGACCCGCCGGATCAAGGAGGGCCTGGCCTTCGTGGGCGTGATGCCCTCGGCCGACGAGCAGGACCTGATCAAGCGCGTGGTCGGCGTCGGCGGCGACCGGGTGGTCTGCTGCGACGACGCGGGCAGGATGACGGTGAACGGCACGCCCCTCGACGAGGACTACCTGTTCCCGGGCGACGAGCCCTCCGTGAAGCACTTCGAGGTGACGGTGCCGGAGGGCAGCCTGTGGGTGATGGGCGACCACCGCTCGCACTCCGCGGACTCCCGGGTCCACCTGGACGGGCCCCACGGCGGCGCCGTGTCCGAGGACCTGGTCGTGGGCCGGGCCGTGGCGGTGGCCTGGCCGATCGGGCACTGGACGCGGCTGACCAGGCCGGAGACGTTCGCGTCCGTCGGGCCCTCCGCCGGGTCCTCCGCCGGGCCGTCTACCGGGTCGTCCACCGGGTCGTCCACCGGGTCGTCCGACGGGGGGTAGGCGTCCCGGGGCCCGGCTCGCATAGGGTGGCAGCACCCGCGGGCCGGCAGGCCGGGCGACACGGACCAACGGATTCCGGCGACCACCGAGCCCTGGGGAACTCCCGCTCGTTAAGGGAGTGGTGGGCCCGCGCCGGGCAGCGGGCGGGCGGCGGTACGGAGTGAGGAGTTCGGTGTGGGGGATGCGGCGGTTGGCGCACGTTCCGGTGGCGGCGACGGGTGGCGGAGGCGTTCCCCGGAACCCGACCCGCAGGACCGGAGCGAGGGCGTGACGCCCGGCAGCGACCCCGAGGGCCCGGGCGGTCCGGCGGACGCCCACAGCGAGGGCGAGGGCAGGCGCCCACGGCGCGGCGGCTCGAACCAGCAGATGCGGTCGTTCTGGAAGGAACTGCCCCTGCTCGTCGTGATCGCGCTGGTGCTGGCGCTGCTGATCAAGACGTTCCTGCTGCAGGCGTTCTCCATCCCCTCGGACTCCATGCAGAACACCCTGCAGCGCGGTGACCGGGTACTGGTGGACAAGCTCACCCCGTGGTTCGGCTCGGAGCCGGAGCGCGGCGAGGTGGTCGTATTCCACGACCCGGACAACTGGCTGGCCGGCCAGCCGGTGGAGCAGCCCAACGCCTTCCAGCAGGTCCTCACCTGGGTGGGCCTGATGCCCTCCGCCGAGGAGCGGGACCTCATCAAGCGCGTCGTCGGCGTCGGCGGGGACACCGTCGAGTGCCGGGGCAACGGACCCCTGGTGGTCAACGGCGTCGCACTCGACGAGCCGTACGTCTTCCCGGGCAACACCCCCTGCAGCAACGACGACGCCGGCCAGTTCAAGGTCAAGGTGCCCGAGGGCTACCTGTGGGTGATGGGCGACCACCGCCAGAACAGCAAGGACTCCCGTTACAACCAGGACGACGCCAACAACGGCATGGTCCCGGTCGAGGACGTCGTGGGGCGGGCCGTGGTGAAGGCCTGGCCGATCGACCGCTGGGGCACGCTGCCGGTGCCGGACACCTTCGACCAGCCGGCGCTCGACAAGTAGCGCGAGGCGAACGACCGCGCGGCCCGCCCCTCCGGCTCCGGAGCGGCGGGCCTTGTCGTCGCGGGGGTGGTTCGCCGGGGCGGTTCGCCGGGGGGTGCCCAGGCCGCGTACCGCCGGGTAGGGTGCGGGGCCATGAGCAGCGAGAGCGGCACGAGCGGTACCGGCACGGCCGTGGCGAGGCGCGGCGGAGGCGCCGGGAGCGGCTCGCCCGCGGGGGGACGGCTGGGGCAGCGGCTCTCGGGCCTGGTGGTCGCCCTGGGAACCGTCCTGTTCCTCGGCGGCTTCGGCTGGGCCGCGCTGGTCTACATGCCGTTCACCGTGCCCACCGCCTCGATGCACCCCACCATCGCCGCCGGCGACCGCGTGCTGGCCGAGCGGGTGGACGGTTCCGAGGTGCGCCGCGGTGACGTGGTGGTGTTCGAGCAGGAGGAGTGGGCGGATGCCCCGCTGATCAAGCGCGTGGTCGCGGTCGGCGGCGACACCGTCGCCTGCTGCGCCGAGGGCGGGCTCACGGTGAACGGCGAGCGGATCGAGGAGCCGTACGTGGGCGACGACCCGTTCGCCGCGGCGGCCTCCTTCTCGGAGGTCACCGTCCCCGAAGGCCGGCTGTTCCTGCTGGGCGACGACCGCACGGGCTCCCTGGACTCCACCGCACACCTCGCCGAGAAGGCCGCCGGCACGGTCTCCCGGGAGGCCGTGAAGGGACGGGTGGACGCCGTGGTGTGGCCCATGGACGGCATGATCGAGCCCGCCCCCGGCTTCCGCGCGCTGGGCGACGAGCCCTCCCCGCAGGGACCGCTGCCCCTTCAGACGACCATGGCGGTGGCCGGCGCGGTGATGATCTTCGCCGGGGCCGCCTACGGACCGGTGGCGGGGGCGCTGGCCCGGCGCCGGGGCACGGGCGCTGCCGGCGACTGACCGGCCGGCGGCCGCGGCGAGCGGTACTGCCTGGTCAGGCCCGATACGACCCGGATCATCCCGGACGGTGCGACTTTCGCGCACGCGCGGTGCTGGACGTGTGGGGAACTCGGGCGGTCACATGAGACGGTGTATCCCACGGGACTCGCCGGGCTGCCGAGCAGGCCGCTCGACGAAGATCCCCCGCCGGGCCGGAGACCCTTGAGCCGGAAATCGCCTAGGGGCTCGTGGGACTGACGCACAATGGTGGGACCGCACGGCTGAAGGGGAACATGCCATGAGCGCCGAGGACCTCGAGAAGTACGAGACCGAGATGGAGCTGAAGCTCTACCGGGAGTACCGAGACGTCGTCGGGCTGTTCACCTACGTGATCGAGACCGAGCGACGGTTCTACCTCACCAACGACTACGACATGCAGGTGCACTCCGTCCAGGGTGAGGTCTTCTTCGAGGTCACCATGGCCGACGCCTGGGTGTGGGACATGTACCGGCCAGCCCGCTTCGTCAAGAAGGTACGCGTTCTCACGTTCAAGGACGTGAACATCGAGGAGCTCAACAAGACGGATCTGGAGCTCCCGGGCAACTGACCTGTGGACAACCGCCGCGAGCCGCCACGGAGCCTCACCCGAAAGGGTGGGGCTTCGCGCGTGTTCACCGGGTCCCTCCACCAAGATCCACATCGCTTCCGGGCCGGGCCCATCGTGGGCTGCGGAGGTGGTGCCGGATGGGCGCACGAGAAGACGAAGGACGAACGGTCACCGCGACGGAACCCAGGACGGGACGGCGCGCGAGGGCCGAGGCGGGTGCGGCGGGGCTCAGCGGGGTCCGTGCGGGCGGGGCGCGTGGCGCGCTCGGTGCGTGGGGCGAGGAGCTGGCCGCACGGCGGCTGACCGAGGCCGGCATGACGGTCCTGGACCGCAACTGGCGGGGCGGCCGGACGGGCGAGATCGACATCGTCGCCCGGGACGGCGACGCGGTGGTGGTCTGCGAGGTGAAGACCCGCCGGGCTCCGGCGGACGGGCAGGCCGCCTTCGAGCACCCGATGGCCGCGGTGACGCCCGCGAAGGCCGCCCGCCTGCGCGGCCTGGCCGAACGCTGGGTGCAGGAACACGGCGGCGCACCGCCGGGCGGCGTCCGCATCGACCTGGTCGGCGTGCTGCTGCCGCGCCGCGGCGCCCCCCGGGTGGAGCACGTGCGGGGGGTGGCCTGAGATGGGCTTCGCGCGTACCTGTTCGGTCGCCCTCGTCGGCGCCGAGGGCGTGGTGGTCGAGGTACAGGCCGACCTGGAGCCCGGCGTCGCCGCGTTCACCCTGGTGGGCCTGCCCGACAAGAGCCTCACCGAGAGCCGGGACCGTGTGCGGGCCGCCGTGGTCAACTCCGGGGCGCCCTGGCCGCAGAAGAAGCTCACCGTGGGCCTCAGCCCGGCGTCGGTGCCCAAGGCGGGCAGCGGCTTCGACCTGGCGGTGGCGTGCGCGGTCCTCGGAGCGGCCGAGGTGATCGACCCGCAGGTGCTGGCCGAGCTGGTGATGATCGGCGAGCTGGGGCTGGACGGGCGGGTCAGACCCGTCCGGGGCGTCCTGCCGGTGGTGCTCGCCGCCGCGGAGGCCGGATACCAGCAGGTCGTGGTGCCCGAATGCGCGGCACCGGAGGCGTCCCTGGTACCCGGGGTGTCGGTGCTGGGCGTCCGCAGCCTGCGGCAGCTGATCGCGGTGCTGACGGACTCGCCGGTGCCCGAGGAGGAACCCCTCGCGGAGGGCCGGCCCGACCCGATGCTGGCCGGACTGCGCCTGCCGGGCGCCGCGGCGGCCGTGGGAGTGCCCGGCGGCGGCTTCGCGGACCAGGGCCACGACCTGGCCGACGTGGCGGGCGGGCTGCGGGCCCGCGCTGCCCTCGAGGTGGCCGCCGCCGGAGGACACCACCTGTTCCTTTCCGGCCCCCCGGGCACGGGCAAGACCATGCTGGCCGAACGCCTGCCCACGCTGCTGCCGCCGCTGGACCGGCAGGAGTCCCTGGAGGTCACCGCCGTCCACTCGGTGGCCGGTCTGCTTCCGCCGGGGCGGCCGCTGATCGACCAGCCGCCCTACTGCGCCCCGCACCACTCGGCCACCATGCAGGCCCTGGTCGGGGGCGGCAAGGGCACGGCCCGGCCCGGCGCCGTCTCGCTGGCCCACCGCGGCGTGCTCTTCCTGGACGAGGCGCCCGAATTCAGCCGGACGGCGCTGGACGCGCTCCGGCAGCCGTTGGAATCCGGGCATGTGGTGATCGCGCGGAGTGAGGGCGTGGTGCGCTTTCCGGCCAAGTGCCTGATGGTGCTGGCCGCCAATCCGTGCCCGTGCGGCCGGTTCTCCCGCAGCGACGAGGCGTGCGAATGCCCGCCGCACGCGGTGCGGCGCTACCAGGCGCGGCTCTCCGGGCCGCTGCTGGACCGGGTCGACCTCAGGGTGGAGGTCGGGCCGGTGAAGCGCTCCGAGCTGACCGCGCCCGGGCAGGGCGGGGAAACCTCGGCGACCGTCGCCGCCCGCGTCCGGGCCGCCCGGGAGCGTACGGCGGCCCGGCTGGTCGGCACACCGTGGCGGACCAACGCCGAGGTGCCGGGCCGTGAGCTGCGCGGACGGTGGCGGGCCGCCCCGGGTGCCGTGGACCGCGCCGAACGCCTCCTGGAGCGCGGCACGCTCACCGCGCGGGGCCTGGACCGGGTGCTCCGGGTGGCCTGGACGGTGGCGGACCTGGTGGGCCACGACCGCCCCGACGCCCAGGACGTCGCCTTCGCCCTGGAGCTGCGCACCGGCTTCCCGCTGGGGGCGGCCACGACGATCGGGGAGCTGGTGTGAGCGGCGAGGCGGCGCGGGTGGAGGCCGGCGCGGGCGAGCAGCTGGACCTGCTTGCGGTGGAGGCGAGGGCGAGGGTGAGTGCGGGGACCGGAACGGCAGCCGCGGCGGAAGCCGGAACGGCAGCCGTGGCGGAAGCCGGAGTGGCAGCCGCGGCGGAGGGTGTGGCAGGAAATGCCCCGGCCGGGGCCGGTGTGGCAGGTGGGACCGGTGTGGCTGGTGCTGCCGCCGTGCGGGAGGCGGCGGCCCTGATGGAGGGACCGCCGGGGCCCGAGGAGAGGTGGGCGCGGACCTGGCTCACCCGCGTGCTGGAGCCCGGGGACGAGACGGGCGGCCGGTGGGTGCGCGAGATGGGCCCGGTCGGCCTGGTCCGGCGGCTGCGGGACCAGGACCGGCCGCTCCCCGGGGCGGGCGCCAGGCGCTGGGCGGGGCTGTGCGCGCGGGCCGCGGCCGCCGACCCGGCGCGCGACCTGGCCGCCGCGGCGGACGCCGGAGCGCGGTTCGTGGTGCCCGGCGACGCCGAGTGGCCCACCCAGCTCGACGACCTGGGCGACGCCCGGCCACTGGGGCTGTGGATCCGCGGGCGCCCCGGCCTGCGGATGTGGGCACTGCGGTCGGTGGCCGTGGTCGGCGCGCGGGCCTGCACCGAATACGGCGCCCATGTCTCGGCCGCCCTGTCCGCCGAGCTCGCCGAGCGTGGCTGGGTGGTGGTCTCCGGCGGGGCGTACGGGATCGACGGGGCAGCGCACCGGGGTGCGCTGGGGGCGGGCGGGGCCACGGTGGCCGTGCTGGCGTGCGGGGTCGACCGGCCCTACCCGCGCGGACACGCCCGGCTCATCAACAGGATCGCGGAACAGGGGCTGGTGATCGGTGAGTTGCCGCCCGGCGACCACCCCACGCCCTCCCGCTTCGTGCTCCGCAACCGGGTGATCGCCGCGCTGACCCGCGGCACGGTCGTCGTCGAGGCCGCCCGGCGCAGCGGGTCCCTGGCCACGGCACGGGCCGCCCGCCGGCTCGGACGCTTCGTGATGGGCGTCCCCGGGCCGGTCACCAGCGGGCTGTCCACCGGGGTCCACCAGTTGCTGCGGGAGGAGGCGGTGCTGGTCACCGACGCCGCCGAGATCGTCGAGCTGGTCGGTGCGATGGGGGAGTTCAAGGAGGTTCCGCAGGGCCCGCTGCTGCCGAGGGACCTGCTCGAGGCCGGCGCCCGCCGGGTGCTGGACGCACTGCCCGCCCGGGGCGTCGTCCACGTGGCGGAGATCGCGCGGGGGGCGGCGACCACGCAGGACGACGCGGTCGCCAGGCTCTACGAACTGCGCTCCCTGGGTCATGTCGAACGACACGGCGACGGATGGCAGTTGACGCGTCATGCGGTGATCTCGGCGCGGGCCGGCGCAGGGCCGCCCTGAGGGTCCGCTCGGCCGTCCGGGTGGTCCCGACGCCCTTGTGTACACCCGGAGTTGGGCCTTCCGGGTGGTAACTCGGGGTGAGGCCCGTGGCTCCGGTTCACGGTCGGGCGGGCGATGGAGGAACGTATCTGCGGATGCGTGCCGATTCGTCCTTCACGGACTGCGATGCTCCAGTCGCGCTACGCTCACGAGGATCCCCGGCGCTCCGGTTGCGCCGGAGCGCGAGACCGGTACCACGGCAGAACGGCACAAGGCGACGAATGCCCCAGCACACCTCCGGGCCCGACCGGGCGGCGGCGGTCACCCCCGCGGCCCGGGGCAGCGTGCGGCCTCCCGCTCCCTCGACCGTCGACGAGCTGTGGCGGACCTACAAGGCGACCGGGGACGAGCGGCTGCGGGAGCAGCTCATCCTGCACTACTCGCCCCTGGTCAAATACGTGGCCGGCCGGGTGAGCGTGGGGCTGCCGTCCAACGTCGAGCAGGCCGACTTCGTCTCCTCGGGCGTCTTCGGACTGATCGACGCCATCGAGAAGTTCGACATCGAACGCGAGATCAAGTTCGAGACATACGCGATCACCCGGATCCGCGGGGCGATGATCGACGAACTGCGCGCGCTGGACTGGATCCCGCGTTCCGTGCGGCAGAAGGCGCGCAACGTCGAGCGTGCCTACGCCACCCTGGAGGCGCGACTGCGGCGGACGCCGACCGAGGCCGAGGTGGCCGAGGAGATGGGCGTCACCGTCGACGAACTGCACGCCGTCTTCAGCCAGCTCTCGCTGGCGAACGTGGTCGCCCTGGAGGAGGTGCTGCACGGGGGCGGTGAGGGCGGGGGCCGGATGAGCCTGATGGAGACCCTGGAGGACACCGCCGCCGACGACCCCGTCGAGGTCGCCGAGGACCGCGAACTGCGGCGGCTGCTGGCGCGGGCCATCAACATGCTCCCGGACCGGGAGAAGACGGTGGTCACGCTCTACTACTTCGAGGGCCTGACCCTCGCCGAGATCGGCAACGTGCTCGGGGTGACGGAGAGCCGGGTGAGCCAGATCCACACCAAGTCGGTGCTCCAGTTGAGAGCCAAACTGGCCAGTTTCGGGCGCTGACAACCGGTGCGGCAGGCGGAGGCACGTTTCCGCGCGTCCCTCCGTAGAGTGGTGACGTGCCAAGGATTCGAGCGGCCTCCGTGGCCGAGCACCGGTCGATGCAGCGAGCCGCACTGCTGGACGCTGCGCGGTCCCTGCTGTCCGAGGGCGGTACGGAGGCGCTGACCTTCCCCGCGCTCGCCGAACGCACGGGGCTCGCGCGGTCGTCCGTGTACGAGTACTTCCGCTCGCGCGCGGCCGTGGTCGAGGAACTCTGCGCCGTCGACTTCCCGGTCTGGGCCGCCGAGGTCGAGGCGGCGATGGCGGCGGCCTACGGGCCGGCCGCGAAGGTCGAGGCGTACGTGCGGCGGCAGCTGGCGCTCGTGGGGGACCGGCGCCACCGGGCGGTCGTGGCCATCTCCGCGGGCGAGCTGGACCAGGGTGCGCGGGAAAAGATCCGCGCGGCGCACGGGGAACTGGTGACGATGCTCGGCAACGCGTTGCGCGAGCTGGGGCACGAGCGGCCGGGGCTGGCGGCGATGCTGCTGCAGGGCGTGGTCGACGGCGCGGTCCGGCGGCTCGAACTCGGCGCCGCCGAGGACCCCGCCGAGATCACCGACGCCGCGGTCCGCATGGCCCTCCACGGCGTCCTCGGGACCACCCCCGACCGCGAGGCCTGACACCCGCGCAACCACCCGGCCCCGCCCCACCCCGCCCGCCCCGTAAGTGACCTTCGAACTCGCGACCACCCCCGCCCCTCCCTGCCGGTGAGCTGCGGAAACCGCGCGATCCGCGGAACCCGCGTGCCCCGCGGCTACGGCAGTCCCGTCACGGCCAGGTCTTCGGCAGGGGCAGGTCCGGAGGGACCGGCAGGAGGCGGGGCGGGGGTGGGGCGAGGAGCCACGGGGGGAGGAGCATGAGGGGGTCGAGGTAGGCGGCGCCCCGGCGCAGGCCCCAGTGGAGGCAGGGGGCCGCGCCGCAATGGGGGTCGGCGAGCAGGGACCCCAGCGCCGCTCCGGCGGACACCGCGTCGCCCTTGCGGACCGCGGGGTCCAGTGACTGGAACGTGGTGCGCAACGGCGGCTCCCCCGTGCCGGAGAGTTCCACGGAGACCACCCCCCGTCCCGCGACCCGTCCCGCGAAGGACACCCGCCCCGCGGCCACGGACCGTACCTCCGCCCCCACGGCGGCGGCCAGATCCACCCCCCGGTGACCGGGCCCGTACACCGAGGCCGGCGGTTCCCACCCCCGCAGCACCGTCGGCCGCGTCTCCGTGGGCCACCCCCGCGCGATCCGCGGCACCTGAGCCGGTGCCGCCGTGACCGCGGGCGCCGGTTCCGCGGCAGGCGGTGAGGCACCGGGACGAGGGGCACCGGAACGAGGGGCGGGATCAGGGGCGCCGGGGCCAAAGGCGCCGGGCCCAGGGGCGGCTGCCGCCCCCAGCAGCGCCCCGGCCAGCATGAACAGCGTCCAGCCGGTCGCCCGTCCGGCGCGTGCGGCGGCGGCACCGGTGGGCCCCGTGGCCCCCGCGGTGCGCCCGGTGGTCCGTCCGGTCGTGCGCCGTGCGGCGGACCGCACGGCTCGCGCAAGGGCGCGGCAGGTCGTGTTCCGTCGGTTCTCTCGCATGCCCGAACCGTGCCGAATCCGGGCGGAAACCACGCGGGCCTGTGGACTACTCGCCGGTTGTGGACGGCGGCGTCACTCGGGGCCCCGGCGGTCCCGTACACTTTCTGAGGCGATCCGGGTCACCGGGTCGACTTCGCACGCCTCGATGAGGACCCCCGGCGCAAGCCGGCGGTCCGGGTCGGCGCCCCTCGGTCCTTCATGGCTGGGCGTCGTACGCGGGCGTCAGGCGCGGGCACCGTCCGGTACCCGCGGCACAACCGAGAATCTCAAGGAGAACGGCCATGGCCGTCGTCACGATGCGGGAGCTGCTGGAGAGCGGCGTCCACTTCGGTCACCAGACCCGTCGCTGGAACCCGAAGATGAAGCGCTTCATCTTCACCGAGCGCAACGGCATCTACATCATCGACCTGCTCCAGTCGCTGTCGTACATCGACCGCGCCTACGAGTTCGTCAAGGAGACCGTCGCCCACGGCGGCACGGTCATGTTCGTCGGCACGAAGAAGCAGGCGCAGGAGGCCATCGCCGAGCAGGCCACCCGCGTCGGCATGCCCTACGTCAACCAGCGCTGGCTGGGCGGCATGCTCACCAACTTCTCGACCGTCTACAAGCGTCTGCAGCGCCTCAAGGAGCTCGAGCAGATCGACTTCGAGGACGTCGCCGCGTCGGGTCTGACCAAGAAGGAGCTCCTGGTCCTCTCCCGCGAGAAGGCCAAGCTGGAGAAGACCCTCGGCGGTATCCGCGAGATGCAGAAGGTGCCCAGCGCCGTCTGGATCGTGGACACCAAGAAGGAGCACATCGCGGTCGGCGAGGCCCGGAAGCTCAACATCCCGGTCGTCGCCATCCTCGACACCAACTGCGACCCCGACGAGGTCGACTACAAGATCCCGGGCAACGACGACGCGATCCGCTCCGTCACCCTGCTCACCCGCGTGATCGCCGACGCCGTGGCGGAGGGCCTGATGGCCCGCTCCGGCGCCGCCGAGAACAAGGGCGAGAAGGCCGCCGGCGAGCCGCTCGCTGAGTGGGAGCGCGACCTGCTCGAGGGCGACAAGAAGACGGACGCCGAGGCCGAGAAGCCGGCCGAGGCCCCCGCCGCCGAGGAGGCCCCCGCGGCCGAGGCCCCCGCCGAGGAGGCTCCCGCCGCCGAGGCCGAGAAGCCCGCCGAGGGCGAGCAGGCCTGACGCCCGGTCCCCGGGCCGCGAGGTCCGGGGCGGCGATGCCCGTACGGCTGATCGTGTGACCACACGGCGGGCGGCGCCCACCGCGCCGCCCGCCGTGCCGGTCGTAGCAGATCGGCGGTCCGGGCCCGTAGATCTTCAATTCGCACTCCGAGAAGAGAAGCACAGACTCATGGCGAACTACACCGCCGCTGACGTCAAGAAGCTCCGCGAGCTCACCGGCGCCGGCATGATGGACTGCAAGAAGGCTCTGGACGAGGCCAACGGCGACGTCGACGCGGCCGTCGAGGCGCTCCGCATCAAGGGTCAGAAGGGCGTCGCCAAGCGCGAGGGCCGTTCCGCCGAGAACGGTGCCGTCGTCGAGATCATCGCCGACGACAACTCCGCCGGCGTCATCGTCGAGCTGAAGTGCGAGACGGACTTCGTCGCCAAGGGCGAGAAGTTCCAGGCCGTGGCCAACGCCATCGCCGAGCACATCGTCAAGACCTCCCCGGCGGACATCGACGCGCTGCTCGCCTCCGAGATCGAGGCCGGCAAGACCGTCCAGGCGTTCGTGGACGAGGCCAACGCGAACCTGGGCGAGAAGATCGTCCTGGACCGCTTCGCCCAGTTCAAGGACGGCTACGTCCTGGCGTACATGCACCGCACCATGCCGGACCTGCCCCCGCAGATCGGTGTCCTCGTCGAGCTCGACAAGGAGAACGCCGAGGTCGCGAAGGGCATCGCCCAGCACATCGCCGCGTTCGCGCCGCAGTGGCTCTCCAAGGAGGACGTCCCCGCCGACGTCGTCGACAAGGAGCGTCGCATCGCCGAGGAGACCACCCGCGCCGAGGGCAAGCCCGAGGCCGCGATCGCCAAGATCGTCGAGGGTCGCGTCAACGGCTTCTTCAAGGACGCCACCCTGCTGGGCCAGCCGTACGCGCTGGACAACAAGAAGTCCGTCCAGAAGGTTCTGGACGAGGCCGGTGTCACCCTGAAGCGCTTCGCGCGCATCAAGGTCGGCATCTGAGTCAGTACCGTGATCGGCGGATCCGACCGCTAAGGTCGGAAGCAGTCGTCCGGGTACGCCGCCGCGCACTCGCGCGCGGCGGGCGACAACAGATCTGACGAGGGAGGCCATTGCCGCATGGGATGCGAACGACACCCCACCGGCAATGGCCTTCTTCGTGTGTGTGCACTGCAAACGAAGTGAGACTCCCCATGACCACGACCACGAAGGCCGAGAAGAGCGACGACGGCAAAGCACGCGGCCGGTATCTGCTGAAGCTGTCCGGCGAGGCGTTCGCCGGCGGCGGCGGACTCGGCGTCGACCCGGACGTGGTGCATGCCATCGCGCGCGAGATCGCCGCCGTGGTCCGGGACGGTGCGGAGATCGCCGTCGTCATCGGCGGCGGCAACTTCTTCCGCGGCGCCGAGCTGCAGCAGCGCGGCATGGACCGCGCCCGCTCCGACTACATGGGCATGCTCGGCACGGTGATGAACTGCCTCGCCCTCCAGGACTTCCTGGAGAAGGAAGGCATCGACTCGCGCGTCCAGACCGCCATCACCATGGGCCAGGTCGCCGAGCCCTACATCCCCCTGCGGGCCGTGCGCCACCTGGAGAAGGGCCGTGTGGTCATCTTCGGCGCCGGTATGGGCATGCCGTACTTCTCCACCGACACCACCGCCGCCCAGCGTGCCCTGGAGATCGACGCCGAGGCCCTGCTGATGGGCAAGAACGGCGTCGACGGGGTCTACGACTCCGACCCCCGCACCAACCCGACCGCGGTCAAGTTCGACTCGCTGGGCTACGGCGAGGTCATCACCCGCGACCTCAAGGTCGCCGACATGACCGCCATCACGCTCTGCCGCGACAACGACCTGCCGATCCTCGTCTTCGAACTCCTGGCGGAGGGCAATATCGCCAGGGCCGTCAAGGGTGAGAAGATCGGCACGCTCGTGGGCGACCCGGGCCGCCGGGACTGACCGGCGAACCAGCTCACCCGGCCTGCGCCGGATGAGCGCCCCGTGCCCCGGTCGGGCGACGACCTGGCCGGGGGATGGACAATGTCCTGCCGGTCCGGAACCGTGCAGGAAGAAGACGCGACGCAACCGCCCGCCGGCGCAGGACAGGATCGGCGGACGGGCCTACTTCAAGACACGCAGGAGCAAGTGGTGATCGAAGAGACCCTCCTCGAGGCCGAGGAGAAGATGGAGAAGGCCGTCGTGGTCGCCAAGGAGGACTTCGCCGCGATCCGCACCGGCCGTGCGCACCCGGCGATGTTCAACAAGATCGTGGCCGACTACTACGGCGCGCTGACGCCGATCAACCAGCTGGCCTCGTTCTCCGTGCCGGAGCCGCGCATGGCCGTGGTGACCCCGTTCGACAAGAGCGCGCTGCGCAACATCGAGCAGGCGATCCGCGACTCCGACCTGGGCGTCAACCCGAGCAACGACGGCAACATCATCCGCGTGACGTTCCCCGAGCTCACCGAGGAGCGCCGTCGCGACTACATCAAGGTCGCCAAGACCAAGGGCGAGGACGCCAAGGTCTCGATCCGTTCCGTGCGCCGCAAGGCCAAGGACGCCATCGACAAGCTGGTCAAGGACGGCGAGGTCGGCGAGGACGAGGGCCGTCGCGCCGAGAAGGAGCTGGACGACACCACCGCCAAGTACGTCGCCCAGGTCGACGAGCTGCTCAAGCACAAGGAAGCGGAGCTGCTCGAAGTCTGATGAACGACTCTTCCTGGGGGGCGCCGCCGCAGGCAGGACACGGGTGGCCGTCCGAGCACGAGCAGAGGTATGGAACGCCCGGCGGCCCCGTCCAGGGAGCTGTTCCGACGGGTCCGGCGTACGATGCGCATGCGGCACACGCGCCGCGTGACGCGTATGCGGCGCCGGTGGCGCAGGACGCCCGTGTGGCCCCCGGGCCCCACGGTGCCTACGGGCAGCCGTACGGCGCGCCCGCGCAGGGGGCGGTCGTGTCCGCTCCGCACGCGCCCGCTGGGCATGTGCCCGTGCAGCCCGGGGCATTCGTGCCCCAGGGTGACGCCGTTCAGCACACCCGCCCCTTGCCCGTCGTCAGCGAGAAGCCGCAGGAGCCCATGTCCGACGCCTCCCAGCCGCCCCCGGCCGCCCCGCACGGGCCCGAGGAACCGCGGCAGCGGAAGAAGAAGAGCGCGGGACGCGACCTCGGCGCGGCGATAGGGGTCGGCGTCGGGCTGGGCGTGGTGGTCCTGGTCGCGCTCTTCGTGGTGAAGGCCGTGTTCGTCGGCGTCGTGGTGGCTGCCGTGGGCGTCGGCCTGTGGGAGCTGACCTCGCGGCTGTCGGAGCGCAAGGGGATCAAGGCGCCGCTGGTGCCGCTGGTCGTCGGCGGCGGGTCGATGGTGGTCGCCGGTTACGCGGCCGGACCCGAGGGCGCCTGGCTGGCGACCGCGTTCACCGCGCTCGCGGTGCTGGTGTGGCGGATGAGCTCGCCGCCGCAGAACTACCTCCGGGACGTCACGGCCGGCCTGTTCGCCACGTTCTACGTGCCGTTCCTGGCGACGTTCGTCTCCCTGATGCTGACCGCGGACGACGGTCCGCAGCGGGTGCTGACGTTCCTCCTGCTGACGATCGTCAGCGACACCGGCGCCTACGCCGTGGGCTGGCGGTTCGGCACCCACAAGCTGGCGCCGCGGATCAGCCCCGGCAAGACCCGCGAGGGCCTGCTGGGCGCGATGGGCTTCTCCATGGCCGCCGGTGTGCTGTGCATGACGCTCCTGGTGGACGGCGGCGCCTGGTGGCAGGGCCTGCTGCTCGGTCTGGCCGTCGCGGTCAGCGCGACGCTGGGCGACCTCGGCGAGTCGATGATCAAGCGAGACCTCGGCATCAAGGACATGGGCGCGCTGCTGCCGGGCCACGGCGGCATCATGGACCGCCTGGACTCCCTGCTCCCCACCGCCCCGGTGGTGTGGCTGCTGCTGGAGATCTTCGTCGGCAGCTGATCTCCCCGGAAGACCCGCACCCCACCCCTCTCGAACGTATGATCGCGACGATCGTGCACGTTTCGGGAGGGGTGGACGCGTATGTGGGGGCGGCGCAAGGAAGGTCTCCGGACCGTCCAGGCGATGGTCGACGAGCTGGGCGAGGAGCGGCGGAACGTCGACGGCCTGCTGAACAGGCTGGACGACGAGGTCAAGCGCGTCGAGGGCCTGCTCGGCCGCGGCGACGGGATCCCCCGCGGGGTCGTCGAGACCCTCCTCGACGAGGCGAAGCGCACCTTCGACCGTGCCGAGGAGGAGGGCGAGCGGCAGCACCGGACGTTCCAGGACATGGCCCGCGCCGCGGCCGCCGACCGGCGGGTGGACGCGCGGGAGATGGCGGCGCTGCAGAGCGAGTTCGACGACGGGACGAGCGCTCTGCGGGAGCTCTTCGAGGAGGCGGAGGCTCTGCTGGCCGCCCTCCAGGGGCTGCGCGGGAAGCTGGAGGAGCTGCCGGAGAAGCTGCGGCCGGTGCGTGGGCGCATCCACGCCGCGCTGGAGGCGGCCCGGCGGGACCTCGAGACCCTGCGGCGCGGGGGCGCGAGCGGGTTCGGCCACGAGGCGGAGCTGACCCGCCTCACCGAGCGCCTGGCCACGCTCGAACAGGGCGGTTACCACCCGACCCCGGAGCGCGGACCCGTCCGGCACTTCACGGACCTCGAGGCGGAGGTCGCCGCCCTCCGCGACGCGATGGCAGCCCCGGGCCACTGAGCGGGTCGCCGGGCAGGGGGGGGCGGGCGGCAACGCCCCCTACGGCGCGCGTCTCCCGTGCCGCCTCCGCGGAGCCGGCCGTGCCTCCCGGGGGCCGTCGCGTGCCGGCAGCCGACCGGTGGGCCACGGGGCTGTTCTTCCGCCTGTTCGACCAGTACCGAGCCGAGCGCGAAGACCGCGGCGCGATGAGATTTCCCTACCGGAGCCAGGTCTCTCCCGCCATGCGATGGGCTAGCATCCCCGCGGGCGAAGCCGTAGCGCAGAGGTCGTCGCGCGCGGTCTCCAAAATCGCGAGGACGCCGGTTCGAATCCGGCCGGTTTCGCCCGTGCCGACCTGGCTCCTCCGGCCCCCGGAACCTCCGTCCGCAGGGAGGTCCTCCGGCACACCACCCACGACCACCAGGTCAAGGTCCGGCTCGATGAGCGGCCGCTGGCCGACGAGTGACCTCGCTGGGCCGCCCCTGGTCCGTCCGAGGAGCGGGTCACGGAAGTTGATCTGCGACACTGGTACAGCCATGCCTAAGCCCGGAGAACTTACTTTCGTCGCCCCGCGCGGAGCCAAGAAGCCGCCGCGGCACCTCGCCGACCTCACGCCCGCCGAGCGCAAGGAAGCGGTGGCCGCGATCGGCGAGAAGCCGTTCCGCGCCAAGCAGCTCTCGCAGCACTACTTCGCGCGGTACGCGCACGACCCGGAGCAGTGGACGGACATCCCCGCCGCCGCGCGGGACAAGCTGCGGGAGGCGCTGCTCCCGGAGCTGATGACCCCGCTGCGGCACCTGTCCACGGACGAGGGCGCCACCCGCAAGACGCTCTGGAAGATGTTCGACGGCACGCTCGTCGAGTCGGTGCTGATGCGGTACCCGGACCGGGTGACGATGTGCATCAGCTCGCAGGCCGGGTGCGGCATGAACTGCCCGTTCTGCGCCACCGGCCAGGCCGGGCTGGACCGGAACCTGTCGACGGCGGAGATCGTCCACCAGATCGTCGACGGCATGCGCGCGCTGCGTGACGGGGAGATCCCCGGCGGCCCGGCGCGGCTCAGCAACATCGTGTTCATGGGCATGGGCGAGCCGCTCGCCAACTACAACCGGGTGATCGGTGCCATCCGCCGGCTCACCGACCCGGAGCCCGACGGCCTCGGCCTGTCGCAGCGTGGCATCACCGTGTCCACGGTCGGCCTGGTGCCCGCCATCAACCGGTTCGCCGACGAGGGCTTCAAGTGCCGCCTGGCGATCTCGCTGCACGCCCCCGACGACGAGCTGCGCGACACGCTGGTCCCGGTGAACACCCGCTGGAAGGTGCGGGAGGTGCTGGACGCCGGCTGGGAGTACGCCGCGAAGTCCGGGCGCCGGCTGTCCATCGAGTACGCGCTGATCCGCGACATCAACGACCAGGCATGGCGCGGCGACCGGCTCGGCCGGCTGCTCAAGGGCAAGCCCGCGCACGTCAACCTGATCCCGCTGAACCCGACGCCGGGCTCCAAGTGGACCGCCTCGCGGCCCGAGGACGAGAAGGCGTTCGTCGAGGCGATCGCCGCGCACGGCGTGCCGGTCACGGTGCGTGACACGCGCGGTCAGGAGATCGACGGGGCCTGTGGTCAGCTCGCCGCCACCGAGCGGTAATCTGGCCACACCACACATCCGAATAGCGATTATCCGACAGGGGAGCGCCACAGCGCTGAGAGTGCGGGACCGACCGCAGACCCTCTGAACCTCGCCCAGGTCATTCTGGGTAGGGAGTTCGGGCACCTCGAGCTGTTGCGCCCTGCCCGGGAACGGTCCGCCGTTCCCGGGCAGGGCCGCGTCTCTTCCTGGTCACCCAGGAGGAAAACCGTGTACACGCACAGGAAGTCCGCCGCCGCGACGGCGGCCGTTCTCGCCCTCGCCCTCGCCGCGTGCGGCGGCTCCGGTGATGCCGGGGACGACGCGCAGGAGTCCGGCGGGAAGACCGTGACCCTGATCAGCCACGACTCGTGGGCCGCCTCCAAGGAGGTGATCGCCGAGTTCGAGAAGACCTCCGGGTACAAGCTCAAGGTCCTGGAGGACGGCGACGCCGGGCAGGCCCTCAACAAGGCCGTGCTCACCAAGGACCACCCGCAGGGCGACGTCCTCTTCGGCGTGGACAACACGCTGCTCTCCCGCGCCCTCGACAACCAGCTCTTCGACCCGTACCAGGCCGAGGAGTCGGCGCGGATCGGCGAGGAGTTCCGGGTCGAGGGGGACGCGGCCACGCCGGTCACCACCGGCGACGTCTGCGTGAACTACGACAAGGCGTACTTCGAGAAGGAGGGCCTCGAGCCGCCGAACAGCTTCGACGACCTGGTCAAGCCCGCGTACAAGAACCTGCTGGTCACCGAGGACGCCGGCACCTCCTCGCCCGGCCTGGGCTTCCTCCTGGGCACCGCCGCCGAGTACGGCGACGACGGCTGGCAGGACTACTGGAAGAAGCTCCGCGCCAACGGCGTGAAGGTGGTCAGCGGCTGGGAGCAGGCGTACAACGAGGAGTTCTCCGGTTCCGCCGGCGGCAAGCAGGCGGGCGGCGACCGGCCGCTGGTCGTCTCCTACGCCTCCTCCCCGCCGGTGGAGGTCATCTACGCCGACCCGCAGCCCGAGGAGGCGCCCACCGGCGTGGCCACCGGCACCTGCTTCCGCCAGATCGAGTACGCGGGCCTGCTGAAGAACGCCGCCAACCCCGAGGGCGGCAAGGCGCTGCTGGACTTCCTGGTCTCCAAGACCTTCCAGGAGGACCTGCCGCTCAACATGTTCGTCAACCCGGTCCGGGGCGACGCCGCGCTGCCGGAGGCGTTCACCGAGCACGGCGCCGTCGCCGAGGACCCGAAGACGCTGGCGCCCGAGAAGATCGCCGCCAACCGTGACGAGTGGATCGACCGGTGGACCTCGCTCGTCGTACGGTGACCGACACCAGCACCGGCACCGGCACCGGCACCGGCACCGGCACCGGCACCGGCACCGGGCTGCGGAGCAGCGTGGCGCGGCTCGGCCTGATGGCTGTGCCCGTCGCGTTCTTCGCGGTCTTCTTCGCCCACCCCGTCGTCGCCATCGTCCTGCGCGGACTGCGCGGCGAGGACGGGGCGTGGCGGATCGGGGAGGCCGCGCGGGTGCTGGGGCGGCCGGAGGTCCGCGAGGTCCTCTGGTTCACGTTCTGGCAGGCGCTGGCCTCCACGGCGCTCACCCTGCTGATCGCGCTGCCCGCCGCCTACGTGTTCGCCCGGCTGCGCTTTCCGGGTCGGGAGCTGCTGAGGGCGGTCGTCACCGTGCCGTTCGTGCTGCCGACGGTGGTGGCCGGCACCGCCTTCCTCGCCGTGATCGGACGCGGCGGACTCACCGACACCTGGTGGGGGGTCCGGCTGGACGGCACGGTGTGGGCGATCCTGCTCGCACACGTCTTCGTGAACTTCGCGGTGGTGGTCCGCACGGTCGGCGGGCTGTGGGCCCAGCTGGACCCGGGGCAGGAGGAGGCCGCCCGCATGCTCGGGGCCTCCCGGTTCACGGCCTGGCGCACGGTGACCCTGCCGGCCCTCGGGCCCGCGGTGGCCGCCGCCGCTGTGATGATCTTCCTCTTCACCTTCACCTCCTTCGGCATCGTGCAGGTCCTCGGCGGACCCGGCGTCTCCACGCTGGAGACGGAGATCTACCGCCGGACCGCCGACCTGCTCGACCTGTCCACGGCCGCGGTGCTCAGCCTGGTCCAGTTCGCCGCGGTGGGCGGCGTGCTCGCCGTGCACGCCTGGACGGTGCGCCGGCGGGAGGCCGCCCTGCGGCTCGTCGACCCCGCCACCACCGCGCGGCCGCCGCGCGGGGCCGGGCAGCGGCTGCTGCTCGCCGGGGTCCTGCTGGTGACCGCGGTGCTGATCGTGCTGCCGCCGGCGGTGCTGGTGCAGCGGTCCCTGGCGGCCGGGTTCGGCTACTACCGGGCGCTGACCGAGTCCGACGGCGGCGCGTTCCTGGTCCCGCCGATCGAGGCCGTGGGGAACTCGCTGGAGTACGCGGTGGCGGCCACCGCGATCGCGGTGCTGATCGGCTCCCTCGCGGCCGCCGCCCTCGCCCGGCGGGACGCGGGACGGTGGGTGCGCGGCTTCGACGCGCTGCTCATGCTGCCCCTGGGCGTCTCCGCGGTCACCGTCGGCTTCGGCTTCCTGATCGCGCTCGACGAACCGCCGCTGGACCTGCGCGCCACCTGGATCCTGGTCCCGCTGGCGCAGGCGCTGGTCGGCGTGCCGTTCGTCGTGCGGACCATGCTGCCCGTGCTGCGCGCGGTCGACCACCGGCTGCGCGAGGCCGCCGCCGTGCTGGGCGCCTCGCCGTGGCGGGTGTGGCGCGAGGTGGATCTCCCCCTGGTGCGGCGGGCGCTGCTGATCGCCGCCGGGTTCGCCTTCGCGGTGTCCCTCGGCGAGTTCGGGGCGACGGTGTTCATCGCACGGCCCGACAACCCGACCCTGCCGGTGGCCGTGGCCAAGCTGGTCGGCCGGCCCGGCGACCTCAACTACGGCCAGGCCATGGCCCTTTCGGTGATCTTGATGGTGGTGTGCGCGGCGGCCCTGCTCGCCCTGGAGCGGCTGCGCGGCGACCGGACGGGAGAGTTCTGACGATGCTGCTCACCCTGGAGGGCGCCACCGTCCGGTTCGGCGGCCGGGCCGCCCTGGACGCGGTGGACCTGGCGGTCGCCGAGCACGAGATCGTCTGCGTGCTGGGCCCCAGCGGCAGCGGCAAGTCGACCCTGCTGCGGGCCGTCGCCGGCCTGCAGCAGGTGGACGACGGACGGGTGCTGCTGGACGGCCGGGACCAGGCGCGGGTGCCCGCGCACCGGCGCGGCGTGGGCCTGATGTTCCAGGACCACCAGCTCTTCCCGCAGCGCGATGTGGCCGGCAACGTCGCCTTCGGGCTGCGGATGCACGGCGTGGGACGAACGGAACAGGCCGAGCGGGTCGGGGAGTTGCTGGAGCTGGTCGGGCTGCCCGGCGCCGGGCGGCGGGCCGTCGCCACGCTCTCCGGTGGCGAGCAGCAGCGGGTCGCGCTGGCCCGCGCGCTGGCCCCCCGCCCCCGGCTGCTGATGCTCGACGAGCCGCTGGGCCAGCTCGACCGCACCCTGCGCGAGCGGCTGGTCGTCGAACTCCGCGAGCTGTTCGGCCGGCTGGGGACCACGGTGCTGGCCGTCACGCACGACCAGGGGGAGGCGTTCGCGCTGGCCGACCGGGTGGTGGTGATGCGGGACGGCCGCATCGCGCAGTCCGGCACGCCGCTGGAGGTCTGGCAGCGGCCCGTGGACGCGTTCGTGGCGCGGTTCCTCGGCTTCGAGAACGTCGTCGGGGCGAGGGTCACCGGCACGG
This sequence comes from Streptomyces sp. NPDC002640, assembly GCF_053592575.1. NCBI lineage: Bacteria > Bacillati > Actinomycetota > Actinomycetes > Kitasatosporales > Streptomycetaceae > Streptomyces > Streptomyces sp. NPDC002640. The sequence continues at coordinate 83,330 of NZ_JBSFVZ010000004.1, read as the reverse complement.
TCGCGGACACCCCGTGGGGCGAGGTGCCGGTGCCGGAGGGCTCCGGCCAGGGCGAACGCACCGTCCTGGTGCGGCCGCTGGGCGTCCGGGTGGCCGCGGGGACGGACGGGCGGACGGTGTGCACGGTGGCCGCGCGCACCTTCCAGGGCGCCCAGGTCTCCCTGCGGCTGCGGCCCGAGGACGGCGCTCCCGAGCTGGAGGCCGTGTGCCCGCTGCGGGACGCGCCCGCGCCCGGGGACCGGGTCGGGGTCTCCTTCGACCCGGACGAAATCGTGGTGCTGGAGGGGACCGAGGGCGCCTAGGGTGCGGGGATGACCACCGACGTGTACGCCCGCCGCATCGCCCATGTGGACCAGCAGGTCGAGCAGGTGAGGTCGCTGGTGACCTCCGGCGCGGACCTGGCCGCGCGGGTGCCGACCTGCCCGGACTGGACGCTGGAGGAGCTGGTCCGGCACGTGGGCGGGGCGCTGCGCCGGTCCGGCCGGCTGGTCGCCACCCGGGCCACCGAGGACCTGCCGGACGAGGCGGTGCCGCTCTTCGACGGCCCCCGGGAGCGGGGCGACGCCCGCGCACTGGACGCGTGGCTGGAGGGGGCCGGCCGGCTGCTCGCCGACGCGTTGCGCGGGGCGGAGCCGGACACGCCGGTGTGGTCGTGGTTCACGGACCACACCGCCGGTTTCTGGGCCCGCCGGATGTGCAACGAGCTGGCCGTCCACCGTGCCGACGCGGCCCTCGCCGCGGGACGGCCCTACGCGGTGGCGCCGGAGGTGGCCGCCGACACGGTCGAGGAGTGGCTGGAGATCGTCCGGTTCGCCCAGCGGGACCCCGACGACCGGGACGGCGCCGCGTTGCGGGCCGGCGGCCGCACCCTCCACCTGCATGCCACCGACGCCCCCGCGGGGCTCGACGCCGAGTGGCTGATCGAGCTCGCCGACGAGGGCGTCGTGTGGAGCAGGGCGCACGCCAAGGCGGACGTGGCCCTGCGCGGGCCGCTGGCCGAGGTGATGCTCGCCGTCCACCGGCGGGCGGCCCCGGACTCGGGCTCGCTGGAGGTGCTGGGCGACCGCGCGCTGCTGGACCTCTGGCTGGAGCACACCAAGTGGGGCTGACGCCCCCCGGCCCGGTCAGCCCTCCACGGCCGCCGGGTCCATCCACACGACCTCGAAGGTGTGGCCGTCGAGGTCCTCGAAGGCCCGGCCGTACATGAAGCCGTGATCCTGCTTCTCGCGCGGCTCGGTCGCGCCCAGGGAGACCGCCCGGTCGACCAGCTCGTCGACCTCCTGACGGCTCTCGGCGCTCAGCCCGATCAGCACCTCGCTGGTCCGGGTGGAGTCGGCGATCTCCTTGTGGGTGAACTGCGCGTACTTCTCGTGCGCGAGCAGCATCACGACGATCTGCTCGGAGATGACCACCGAGCCGGTCGTCTCGTCGGAGAACTGCGCGTTGATGGTGTAGCCGAGCTCGGTGAAGAACTTCTTCGAGGCGTCGATGTCACGGACGGGCAGGTTCACGAAGATCATCTGCTGGTACATGGGTGGCCTTCCTCGGTAAGCGGTGGAGGTATCTGCTGCGGACGTAGGGAAGACCGCGCGAGGGCGCCGGACTCATCGCGAGTCCGGCGCCCTTCTGCGCGAATTTCCTCGGAGGAGGCAGCCGTTCGGGGTCAGCCTCCCGGGGTCAGGGAGGCCAGTTCCGCGACCAGGACGGTGAGCGGACCGAAGACCGCGAGCAGGACACCCGCGCGCAGGGCAGCACAGGCCCGGAGCGTGGTGGCCGGGGCGCCCACCCGCAGCAGGGCGAGCATGGTGTCCGCGCGCACCTGCCGCACCTCGATCGCGGCCGTCACCAGGGTGGCCGCCGTGCAGCCGGCCACCAGGACCGCGCCGAGTCCGCCCAGCGGGCCGAGGACCGGACCGCCCAGGTCGTAGCGGAGGACCAGCGCGTACGCCAGGGCCGCGACCGCCGCGACGACGCCCAGCGGACGCCCGACGCGGGATGCCTCGGCCATCAGCACCCGGCCGGCCAGCAGCCGGACCGCGCCGGGACGGGCGGCCTGGAGCAGCCTGCCGCACAGGTGGGTGAGGCCCGGCCCGATCAGCGCCAGCCCCAGCGCGGTCAGCGCCCAGCCGGCCAGCAGGCCGGCCGGCACCAGCGACAGGTCGGGGGTGAGGGCGACGCCGGCGCGGTTGGCGTAGCCCGCCACGCCGATCCCGGCGACCAGGACGGCCACGCCCCAGGGCAGCCCGTCGGGGCTCGCGGTGAGCCTCGGCGGGGCGGCCTCGGCGTCGGCGGCGGCCGTGACGGGAGGGGAGGCAGGGGCGGCAGGGCCCGCCGGGGTGGCCGCGAGGACGTCCTCGTCGTCCGCCGCCGGGGCGGGGGCCGGGCGCCGCGCCCCGGCGATCCGGCGGCGGGCCGCGCCGCGCAGGCCGCCCTCCTCGCGGGGCCGCAGCGACAGCGCGGTCGCCGCGGAGGCGAGCAGCGGGACCAGGGCGAGCAGCGTCAGGGTGGCCGGCAGCGGGAGCGGCCGGCCCGCCGCGAGGAGGGCGCCCGCGTCCCCGTCGAACGGCATCCCGGTGAGGTCGCCGCGCAGGTGCAGGAAGAACATCAGCGCCAGCATCGAGCCGAGGACGCAGCTCAGCGCCGTCGTGGTGACCGAGAGGACCATCATGCGGCCGGGGCCGAGCCCGATCGCCGACAGTCCCGGCCGCGGCCGGGTGCCGGGGTCGGTGCGGGCCACCGCCACCGCCAGGTACACGGTGGCGGCCACCGGCGCGGCGCACCAGGCGAGCCGCACGGAGGCGGCGGCCGGGGCCTCGGGGTGGGCCAGGGCCTGGCCGAGCGAGGACAGCAGCAGGAACCCGGTGCCGCCGGAGGCCGCCGCGACCATCAGGCGGCGGAGCTGGACGGCGGCCCCGGAGCGGCGGCCTAGACGGAGAGCGAGCACGAGGCGCGCCCCTCCGTACCGGCAGCCGGGGGCAGCTGCGCGTTGCTGACACGCCGTCCGTCGAGGAGGTGGACGACGCGGTCGGCCAGCGCGGCGGCCTCCAGGTCGCCGGTGGCCAGCACCACGGTGATGTCGTGGGAGCGGGCCGCCGTCATCAGGGTCCGCAGGACGTGCACCCGGTCGGCGCGGTGCAGCGGCGCGGTCGGCTCGTCGGCGAAGAGCACGGTGGGGGAGGGGGCGAGGGCACGGGCGATCGCCACCCGCTGGCGCTGGGCCTGGTTGAGCTCCAGCGGGTTCCTGCGGGCCAGCGCGCCGACGTCGAGGCGTTCCAGCCAGTCCAGGGCCCGCTCCCTGGCCTTGCGGCGGCCGGCGCCGCGCAGCATCAGGGGGAGGGCGGCGTTCTCCCAGACGTTCAGCTCCGGGACCAGACCCGGTTCGGGGTCGACCCAGGTGAAGCGCTCGCGGCGCAGGCGTTCACGGGCCAGCGGGCCCATCGTGTGCACGGGGGCGCTGTTGAACCAGACCTCTCCCCGGGTCGGCGTCAGCATGCCCGACAGGCAGCGCAGCAGGGTCGTCTTGCCACTGCCGCGCGGGCCGCCGACGGCGAGGATCTCGCCGTCCCGGACGCCCAGCGATACGCCGTTCAGCCCGGGCGTACGGTCGCGATGCGTGAAGTGCAGGGCTCGGGCCCAGAGCACGTCGTTGTCCGGCGGGGCCTCCACGGGCGTCACCTCGGTTCAGATCGCGTTTTCATCCTGCGTGTCCCCCGTCCGGGGGAACGAAGGCCGACCCGATCGGTCACTGCGCACGCTAGGGAGAACCCGGCCCCGGCCGTGCGAGGCCGGGGCTCCGAGGGCCCGTGTCTCACCCGTCCGGCCCCGGACGGCGAGGCGGTTGTCACACGGTCAGCTCATACGCCCGCCCCACGCGCCCGCCCCCTCACGGGCGGGTGCCGTGAGGGGGCGGGCCGGAGCGGTGGGGTGGGGTCAGAGCTTGGTCCAGGCCTCCGTGAGGGTGGCGCGGAGGATCTGCTCGATCTCGTCGAAGGTGGTCTGGTCGGCGATCAGCGGCGGGGCGAGCTGGACGACCGGGTCGCCGCGGTCGTCGGCCCGGCAGTACAGGCCGTTCTCGAAGAGCTTCTTGGAGACGAAGCCGTAGAGCACCCGCTCCGTCTCGTCCGCGTCGAAGGTCTCCTTGGTGTTCTTGTCCTTGACCAGCTCGATGCCGTAGAAGAACCCGTTGCCGCGGACGTCGCCGACGATCGGCAGGTCGTGCAGCTTCTGCAGGGTGCGCAGGAAGGCGCCCTCCTGGTCCAGCACGTGCTGGTTGAGCTTCTCCGACTCGAAGATGTCCAGGTTGGCCATCGCCACCGCCGCGGAGACCGGGTGACCGCCGAAGGTGTAGCCGTGCAGGAAGACGTTGTCGCCCCGGTAGAACGGCTCGGCCAGGCGGTCCGAGACGATGCAGGCTCCTATCGGGGAGTAGCCCGAGGTCATGCCCTTGGCGCAGGTGATCATGTCCGGCTGGTAGCCGAACTTCTCACAGCCGAACATGGTGCCCAGGCGGCCGAAGGCGCAGATCACCTCGTCGGAGACGAGCAGCACGTCGTACTGGTCGCAGATCTCCCGGACGCGCTGGAAGTAGCCGGGCGGCGGCGGGAAGCAGCCGCCCGCGTTCTGCACCGGCTCCAGGAAGACCGCGGCGACCGTGTCGGGGCCCTCGAAGAGGATCTGCTGCTCGATCTGGTCGGCGGCCCAGCGGCCGAAGGCCTCCGGGTCGTCGCCGTGGAGCGGGGCCCGGTAAATGTTGGTGTTGGACACCTTGTGGGCGCCCGGCACCAGCGGCTCGAACGGGGCCTTCAGCGCGGGCAGTCCGGTGATGGAGAGCGCGCCCTGCGGGGTGCCGTGGTAGGCGGTGGCGCGGGAGATCACCTTGTGCTTGGTGGGCTTGCCGGTCAGCTTGAAGTACTGCTTGGCCAGCTTCCAGGCGGTCTCCACCGCCTCGCCGCCGCCGGTGGTGAAGAAGACCTTGTTGAGGTCGCCCGGGGCGTGGTGCGCCAGCCGCTCGGCCAGTTCGACCGCCTGGGGGTGGGCGTAGGACCAGACGGGGAAGAACGCGAGCTCCCGGGCCTGGCGGGCCGCCGTCTCGGCCAGCTCGGCGCGGCCGTGGCCCGCCTGGACCACGAACAGGCCCGCCAGGCCGTCCAGGTACCGCTTGCCGGTGTCGTCGTAGATGTGGACGCCCTCGCCGCGCACGATCGTCGGAACGGGGGCGTTCTCGTACGACGACATGCGGGTGAAGTGCATCCACAGGTGGTCGTAGGCGGCCTTGCTGCGGTCCTTGCTGCTGGGATCCTGGCTGTTCACGGCTATCGGGTTCCCCACATGTAGGTCTGTTTCTTGAGCTTGAGGTAGACGAAACTCTCGGTCGAGCGCACTCCCGGCACGGCGCGTATCCGCCGGTTGATCACCTCGAGCATGTGATCGTCGTCCTCGCAGACGATCTCCACTATCAGGTCGAAGGAGCCGGCGGTCATGACCACGTACTCCGCCTCGTCCATGGCGGAGATCGCGTCGGCCACCGCCTCGATGTCGCCCTCCACGTGGACGCCGACCATGGCCTGCCGGCGGAAGCCCACGGTCAGCGGGTCCGTCACCGCGACGATCTGCATCACGCCCTGCTCCAGCAGCTTCTGCACGCGCTGGCGCACCGCCGCCTCGGAGAGGCCGACCGCCTTGCCGATCGCGGCGTACGGCCGACGGCCGTCCTCCTGGAGCTGCTCGATGATCGCGAGGGACACGGAGTCCAGGTGCGGCGTGCCACCGCTGGTGTCTGCGTTTCGACTGGCCACGCTGCCACTCTGCACGACAGATCGGTCGCGGGGCAAGAGTGAAGCGATGAAATCCGTTGTCTGAAGCATCTTTCGCTGCGGATTTCGCAGAAATCACCAGGTTGGGGGTGTCGGAAACGCGGGGGTCCCGACTAGGGTGGGCGTCTCGACCTACGAGACGTTCCGCACGGGACGACCCCGCAACCCCCGCACTGATCAGGAGGCCGGCAGTGAGCACCGAACTGCGTCGTCTGCGCAACTACATCGACGGTGAGTTCCGGGACGCCGCCGACGGACGGACCACCGAGGTGGTCGACCCGACGACGGGCGACCCCTACGCCACCGCCCCGCTGTCCGGGCAGACCGACGTCGACGCCGCCATGGCGGCCGCCGCGGCGGCCTTCCCCGCCTGGCGCGACGCCACGCCCGCCGAGCGCCAGCGGGCCCTCCTGAAGATCGCCGACGCCGTCGAGGCGCGTGCCGAGGACCTCATCGCGGCCGAGGTGAGGAACACCGGCAAGCCGGTCGGGCTCACCCGCACCGAGGAGATCCCGCCGATGGTCGACCAGATCCGCTTCTTCGCGGGCGCGGCCCGGATGCTGGAGGGGCGCTCGGCCGGCGAGTACATGGAGGGCCTGACCTCCATCGTCCGCCGCGAGCCGGTCGGCGTGTGCGCGCAGGTCGCCCCGTGGAACTACCCGATGATGATGGCCGTCTGGAAGTTCGCCCCGGCCCTCGCCGCGGGCAACACGGTCGTCCTCAAGCCGTCCGACACCACGCCGGAGTCGACCGTGCTGCTCGCCGAGATCCTCGGCGAGGTCCTGCCCAAGGGCGTCTTCAACGTCGTCTGCGGCGACCGCGAGACCGGCCGGATGATGGTCGAGCACCCCACCCCCGCGATGGCCTCCATCACCGGCTCGGTCCGCGCCGGCATGCAGGTCGCGGGCTCCGCGGCCAAGGACCTCAAGCGGGTCCACCTCGAGCTCGGCGGCAAGGCGCCGGTCGTGGTCTTCGAGGACGTGGACATCGAGAAGGCCGTCTCGTCCATCGCCGAGGCCGGTTACTTCAACGCCGGCCAGGACTGCACGGCGGCCACCCGCGTGCTGGTCCACGAGTCGGTGCACGACGAGTTCGTCGCCGCGCTCGCCAAGACCGCCGCCGAGACGAAGACCGGCCAGCCGGACGACGAGGACGTGCTCTACGGCCCGTTGAACAACGCCAACCAGCTCGCCCAGGTCGCCGGGTTCATCGACCGCCTCCCGGCCCACGCCAAGGTCGAGGCCGGCGGTCACCGGGTGGGCGACAAGGGCTACTTCTGGGCCCCGACCGTGGTCTCCGGCCTCAAGCAGGACGACGAGATCGTCCAGAACGAGGTCTTCGGCCCGGTCATCACCGTGCAGTCCTTCACCGACGAGGCCCAGGCCGTCGAGTACGCCAACGGCGTCGACTACGCGCTGGCCTCCTCGGTGTGGACCCGTGACCACGCGCGGGCGATGCGGATGTCCAAGACCCTGGACTTCGGCTGCGTCTGGATCAACACCCACATCCCGCTGGTCGCCGAGATGCCCCACGGCGGCTTCAAGAAGTCCGGCTACGGCAAGGACCTGTCGGGCTACGGCTTCGAGGACTACACCCGCATCAAGCACGTCATGACCTCGCTCGAGGGCTGACGGCACGACGCGGCCACGAAGGGGCCCCGGGCGGTGGAGACCGCCCGGGGCCCCTTCGCGTTCCCCGGACCTGTGAGCGGCCCCCGGGTCCGGCGGCAGTATTTGAACATGTTCAAGAATGGCGTACGCTGCTGCCGTGAGCGACAGAGCTGCCCTGCTGCGGGGCATTCGGTGCTGGTTGCTGTTCTTCGTCGTGTGCCTGGTGCTGAGCGGGATCACCGCCTTCCCCCTGGTCCACGAACTGCGCTGGGCGGAGCAGGCGTTGTCCGTGCTCCCCGCGCCCGACGGGCTGACGGAGTGGGTCACCCGGGTCCGCCGCGGCCTGGACCGGGCGGACGCCGAGTATCCGTTCCTGCTGTACGGGACGGACTGGCTGGCCTTCGCGCACCTGGTGATCGCGGTGGCCTTCTGGGGGCCCTACCGGGACCCGGTCCGCAACATCTGGGTGATCGAGTTCGGGATGATCGCCTGCGCCGGCATCATCCCCCTGGCGCTGATCTGCGGGCCGATCCGGGGCATCCCCTTCTTCTGGATGCTGATCGACATGTCGTTCGGGGTGTTCGGGGTGATCCCGCTGCTGATCCTGCGCCGCCGGATCAAGCGGCTGGAGGCCCTGACCGTCGCCGCGGCCGGGGAGGGCGTGGCGACGGCGGCCGGGCCCGTCGCGGTCAGCGGTTGAAGGCGGGGAAGGCGAAGCGCTGGGCGATGGCGTTGCCGTCGCCGCGCGCGTCGGTGGAGTTCACCGAGTACACGACGGTGCGGGAGAGGTCGCGGGTGGCCGCCACCACGGTGTGGTAGCCGGGGCGGGAGCCGGTCTTGCCCCAGATCTCCCGCCCGCCGACCGCGAAGCGCTCCAGGCCGAGCCCGATCGTCGCCTTCTCCCCCTCCTCGTTCCTGACGTCGGGGATCTCGAACATCTGGTCCAGGTAGGGCCGGGGCACCAGCTCGCCCCGGAAGAGCGAGACCATCAGGGTCTCCAGGTCGGCCGTCGACGAGATCAGGTCGCCGGCCGCGAAACGGTCCGTCATGTTCCACTCGGTGACGTCCGTGAGGCGGCCGTCGATGCGCTCGTAACCCCGGTTGTGCGGGCCGTGGACGCGCGGGTCGCCGTTCACCGGGAAGGAGCTGTCCCGCATGCCCAGCGGACGGAAGACCCGCACCTCGGCCTGGTGGGCGAAGGTGTCGCCGGTGACCGCCTCGACGAGCAGGCCGAGGACGACGTAGTGGATGTTGGAGTACCGCTGCACCGTGCCGGGGGCGGGGCCAGGGCCCGCCGCGACCGACCCGGCGACCACCTCCTGGGGGGTGAGGGTCTCGAAGCGGTGCTCCCACATCTCCTCGGTGGTGTCGCCGAAGGAGGCGCCCGGCCTGAGGCCGCTGGTGTGGTTCAGCAGCTGCCGCACGGTCATCGGCTCGAACGAGGCCGGGAAGAGCCCCGGAAGGTACCGCTGGACGGGCCGGTCGAGGCCGATCCGTCCCTCGGCGGCGAGCTGGAGCACCAGCGAGGCGGTGACCACCTTGCTGGTGGAGCCGGCGCGGAACCGGCCGTGCGCCGACGCGGGGGCCTGGCTGCGCAGGTCCCGCACCCCGGCCGTGCCGAGCCAGGCGCCGTGACCGCCCACGCGGACCTGCGCGGCCGTGGCGTCGTCGTCGGGCAGGTCGCGAATGGCCTCGCAGAGCGCCTCGGCGTCCGGGCCGGGGGCCAGGGTGACGCAGGAGGCGCGCGGGTGGGGCGCGGCGGTGGCCGCCCCGGCCGAGGGGAGCACGAGGCCCAGGGTCAGGGCGGCGGCGACGGCGACGGCGGCGGTGCGTGCGGTCCGTGCGGTGCGGGCGGTGCGGGGCATGCGGTTCTCCTCAGGACGACGGGTGCGCATCGGGCACGGTCATCCTGCTCGCGGCACGGACCCGGACGGATCATCGCCGAGGAGGGCGGCGACCCCGTAACCGCCCTGACAGCAGCGGCAGTCGGGGCCGGGGATCAAGGTCAGGTCGGCCCCTAGGGGGTGTGCCGCCCCGCGTCCCGCAGAGCGGCGAGGACATCGATCCGGTTGGTGGTGACCGCGTCCACGCCCGCGGCGGCGAGCCGTCGCATGGAGCGCCGGGTGTCCGCGGTCCACGCCGAGACCAGGTAGCCCCCGGCGTGCAGCCGGGCGACCAGATCGCCGGTCAGCAGCCCGAACCGGTAGTTCAGCCACCGGGGTCGCACCGCCGCCAGCAGGGCGGGGCGCGGCGGGACCGAGGTCGTCCAGGTCAGGGCGAGTTCGGCCGACGGGGAGGAGGCCCGCACGGCGAGCAGGGTCGCCGACGCCCCCGACCAGTACACGCGCTCCTCAGCCCGCGCCCGCCGCACCGCCTCCAGCACCCGGTCCGGGCCGCCCGGCCGGCGGGCGACGTCACCCGGCAGGTCGAGCAGCACGCGGTGCCCGGCGGTGGCCTCCAGCGCGCGGGCCAGGGTGGGCACCCGGTCGCCGGTGAGGTCGCGCAGCTCCGCCGCGGTGAGCGAGGCGACGGGGCGGTCGTGGCCCCACAGCCGCTCCAGGGTCCGGTCGTGCAGCAGCACCGGGACCCCGTCGCGGGTGAGGCGCACGTCCACCTCCACCGCGTCCGCGCCGCGCTCCAGCGCCGAGCGGAGCGAGGGCACGGTGTTCTCGCGGTGGCGGTACGGGTCGCCGCGGTGGGCGACCGCGATCAGGGGGCGAGCCATGCGTCGGTGTGGGCGTCGATCTCCGCGACGATTGCCGCCTTGCCGGCCGGGTCGAGGAAGGACGCCTCCACGGCGTTCTTCGCCAGCTCGGCCAGGCCCCGCTCGTCCAGGTCCAGCAGCCGGGCGGCGACCGCGTACTCGTTGTTCAGGTCGGTGCCGAACATCGGCGGGTCGTCGGAGTTGACCGTCACCAGCACGCCCGCCTTCACGAAGTCCCGGATCGGGTGCTCGTCCAGCGTGCGCACCGCGCGGGTGGCGATGTTGGAGGTCGGGCAGACCTCCAGGGCGATCCGGTGCTCGGCCAGGTGCTCCAGCAGGTGCGGGTCGCGGGCGGAGCTGGTGCCGTGGCCGATGCGCTCCGCGCCCAGCTCGCGCAGCGCGTCCCAGACCGTCTCCGGGCCCGTGGTCTCGCCCGCGTGCGGGACGGAGTGCAGCCCGGCCGCGCGGGCGCGGTCGAAGTACGGCTTGAACTGCGGGCGGGGCACCCCGATCTCCGGGCCGCCCAGGCCGAACGAGATCAGGCCCTCGGGACGGATCGCGTCGTCCGTCGCGAGCCGGACCGTCTCCTCCGCGGAGACCAGGCCGGCCTCGCCGGGGATGTCGAAGCACCAGCGCAGCACCGTGCCGAACTCCGCCTCGGCGGCCCGGCGGGCGTCCTCGATGGCGTCCATGAACGCCTTCTCGTCCATGCCGCGGCGGACCGAGGAGTACGGGGTGACGGTCAGCTCGGCGTAGCGCACCTGCTGGCGGGCCATGTCCCGGGCGACCTCGTAGGTCAGCAGCCGGACGTCCTCGGGGGTGCGGACCAGGTCCACCACCGACAGGTACACCTGGATGAAGTGCGCGAAGTCCGTGAACGTGAAGTAGTCCGCCAGCGCCTCGGGATCGGTGGGCACACCGGAGTCCGGGTGTCGGGCGGCCAGTTCCGCGACGATCCGGGGAGAGGCCGAGCCGACGTGGTGGACGTGCAGCTCGGCCTTGGGCAGACCCGCGATGAAGGCGTGCAGGTCACGGGTGACGCCGGCGTCGAGGGTGCGGCGGACGTCGGGCTGGTCGGTCATGGGTCCTCCCTGGGGTCCGCATCATCGTAGGGCGGGGCCCCGCGAGGCGTTGCCGGGGCCATAGGATGGCGCGTCCGCGTACGGCCGGCGTGCGCGGCGCAGCAGGAGGGGACAGCCACCGCATGGCCGACAACACCGCCGACAACCCGTACGCCGGGGGCACGCCCGACCCGTGGGCGAAGCCCGCGGAGGGCATGCCGCCGCAGCCGGGGGCGGTGCCGCCGCCCCCCGCCGCCGCGCCGAACCCGTTCGGTCCGCCGCCGCACGCGCCGCAGGGCTTCGGACCCGTGGTCCCGCCGCAGGTCACCCCGCAGTGGGCCGGGATGCCGCCGCAGCCGTCCAACGGCATGGGCGTGACCGCCCTGGTGCTCGGCATCTGCTCGCTGGTCTTCATCTGCTTCTGGGTGCTGGGCGTCGTCCTGGGCGTGCTGGCGATCATCTTCGGGGCGGTCGGCCTGCAGAAGGTGAAGCGCGGCGAGGCCACCAACAAGGGCATGGCCATGGCCGGCCTGGTCTGCGGCATCTGCGGCATCGCGCTGCCGGTCACGCTGATCGTCGTGGTGGGCGCGTCGGTCGGCCTGATGGGCGCGGGCGGCCTCTGACCGCGTCGGCCGGTGCGGGTCGCCCGGCGTGACCTCGGCCGGTCCGGGCGCGACCTCGGCCGGTCCGGGCGCCGGGCGCGACCTGGGCCGGCCCGGGGCGCCGGGCGACATCGGCGGCGGGCGCCCCGGGTCGCCCGGCCATTCCGGCGGCCGGGCAGGGCGCCGGGGGACACCGGTCGCGGGGCGGTCCAGGATGCCCGGCGGCCAGGGGCGCCGGGCGAGGCCGACGGCCCGGGGCGCCAGGTGGCACCGGCGGCGCGGCAGGACGCCAGGGGGCATCGGCGGCGGGGCGGTCCAGGGCGCTCGGGGACTTCGGCGGCGGGGCGGGGGCACCGGGTGGCACCGGCGTCCGGGAGCGGGCAGGGTCCTCCCGGCCCCGGTAGGTCGGCCCGCCCCGTCCCCGCGGGGCCTCCACCGGCGGAGGCCCGGGGCCGCTCAGCCGCCGAGCCGCTGCCGGGCCTCCATCAGCGCGAAACCGAGCAGGTTGAGGCCCCGCCAGCGGTCGGGGTCGAAGGCGCCGTCGTCGGTGGCGGCCAGGCCGATACCCCACACCCGGTCGAGCGGGCTGGCCTCTACCAGGACCCGCTGCCCGGTGCCCAGCAGGAAGCCCCGCAGCTCCTCGTGGGCGGCGAACTTGTGCACGCTGCCCTCCACGACGATGCCGAAGCGCTCGCGCTCCCACACCGCCTCGTCGAAACCGCGCACCAGCCGCCCCAGCTTCTTCGCCTGGGCGGGGCCGGCGGCCTCGCGTACGCGCCGTTCCGTCTCCGCGTCGCCGAAGAGCCGGGCCTTGGCCGCCATCATCCAGTGCTCCGCCGTCGCGTAGGACTCGCCGTCCACGGTGAACGGGGCCGGCCACCACTGGCTCAGGCAGCCCGCGCCGACGCCGCCGTCCCGCTGCGGGCGGTGCCCCCAGAAGTGCAGGTACTTGACCGGCGTGCCCGCGCGCAGCAGACGGGCCAGGTCCTCACGGCTGCGTACCTCGGTCGTTCGCATGCCCGCCACTCTGGCACGCGCCCCCGACACGGCGCTTCCGGGTTTCCGTGCCCGGGACGCCACCGTCCGACAGATTCCGTCGATTAACCAAAAGGCAACAACGGAATCCCTTGTTGGTCACCCGTCGCTCTGTCAGGATCGGCAACCAGCCCCGGCCTCGTCGGCATCCGTGCATCACGCCGCGTCCCTCCGGCCGCCGCCCCGGGCGGCCAGGAGGAAGCCAGGTCCGCCGCCGCGGCGGCCGAGTCTCCCGTCGGTTCCTCCCGAAAGGGCACACCCGAAAGGGCACCACGCGCATGGAGCAGTACTCGCCCGACCGTCCCTCCCCGGCCCGGAGGGCCGCCCTCTCCCGACGCTCACTGCTGCGCGCCTCCGCGGGCGGCGCGCTCGCGACCGGCGGCATCGGCGCGCTCGCCGCCTGCGGCATCCCGCCGGCCGGCAACACGCGGGGAGCGGCCGTCGCCGACGACCACTCGGCCGAGGAGAAGACCGTCAGCTTCTCCAACTGGACCGAGTACATGGACGTCGACGAGAGCGAGACCCGCCACCCCACCCTGGAGACGTTCACCCGGCGGACCGGCGTCAAGGTCACCTACACCGAGGACATCAACGACAACAACGAGTTCTTCGCCAAGATCAAGCCGCAGCTGGCCGCCGGCCAGGACACAGGCCGCGACCTGATCTGCGTCACCGACTGGCTCGCCGCGCGCCTGATCCGCCTCGGCTGGGTGCAGAAGCTGGACCCCGCCAACCTGCCCACCGCGTACGCCAACCTCTCCCAGCAGTTCCGCAGCCCGGACTGGGACCCGGGCCGCGCCTACTCGTATCCGTGGACCGGCATCTCCACCGTCATCGCCTACAACAAGAAGGCCCTGGACGGCGTCGAGGTGCGCTCCATGTCCGACCTGCTGGACAACCCACGCCTCAAGGGCCGCGTCGGCCTGCTCACCGAGATGCGCGACACGATGGGCATGACGCTGCTGGACATGGGCAAGGACCCCGGCGACTTCACCGACGACGACTACGACGCGGCCGTCGCCCGCCTCCAGAAGGCCGTCGACAAGGGCCAGGTCCGCCGCTTCACCGGCAACGACTACACCGCCGACCTCACCAGCGGCGACTTCGCCGCCTGCCTCGCCTGGGCCGGCGACGTCGTCCAGCTCAAGGCCGACAGCCCCGAGATCGACTTCGTGGTGCCGGACAGCGGCTACATGACCTCCACCGACAACCTGCTGGTCCCGGCCAGGGCACGGCACAAGACCAACGCCGAACGCCTCATCGACCACTACTACCAGCCCGCCAACGCGGCCCGGCTGGCCGCGTACATCAACTACGTGTGCCCGGTGGACGGGGTCAAGGACGAGCTCGCCGAGCTCGACCCCGAGGCGGCGGAGAACCCGCTGATCCTCCCCGACCGGGAGATGGCCGAGAAGTCCCGGGCCTTCCGCTCGCTGGACGACAAGGAAGAGACGGCCTACGAAGCCGCGTTCGCGAAGCTGACAGGGGCGTGACCACGATGGACAACGGGACCACCTCCGGCGGCGACGTCCGCCTCACCGGCATCAGCCGGACCTACGGCGCCTTCACCGCCGTCCACCCGCTCGACCTGACCGTGCCGGAGGGCTCCTTCTTCGCCCTGCTCGGCGCCTCCGGCTGCGGCAAGACCACCACCCTGCGCATGATCGCCGGACTGGAGGAACCCAGCACCGGCACCGTCCACCTCGGCGACCAGGACGTCACCCGGCTGCCCCCCTACAAGCGGCCGGTGAACACCGTCTTCCAGTCCTACGCGCTCTTCCCGCACCTCGACGTCTTCGAGAACGTCGCGTTCGGCCTGCGCCGCCGCGGCATCCGGTCCGTGAAGAAGCAGGTCGACGAGATGCTCGACCTGGTCCAGCTCGGCGAACACGCCCGCCGCAAGCCGCACCAGCTCTCCGGCGGCCAGCAGCAGCGCGTCGCCGTGGCCCGCGCGCTCATCAACCACCCCAAGGTGCTGCTGCTCGACGAGCCGCTCGGCGCCCTCGACCTCAAACTGCGCCGCCAGATGCAGCTCGAACTCAAGCGGATCCAGACCGAGGTCGGCATCACCTTCGTCCACGTCACGCACGACCAGGAGGAGGCCATGACCATGGCCGACACGGTCGCCGTGATGAACGGCGGCCGCGTCGAACAGCTCGGCGCCCCCGCCGACCTCTACGAGAACCCGGCCACCACCTTCGTCGCCAACTTCCTCGGCACGTCCAACCTCGTCGAGGCGGAGGTCGCCTCGGCGTCCGACGACGAGATCCTGGTCCACGCCGGCGGCGCCAAGCTGGGCGTCCCCGCCGCGCGCTGCACCGGCCCCACCGCCACCGGCGCCCGGCTGCTGCTCGGGGTCCGGCCGGAGAAGGCGGCCCTGACCCCCGCCGACCGCGCCGGGGACATACCCGAGGGCCGCAACCGGGTCACCGGCGTGATCACCGAGGCCAGCTTCCTCGGCGTCTCCACGCAGTACCTGGTCGACAGCCCCGCCGGGAAGGGCCTCGCGGTGTACGCGCAGAACGTCGACCGGGACCCCGGCCTGGTGCCCGGCACCGAGGTGGTCCTGCACTGGAGCCGCGCCCACACCTTCGCCCTGGACGCCGCCCAGGACATCGACGCCGGGACCGGGCCCGCCGTCACGGACACGCCGGCCGCGCAGGCCACGCCGGCCGTGCCCGCCCGGGGCGCCACACCCACCGCGCCCGCCGCTACCACGAGGAAGGAGGCCGCGACCGGATGAGCCCCACCACCCTCACCGAGGCCCCGCCGCCCCCGGCGCCCACCGCCCCCGCCGCCGGGGCCAAGGCGCGGCCGCCGCGCCGCCGCGGCCGGCGCGTCCCCTACCTGCTGCTCCTGCCCGGCCTGCTCTGGCTGCTGGTCTTCTTCGCCCTGCCGGTGCTCTACCAGGCCTCCACCTCGCTCCAGACCGGCTCGCTCGAGGCCGGCTACGAGGTGACCTGGCGGTTCGCCACCTACGCCGAGGCGCTGGCCGAGTACTGGCCGCAGTTCCTGCGCTCGGTGGCCTACGCCGGCACGGCCACCCTGCTCTGCCTGCTGCTCGGCTACCCGCTGGCCTACCTGATCGCCTTCCGGGCCGGACGCTGGCGCAACCTGATCATGATCCTGGTGATCGCGCCGTTCTTCACCAGCTTCCTGGTCCGCACCCTGGCCTGGAAGACGATCCTGGCCGACGGCGGCGTGCTGGTCGACACCCTCAACACGCTGCACGTCCTCGACGTGACCAGCATGCTCGGCCTCACCGAGGGCGAGCGCGTCCTGGCCACCCCGCTGGCCGTGGTCTGCGGCCTCACCTACAACTTCCTGCCGTTCATGGTCCTGCCGCTCTACACCTCGCTGGAGCGCATTGACCCGCGCCTGCACGAGGCCGCGTCGGACCTCTACGCCCGCCCCGCGACCGTCTTCCGCAGGGTCACCCTGCCGCTGTCCATGCCGGGCGTGGTGGCCGGAACACTGCTGACCTTCATCCCGGCCGGCGGCGACTACGTCAACGCCGACCTGCTGGGCTCCACCGACACCCGCATGATCGGCAACGTCATCCAGACGCAGTTCCTGCGCGTCCTGGACTACCCGACCGCCGCGGCGCTCTCCTTCATCCTGATGGCCGTGATCCTGGTGGTCGTCAGCGTCCACATCCGCCGCTCCGGGACGGAGGATCTCGTCTGATGGGCCTTCTCACGTGGCTCCGGCGGCACCTGGTCGTGATCTTCGGCCTGCTGACCCTCGCCTACCTGCTGCTGCCCAACGTCGTCGTGACGGTGTTCTCCTTCAACGACCCGGCGGGACGCTTCAACTACACCTGGAACGAGTTCTCCGCCGACGCCTGGACCAACCCCTGCGGCGTCTCCGGGCTCTGCGACTCGCTGGCGCTCAGCCTCCAGCTCGCCTTCTGGGCGACGCTGGCCGCGACCGTGCTCGGCACCATGATCGCCTTCGCCCTGGCCCGCTACCGGTTCCGGGGGCGCGGCGCGGTCAACTCGCTGATCTTCCTCCCGATGGCGATGCCCGAGGTCGTGATGGCCGCCTCGCTGCTCACCCTGTTCCTCAACATGGGCGCGCGGCTGGGCTTCTGGACGGTGCTCATCGCTCACATCATGTTCTGCCTCAGCTTCGTCGTCACCGCCGTCAAGGCGCGCGTGATGTCGATGGACCCGCGCCTGGAGCAGGCCGCGCAGGACCTCTACGCCGGACCGGTGCAGACCTTCCTGCGCGTCACCCTGCCCATCGCCTGGCCCGGCATCGCGGCCGGCGCGCTCCTCGCCTTCGCGCTCTCCTTCGACGACTTCATCATCACCAACTTCACCGCGGGTTCCACGGTGACCTTCCCCATGTACGTCTGGGGATCGGCGCAGCGCGGAACCCCGGTGCAGATCAACGTCGTCGGCACGGCCATGTTCCTGATAGCCGTGCTCGTCGTCGTGATCTCCATGGCCGTGGGCAACGGCCGAAAACGCACAAAGGCGTAATCCGACACACCCTGTGGGGAGTTGAGATTCATGGCCCCTGGAGCCATGAACCGCTGGACCAAGTCTCTCGCCGAGGCCCGACCGGCCGCCTTCTGGCTGGAGGACCCCGGCAGGCCCCGCCCCGAGCCCGCGCTCACCGCCGCCACCACCTGCGACCTGCTGGTGGTCGGCGGCGGCTACAGCGGACTGTGGACCGCCCTGGTCGCCAAGGAACGCGACCCGGGCCGCGACGTCCTGCTGCTGGAGGGCAAGGAGATCGGCTGGGCCGCCTCCGGACGCAACGGAGGCTTCTGCGCCGCCTCCCTGACCCACGGACTCGCCAACGGGCTCTCCCGGTGGCCCGGCGAGATCCGCACCCTCGAGGAACTGGGCGCCCGCAACCTCGACGCCATCGAGGACACCGTCGCCCGCTACGACATCGACTGCGAGTTCGAGCGCACCGGGGAGATCGATCTCGCCACCGAGCCGCACCACCTCGGCGAACTGCGCGAGCTGTACCGGACGCTGGAGGAGCACGGCCTCGCCGACGACGTCGAACTCCTCGACGCCGACGCGGTGCGCGCCCGGGTCGACTCCCCGGCCTTCCTCGGAGGCCTGTACGACCGCCGGGGCGTCGCCCTGGTCCACCCCGCCAAGCTGGCCTGGGGGCTGAAGGATGCCTGCCTGCGACTCGGCGTCAGGATCCACGAGAACAGCCCCGGCCTCTCCCTGCGGCAGGGAGGGGCGGGCATGACCGTGACCACGCCCTACGGGTCGGTGCGGGCCGGCAAGGTGGCGCTGGCCACCAACGTCTTCCCGAGCCTGCTGCGCCGGGTGCGGCCCTACACCGTGCCGGTCTACGACTACGCCCTGGTCACCGAGCCGCTCTCCGAGGAACAGCGGGCCTCGATCGGCTGGCGGGGCAGGGAGGGCCTGGCCGACCTCGCCAACCAGTTCCACTACTTCCGGCTGACCGCCGACCACCGGATTCTGTGGGGCGGCTACGACGCCGTCTACCGCTACGGCGGGCGGGTGCGGGCCGAGTACGACAACCGGCCCGAGACCTTCGCCGCGCTCGCCGAGCAGTTCTTCACCTGCTTCCCGCAGCTGGAGGGGCTGCGCTTCACCCACGCCTGGGGCGGGGCCATCGACACCTGCTCGCGCTTCGCGCCGTTCTTCGGCACGGCGCACCGGGGCCGGGTCGGCTACTCCGTCGGCTACACGGGGCTGGGCGTCGGCGCCACGCGGTTCGGCGCGGAGGTGGTGCTGGACCTGCTCGACGGCGAGGCGACCGAGCGGACCGCCCTGGAGATGGTGCGGTCCAAACCGCTGCCGTTCCCGCCGGAGCCGTTCGCCTGGACCGGCATCGCGCTCACCCGCTGGTCGCTGGCGCGGGCGGACGTCAACGGAGGCAGACGCAACGTCTGGCTGCGGGCGCTCGACCGGGTCGGACTCGGCTTCGACAGCTGACGCCGGTCGACCACGGCTGACCGCGACTGACCGCTGTCACCCGAAAGGGTGACTGTGGGGAAGTCGCGTAATGACCGGCGCGCGACCTCCTCTCTCCCACCGGACGGTGCCGCACGGCTGGCGGCACCCGGGGAAAGAGGAGGTCCGCGGATGAACGGGACGGCTGCGGTGCGGCGGGCGGTCGAATGGCTGGTGGCGGTCGCCCCCGACCCGGCCGCCTGCCGGCGGGAGTGGGAGCGGCGCGCCGACGGCGTGGCGCTGCTGCCGGCCGGGAGGGCGTGGGACGTGCTGATACTGCCGGGCGCCCTGGGGCACGCCACGCTGGCCGTGCTGCGGCGCTGCCTCGACCGGCCGGGGCCGGTCCTGGCCGGGTTCGACGAGGACCGGGTCGGGTTCCTCGTCCCGCCGGGGACGGCGGGGCGGTGGCTCGGCACGGGGGTCCGGGCGGCGGGAAGGGGCACCTGGATCGTCGTCCCGCACCCCGGGCGGCGGGGCGGCGGCCGCGTGCGGTGGCTCGTGCCGCCCGACGGCACGGGCCTGCTCACCGACCCGGCGCTCCTGGAGATCGCCATGCACGAGGCCGCCGCGAACCTCAGCGAGGGCTGACCCCCGCGGCGGACGCCGCCCGGCCCCGGCCACCGGCACGGGGCGCGGTGAGGGCGGCGAGACCGGCGGTGAGGCTGCCGACGACGTCGAGGGGCCAGTGGTACCCGTGGACCACCAGCCCCACCGCCGTGGCCGCGACCAGGGCCGCGGCGGCGGCGCACGCGGCCAGCCGCACCCCGCGCCGGCGGAGCCAGGGGAGGAGCAGGACCGCGGCCACCCCGTAGAAGACGACGGCCGTGGCGGCGTGACCGGACGGGTAGAAACCCGTGTCCGGAGCCATCGGCGGCGGTCCCGGCCGAGCGAACAGCGCCTGGAGCGGTCCCACCACCAGCGGCACCGCCACCGCCGCCCCGCCGGCCACGGCGAGGGCCGCCCACCACCGCGTCCGCCCCGCCCGGCGGGCCCGCAGCGCGGCGTACCCGGCGGCGGCCACCAGCACCGGCAGCGCCACCTCCACGTTGCCCAGGTCCGCGAGGAACCCGGAGAACCCGGAGCGCTCGATCACCGCCCGCCCCAGCCGCTCGTCGGCCCGCGCCAGCGGCCCCTCCACGGCGACCTGCCAGGTCACCAGCGCGAACAGCACGAGCAGCAGCGAGAACGGCAGCCACCGCGTGGCGGCGTGGCGGGGGCGCGGGGGAGTGGTCGGCACGCCACCAGGGTGCCGGACATGCCGAAGGGCCGGCACAAGGGGGGATGTGTGCCGGCCCTTCGGAGGACCGCCGTGAAGTGACGGCCCGGATCGGGTGCCGTGCGCCCCGGGGGGTTTGGGGCGGACGGCCGTCCGATCGGTGAGGAGAACCCGGAGGCGTCAGGTCTCCGGGCGTGCGCGAGGCACGGTCAGGCCGAGGCTGGGGAAACCCCGACCCGGACGATCCGCGGCGAACCGCGGATGCAGGGTGTCTCTCATCCGCACCGAACTTACGGCACGACCGGAGGCCGGGACAGACACCCGCCCCTCCCGACATCCACCCCGCACACCTTCTTCACAGGCTCTCCCGGCGCGGGGGTCCCACGCCTCCCGGAGAGACCCCTCGCGGAGAGCCCGCCGGTGCTCAGCGCGCGGCGAACGCCTGCTCCAGGACGTCGAGGCCCTCGTTCAGCAGTTCGTCGCCGATCACCAGCGGCGGCAGGAAGCGCAGCACGTTGCCGTAGGTGCCGCAGGTGAGGACCAGCACGCCCTCCTGGTGGCAGGCCTTGGCGACGGCGCCGGCGACATCCGCGGCCGGCTCCTTGGTCGCGCGGTCCTTGACCAGCTCGATGGCGATCATGCCGCCGCGGCCGCGGATGTCGCCGATGACGTCGAACTTCTCCGCCATCGCCCGCAGGCGGCCCTTCATGAGCTCCTCGATGTCCCGGGCGCGGGCGTTGAGGTCGAGCTCCTTCATCGTCTCGATGGCGCCCAGCGCGGCGGCGCAGGCCACCGGGTTGCCGCCGTAGGTGCCGCCCAGGCCGCCCGCGTGCGCGGCGTCCATGATCTCGGCGCGGCCGGTCACCGCGGCCAGCGGCAGACCGCCGGCGATGCCCTTGGCGGTGGTGATCAGGTCCGGGACGATGCCCTCGTCCTCGCAGGCGAACCACTGGCCGGTGCGGCAGAAGCCGGACTGGATCTCGTCCGCCACGAAGACGATGCCGTTGTCGGAGGCGAACTCGCGGATCGCGGGCAGGAAGCCCTTGGCCGGCTCGATGAAGCCGCCCTCGCCGAGCACCGGCTCGATGATGATCGCGGCCACGTTCTCGGCGCCGACCTGCTTGACGATCTGGTCGATCGCCTGGGCGGCGGCCTCCGGGCCGGCGTTCTCGGCGCCCGTGGGCCAGCGGTAGCCGTAGGCCACCGGCACCCGGTACACCTCGGGGGCGAACGGGCCGAAGCCGTGCTTGTACGGCATGTTCTTCGCCGTCAGCGCCATGGTGAGGTTGGTGCGGCCGTGGTAGCCGTGGTCGAACACCACGACCGCCTGCCGTTTGGTCCAGGCGCGGGCGATCTTGACCGCGTTCTCCACGGCCTCGGCGCCCGAGTTGAAGAGGGCGGACTTCTTGGCGTGGTCGCCCGGGGTCAGCTCGGCCAGGGCCTCGGCGACGGCCACGTAGCCCTCGTACGGGGTGACCATGAAGCAGGTGTGGGTGAAGTCGGCGAGCTGGGCGGAGGCGCGGCGGACCACGGCCTCGGCGGAGGCGCCGACCGTGGTGACGGCGATGCCGGAGCCGAAGTCGATGAAGCGGTTGCCGTCGACGTCCTCGATCACGCCGCCGTCCGCGCGGGAGGCGAACACCGGGAGGGTGGAGCCCACGCCCTGGGCCACCGCGGCGGCCCGCCGGGACTGCAGCTCGATCGACTTCGGGCCGGGGACGGCGGTGACGAGGCGACGCTCCTGCGGCAGCGAGGATGTGGTCATGGGGGACTCCCTGGGGTCGTGCGGACGGTCGGGGGTTGTCGCCCTGCGGCGGTGCCGCTGTGTCGCCGGCGGCTCTGCCGTGGTGTCGCTGCCGGCTCTGCCGCCAGGCGGACGCTTCCCTCCTTGCTCGCAGGCTAGGGCCCACGGAGCGGGGTGAGCATGCTCCACGGGGGAGCGTTCGGCGCGTCGCCTTGTCCGCCGAGGCGCAGTGCGGGGGCGGAGGTGCGGCTGGAGGGCTCGGGCTCGGCCGCGGGGGCTCAGCCGTCGCCGCCGTGCTTGCCGCCCTGTCCCGTGGGACGGCCGGGCCCGTTGCCGTGGCCGGCTTTGCCGCCGTGGGAGGCTCCGCCGCCGTGGGCGGTCCCGTCGGCCTTGCCGGTCCCGCCCTTGCCGGTCCCGTTGCCGTGGCCGTTGCCGGTGGCCTTCAGGGCCAGCCAGAGCTCCATCCGCACGTCCGGGTCGTCCAGGGAGCGGCCCAGGATCTCCTCCACCCGGCGCATCCGGTACCGCAGCGTGTGCCGGTGGACGCCCAGGTCGGCGGCGGCCGCGTCCCACTGCCCGTGCCGGGAGAGCCAGGCGCGCAACGACGCCACCAGGTCGCCGCGTCCGGTGGCGTCGTGGTCCCGCAGCGCCCGCAACTGGCCCTCCGCGAAGGCGCGCACGGCGTCGTCGGCGAGCAGCGGGACGACCGAGCCGGCCGCCAGGTGCTCGTGCTCGACCAGCACCCGGCCCCGGCGCCGGGCCACCGCCAGGGCCTGCACGGCCTGCTTGTACGCCGAGGCCACACTGGTCGGTCCGGCCGGGGCGGAGACCCCGAAGGCCGGGGCGGCGGCGCCGCGCTCCGTGGCGGACTCCAGGGCCGCCGCCTGCTCCGCACAGGCGGCCAGGGCGGCACCACCGTCCGCCGCCAGCACCACCAGCCGGCCCTGCTCGGCCTCCGGCACCACCAATACCGGCTCACCGGCCCACGCGGCGGCCGCCTCCAGCGCGGCGGGCAGCTCCTCGCCGCGCCCCTCGACGACGACCACACGGAACGGGGCGTCCAGCAGCCCGCCGTACAGGTCGCCGGCGACCGTCCGGGCGTGCTGGGCCTCGCCGGAGAGCAGCATGTGCAGCACGGCGGCGCCGATCCGCTGCTCCGCCTCGTGGAGGGAGCGGGAGCGCTCGGTGGTGAGGGTGAGCAGCGCGATGGCGGAGTGCACCGCGTAGCGCTCGGCGGTGCCGAGCGGGGCCGCGGTGCCGACGGCGAGCGCCGAGCGCGGGCGGCGTCCGGTGCCGAGCGTGTGCAGCTCCACGCGGTCCTCGCCCTGGCCGCCGCCCCGGACGCCGCCGTCACTCCGTACGCCGCCGTCGCTCCGGTCGCCCGCCGCGCTGCGTTCGTCCTCCGCCACCTGGCCGGCGATCACCGCGGTGGCCGGGGTCTGCCGGTCGCGCAGCCGCTGCACGTCGGGGGTGAGGCGGGCGGCGCGGCGTCCGGCCCAGTCGGGGGCCGCGGCCACCACGGCGCCGGACGCGTCGTAGAGCGCGGCCCAGCCGTCGACCTGGGAGGCCAGGGCGGCCAACAGCCCCTCCGGGCCGTCTCCCAGCGCCCGGCGGGTCAGCTCCCGCTGGGCGGCGAAACCGGCGGTCACCGCGCGGTACTGGTCGGCGGCGATGGCCGCGGAGACGGCCTTGCTGATGGCCAGGAACGGTGTGGCCCGCGGCACCTCCAGCAGCGGGAGGCCGTGCTCGACGGCGGCGTCCACCAGGGGCTGCGGGGTCTTCTCGTAGTTGACCCCCACCCCGAAGCCGAGGGCGACCACACCGGCTCCGGCGAGGCGGCGGACGTACCGGTCGGCCTCCGCCGGGTCCTCGGCGTCCACCTTCAGCGCGGTGGTCAGCAGGAGTTCGCCGCCCTCCATGTAGGGCACGGGGTCCGGCAGCTCGCTCACGTGCGCCCACCGCACGGGGACGTCCAGCCGGGTCCCCTCGCCCGCCCGGAGGGTGAGGCGGAGGGCGGAGTGGTGCAGGAGGGAGGCGAGGGTGGGCGGCATGATGATCCTGTCGTGCGTTTGGCCGGACTGGAGCAGTCCCCACCTCGATTCTGCCGCACTGTCCGCCTCGACCGGGCCTTTGCGGTGCTTCCGGCCCGGTCGGAGCGGCGGGGCGGCCCGGTTACCCGCGGAGGTCCGTCAGCAGCGGAGGGGTGTGGTCGCCCGTCGGGGTGGTGAAGGAGATGACGGCGTGGCCCGGGGGCACACCGTGGGCCAGGTCCGAGGCGGACCAGCGTTCCCGCTCGACCTGCCGCACGGTGACCGCCCGCGCGGTGGGCGCGTGCCCCGTGATCACCCTCCGCAGGGCGTGCACCGCCTTCCCGGCCGGCGTCTCGGCGACGATCTGCCGGTCGGTGACGTCCCGCGCCTCGGTCCACTCCTTGCCCCAGACCTCGGCGAAGTCCTGCCCGTCCCACGGCGTGAGCCCGGAGAGCGCCACCCGGCACCCCACCGACCCCAGCAGCGGCCCGCGCAGCGCCCGCGGCACGTCGTCCAGCGTGCGCAGCGCCAGGACCACGCCGGCGTTGACCGACCGCAGCCGCTGCACCGCCCGCACCGCCTCCCCGGTGACCACGCCGGCCGCCTCGTCCAGCACCAGGCAGGCGAAGAGCGACCGGTCCTGCCGGACCGCCACGCTCGCCGCGAACTGGGCCAGGACCAGCCGCGCCAGGATCCGGGAGGCCTCCGCGTGGCCGTGCCGCGGCAGGTCGACGCGGACCCGCACCGGGTGGTCCAGGGCCCGCGGCGAGAACGGCCGGGTCCGCCCGGTGGTGTCGAAGAAGCCCGCGAAGGCCGGCCGGTCCAGCAGCGCGATCCGGTCGGCCAGCAGCGGCGCCGCGTCCCCGTGCCGCCCCGCCTGCCGCTCCCGCGCGTCGAGCTCCCGCACCAGCGAGCCGTGCGCGGGATCCCGCCCCAGCGCCTCGCGCAACGCGGCCAGCGGGGCCGGGTCGCCGTCCAGCAGCGCCCGCAGCTCCGGCACCGACGGGAACCGGTCGTGGACGGCGCGGAACGGGCCGAGCAGCTGGGCCAGCACCGTCGCCGCGCGCCGCCCGCCCTCCGCGGGACCCTGCGGATCGGCGAGGTCCCCGGCCAGCGCCTCGGCGAGCACCGCGGCCGCCTCGTCGGGGTCGGTGGCGCCGCCGTACAGGTCCAGGTCGTGCGGGGAGCCGGGGTCGCCGATCCGGATCACGACGTCGTAGGCGTCGGTGGCGCCCAGCCCCGCCCCGTCGGTGCCGACCACCACCACCGCGGCGCGGCCCGCCAGGGCGTGCAGGGTGAGCGACTCGGCCACCGGGCGGATCAGGGACGACGTCTTGCCCGCGCCGGACGGGCCGACCGCCACCAGCGAGGTCGCCAGCAGGTCGGGGGCGAGCGCCACCCCGGCCTCGCGGTAGGCGTACGGGTTGCGCGGGTCGTCGGCGGCGGCGCCCACCCGCACCTGCCCGGTGAGCAGGTCGTGCCGGGCGGTGCGTACCGGGAGGTCGCGGGCGCCGGACGGGTGCGGGCAGGCGGCGGCGCCGTCCCGCAGCACGGCGTCGGTGAACGTGCCCAGCGGCAGCCGGCCGGCGCGCACGCTCTGCCAGGCGCGGGTCAGGCGGACGTGGTCGATGTCCCGCATCACCCCGGCCCGGGCGTCCGCGGCGAGCCGGTCGGCGGCGGCCACGGCCTCCGGCGACCCCGCGCCCCGCAGCTCGGCCCAGAGCGCCGGGTCCTCCTCGGTGGCCGGGACGGCGGCCGGCTTCCGGGCCCGCCAGGCCGACGGTCCGACGCGGCGCCACAGCTCGGGCCAGCGGCCCATCCGGGCCACGAAGGCCAGGATCAACCCGGCGACCAGCAGGTAGTACAGGTCCGCCAGCCGCGAGGCCCACACCTGGTCGCCGTGCTGGCCCGGCTGGGGCTGCGTGAGGCTCTGCGGGGCCATGGCGTAGTAGGGCCACAGCCACCAGTTGCCCAGGTAGCCGTTGTAGAGCAAGGACCAGACCAGCCACCCGGCCAGGAACGCGATCGCCGCTCCGGTCACCAGCTGCCGGGTCGGCGTGGCGTCCGGCTCCTGCTCCGGGCGCGGCCGGTGCCCGAACCGCCAGACGCCCGGCGACGCCTCGGGGCGGGGGGTGCGCAGCCAGGACAGGAAGGCGCTGCCGGCGGTCGGGGACGGCGCCGGACCGGCGGCCTCCACCGAGGGGGCGTGCCGGGGACGCGGCGGGTGGGTCGGATGCGTGTCCTGCGTACCGTCGGTGTCCATCAGGGCCCCCAGTGCGGCGCGTGTTCACATGTACCGGGGCTCAATGTAGTGGCCCGGCGGCCGCGTCCCGCGGTTCTCGCACGGTCCTGCCCCGCCGAAGTGGCGTAAAACCGACGACCACCGCTCCAACCGGGCCAGGTCGGCGTCCGCCGGCCCCGTCATACCGTGGTGGGCATGACCACCCACGCCTTCTGGGTCGCCGGCCGCGAGGCCACCGGCGACGAGACGTTCGACGTCACCAACCCCTACGACGGCCGGACCGTCGGCACCGTCAGCGTCCCCACCGAGGCCCAGGTGGAGGAGGCCGTCGCCGCCGCGCACGCCGTGCGGGACGAGTTCGCCGCCACCCCGGCGCACGTCCGCGCCGCCGCCCTCGACCACGTGGCGCGCCGCCTCACCGAGCGCACCGAGGAGATCGCGCAGCTGATCTCCGCCGAGAACGGCAAGCCGGTCAAGTGGGCCCGCGGCGAGGTCGGCCGGGCGATCTCCGTCTTCCGGCTCGCCGCCGAGGAGGCCCGCCGCTGGAACGCCGGCGAGGCGCAGCGGCTCGACACCGACCAGGGCGGCACCGGCCGCCTGGCCCTCACCCGCCGCATCCCGCGCGGCGTCGTGCTGGGCATCGCCCCGTTCAACTTCCCGCTCAACCTGAGCGCCCACAAGGTGGCCCCGGCCATCGCGGTCGGCGCCCCGATCATCCTCAAGCCCGCCCCGGCGACGCCGATCTCCTCACTGGTCCTCGGCGAGATCCTGGCCGAGACCGACCTCCCGGCCGGCTCCTGGTCCGTCCTGACCGTGCCCAACGACCGGATGCCGGCGCTGGTCCAGGACGAGCGCCTGCCGGTCATCTCCTTCACCGGCTCCGGCCCGGTCGGCTGGTCCATCCGCGACAGCGTGCCGCGCAAGCACTGCACCCTGGAGCTCGGCGGCAACGCCGCCGCCGTCGTCCTCGCGGACTGGGCGAGCGAGGCGGACCTGGAGTGGGCGGCCACCCGCATCGCCACCTTCTCCAACTACCAGGGCGGCCAGTCCTGCATCTCGGTGCAGCGGGTGATCGCCGACGCCGCCGTGTACGACCGCCTCCTGCCGCTGATCGTGGAGAAGGTCGAGGCCCAGGTCACCGGCGACCCCGCCGACGACGCCACCGACGTCGGCCCGCTGGTGAGCGAGGACGCCGCCAGGCGCGTCGAGTCCTGGGTCGACGAGGCCGTCCAGGCCGGCGCCGAGCTGCTCACCGGCGGTGTCCGGGACGGCGCCACCTATGCGCCGACCGTGCTGGCCGGCGTGCCCGACGGCGTCACCCTCTCCTGCGAGGAGGTCTTCGGCCCGGTGCTGACCGTGCAGCGGGTCGAGGGCGAGGCGGAGGCGTTCGCCGCCGTCGACGACTCGCCGTACGGCCTCCAGGCGGGCGTCTTCACGCACGACCTGCAGACCGCCTTCCGCGCCCACCGCGCCCTGGAGGTCGGCGGTGTGATCATCGGCGACGTGCCGTCCTACCGCGCGGACCAGATGCCGTACGGCGGCGCCAAGCAGTCCGGCGTGGGCCGCGAGGGCGTGCGCTATGCCATGGACGACTACACCTACGAGCGCGTCCTGGTGCTCACCGGCCTCGCCCTCTGAGGACCCGGCGGACCCGGACCGTCCGGACGCCGCCCCGAATCACACCGGGGCGGCCTCCGGGCGGGGTGGCCGGGGGCCACAATGGGGGGATGACTGACAGTCCTGCCCCGCTCGCCGACCCCCATCTCGTCTTCGATCCGTCCGACGGGCCGAGGGACGTGGTGATCCTCGGCTCCACCGGGTCGATCGGCACCCAGGCCATCGACCTCGTGCTCCGCAACCCGGACCGGTTCCGGGTGACCGCGCTGTCCGCCGCCGGCGGGCGGGTCGACCTGCTCGCCGAGCAGGCCCACCGGCTGCGGGTGCGGACGGTGGCGGTGGCCAGGGCGGACAAGGCCGCCGAGCTGCGCGAGGCGCTCGCCGCGCGGTACGGGTCCGAGCCGCTGCCGGAGGTGCTCGCGGGCCCCGACGCCGCCGCGGAGCTCGCCGCCTCGCCGTGCCACACCGTGCTGAACGGCATCACCGGCTCCATCGGCCTGGCCCCCACCCTGGCCGCCCTCGAGGCGGGGCGGACGCTGGCGCTGGCCAACAAGGAGTCGCTGATCGTGGGCGGCCCGCTGGTGAAGGCGGTCGCCAAGCCGGGGCAGATCATCCCGGTCGACTCCGAGCACGCGGCGCTCTTCCAGGCGCTCGCCGCCGGCACCCGCGCCGACGTCCGCAAGCTGGTGGTGACCGCCTCCGGCGGTCCGTTCCGCGGCCGCAGCAAGGCCGAGCTCGCGGCCGTCACCGTCGAGGACGCGCTGGCACACCCCACCTGGGCGATGGGCCCGGTGATCACCGTGAACTCGGCGACCCTGGTCAACAAGGGCCTGGAGGTCATCGAGGCGCACCTCCTCTACGACATCCCATTCGACCGCATCGAGGTCGTGGTCCACCCCCAGTCGTACGTGCACTCCATGGTCGAGTTCACCGACGGCTCCACGCTGGCCCAGGCGACCCCGCCGGACATGCGGGGGCCGATCGCCGTCGGCCTCGCCTGGCCGGAGCGCGTCCCGGACGCCGCCCCCGCCTTCGACTGGTCCCGGGCCTCCACCTGGGAGTTCTTCCCCCTCGACAACGAGGCCTTCCCGGCCGTGGACCTCGCCCGGCACGTCGGCGAGCTCGCGGGAACGGCCCCGGCCGTGTTCAATGCCGCCAACGAGGAGTGCGTGGAGGCGTTCCTGGCCGGCCGGCTGCCGTTCACCGCCATCATGGAGACGGTCGTCCGGGTGGTCGAGGAGCACGGCACGCCGGCCGCGGGAACTTCCCTGACCCTGCCCGACGTCCTCGAGGCGGAGACCTGGGCACGGGCCCGGGCCCGGGAACTGACGAGCGCGGAGGCGCGTGGATGACCACCACCCTGATGTTCGTGCTCGGCATGGTCGTCTTCTTCGTCGGCCTGCTGATCTCGATCGCCTGGCACGAGCTGGGACACCTGTCGACGGCCAAGCTGTTCGGCGTCCGCGTGCCGCAGTACATGGTCGGCTTCGGCCCCACCATCTGGTCGCGGAAGAAGGGCGAGACCGAGTACGGGATCAAGGCGATCCCGCTCGGCGGCTACATCCGGATGATCGGCATGTTCCCGCCCGGCAAGGACGGCCGGGTCGAGGCCCGGTCCACCTCGCCCTGGCGGGTCATGATCGAGGACGCCCGCTCGGCGGCCTACGAGGAGATCAGGCCCGGCGACGAGAACCGCATGTTCTACACGCGCAAGCCGTGGAAGCGCGTGATCGTGATGTTCGCCGGACCCTTCATGAACCTGGTCCTGGCCGTCGCGCTGTTCTTCGTCTACCTCATGGGCTTCGGCATCCGCGAGGAGACCAACGTCGTCAGCTCGGTGCAGAAGTGCGTGATCGCGGCCAGCGAGAACCGCGACGAGTGCCGGGACGGCGACCCGGCGGCCCCCGCGGCCGCCGCGGGCCTGCGGGCGGGCGACAAGATCCTCTCGGTCGGCGGCGTGGCCACCGGCGAGTGGAACGCGCTCTCCGATGCCATCCGCACCCGAGCCGGGGAGCAGGACGTCCCGGTCGTGGTCGAGCGCAAGGGCGAGCGGCTCACCCTGCGCGCCGACATCACCACCAACAAGGTCGCCAAGAAGGACGACCGGGGCATGCCGGTCCGCGGCGAGTACGTGAACGCCGGCTTCCTCGGCTTCGCCCCGGCCAGCGGCATCTTCCGCCAGGACTTCGGCGACTCCGTCGTCTGGATGGGCGACCGGGTCGAGGACGGCGTCAACGGGCTGATCGCCCTGCCCTCCAAGGTCCCCGCCCTGTGGGACGCGGCCTTCGGTGACGGACCCCGCGAGGACGACTCCCCGATGGGCGTGATCGGCGCCGCCCGGGTGGGTGGCGAGGTCTTCACCCTGGACATCCCCGCCAGCCAGCAGGTCGGCTTCTTCGTCTCCCTGGTCGCCGGCTTCAATCTC
Organism: Streptomyces sp. NPDC002640; assembly: GCF_053592575.1. Taxonomy (NCBI): domain Bacteria; kingdom Bacillati; phylum Actinomycetota; class Actinomycetes; order Kitasatosporales; family Streptomycetaceae; genus Streptomyces; species Streptomyces sp. NPDC002640. Next base: position 53,277 of record NZ_JBSFVZ010000004.1, on the reverse strand, counting down.
TCGCTGTTCCTGTTCAACATGCTGCCGCTGCTCCCGCTCGACGGCGGGCACATCGCCGGAGCCCTGTGGGAATCCGTCCGGCGTAACGTCGCCCGGGTCCTGCGGCGGCCCGATCCCGGCCCGTTCGACGTGGCCAAACTGATGCCGGTCGCGTACGTCGTGGCCGCCGTGTTCGTCTGCTTCACGCTGCTGGTGGGCGTGGCGGACGTGGTCAACCCGGTCCGCATCTCCTGACCGCCGGAGCCCGGCCGTCCGTTTCCTCCGTCAGGTCCCTTCTTGGGGGTATTTGCTCGGAGCGGGCGTGCCGGGCCCTCGCGCGGTGCCGTAATCTCGGATCCCGGAGCCCAACCGGGGCCTCGAGCGTGTCGACACACCTCGAGCTTGATCACACCATGGGGTTGCACAGCAGATGACTGCGATTTCACTCGGCATGCCGTCCGTTCCGACCAAGGTCGCCGAGCGCCGGAAGAGCCGTCAGATCCAGGTCGGAACGGTGGCCGTGGGCGGTGACGCCCCCGTCTCGGTGCAGTCCATGACGACGACCCGGACCTCCGACATCGGTGCCACGCTCCAGCAGATCGCCGAGCTCACCGCCTCCGGCTGCCAGATCGTGCGCGTGGCCTGCCCGACGCAGGACGACGCCGAGGCCCTGCCGGTGATCGCGAGGAAGTCGCAGATCCCGGTCATCGCCGACATCCACTTCCAGCCGAAGTACGTCTTCGCCGCCATCGAGGCGGGCTGCGCGGCCGTCCGGGTCAACCCCGGCAACATCAAGCAGTTCGACGACAAGGTCAAGGAGATCGCGCAGGCCGCCAGGGACCACGGCACGCCGATTCGCATCGGCGTCAACGCCGGTTCCCTCGACCAGCGCCTGCTGAAGAAGTACGGCAAGGCGACGCCGGAGGCCCTGGTCGAGTCCGCGCTGTGGGAGGCGTCCCTCTTCGAGGAGCACGACTTCCGCGACATCAAGATCTCGGTCAAGCACAACGACCCGGTCGTGATGATCGAGGCCTACCGCCAGCTGGCCGAGCAGTGCGACTACCCCCTGCACCTCGGCGTCACCGAGGCCGGTCCGGCCTTCCAGGGCACCATCAAGTCCGCCGTGGCCTTCGGCGCCCTGCTCTCCCAGGGCATCGGCGACACCATCCGCGTCTCGCTGTCCGCTCCTCCGGTCGAGGAGGTCAAGGTCGGCATCAAGATCCTCGAGTCGCTCAACCTGCGCCAGCGGACCCTGGAGATCGTCTCCTGCCCCTCCTGCGGCCGCGCCCAGGTGGACGTCTACAAGCTGGCCGAGGAGGTCACCGCCGGCCTCACCGGCATGGAGGTCCCGCTCCGCGTCGCCGTCATGGGCTGCGTGGTGAACGGTCCGGGCGAGGCCCGCGAGGCAGACCTCGGCGTCGCCTCCGGCAACGGCAAGGGCCAGATCTTCGTCAAGGGCGAGGTCATCAAGACCGTGCCCGAGTCCAAGATCGTGGAGACCCTGATCGAGGAGGCCATGAAGCTGGCCGAGCAGATGGAGGCCGACGGCGCCGCCTCCGGCGAGCCCACCGTCTCCGTCGCCGGCTGACCGGGATATCCCGCCCCGCCACGGGGCACCAGGGAGGGATCCGCAGCCCCGCACGACCCGGCGGCGCGTCCGCCGGGCGGCAAGTACAGTGGCGGAAACCGGCAGATCGTATGGCGAGGCCCTCCCCGTGTTGACGCAGACGACCACCAGGGTCCTGGAACCCGACGACCTGGACGCGGCGCTCGCGGTCCTCGACCGCGAGCCGGTCACGAACGCCTTCGTGGCCGCGCGCGTCCGGGTCGCCGGGCTGGACCCGTGGCGCCTCGGCGGCGAGATGTGGGGCTGGTACGAGGACGGCGTCCTCACCTCCCTCTGCTACGCCGGCGCCAACCTGGTCCCCATCTGCGCCACGCCCCGCGCCGTACGCGCCTTCGCCGACCGGGCCCGCCGGGCCGGGCGGCGCTGCTCCTCCATCGTGGGCCCCGCCGGACCGACGTCCGAGCTCTGGCGGCTGCTCGAGCCCCACTGGGGCCCGGCCCGCGACGTCCGCGCCCGGCAGCCGCTGATGGTCACCGACCGGGTGCCCGAGGACCCGGCCCCCGACCCGCGGGTGCGGCGGATCCGCAAGGACGAGATGGAGACCATCCTCCCGGCCTGCGTCGCCATGTTCACCGAGGAGGTCGGCGTCTCCCCGCTGGCCGGCGACGGCGGACTCCTCTACCAGGCGCGGGTGGCCGAACTCGTCTCCACCGGGCGCTCCTTCGCCCGCCTCGACGACGAGGGCAAGGTCGTCTTCAAGGCCGAGATCGGCGCCGCCACCCCCCAGGCCTGCCAGATCCAGGGCGTCTGGGTCGCCCCCGAGTACCGCGGCCAGGGCCACGCGGCGCCCGGGATGGCCGCCGTCCTGCGATACGCCCTGCGCGACGTGGCTCCGGTGGCCAGCCTCTACGTCAACGACTTCAACACCGCGGCCCGGGCCACCTACCGGCGCGTCGGCTTCCAGGAGGCCGGCACCTTCATGAGCGTCCTGTTCTGACCCGGAGGTCCGGCTCCCGCTGCTCCGGCCCCGGGCACGTGACCGGAGCCGGCTCCGGTTCCGGCTCCGCGGATGGTTTCGGGGGATGTCATCCGGCGGTCAGCGGGTAGTCTCCCGACATGCCGAACACCCCCTCCGGCCCCGTGGTCATCGCCCCCCTCGACCTGTCGTCGCGGGTCGACGAGGCGCTCGCCGTGCAGGCCGAGGCGTTCGGGCTGGGCGAGGACGAGATCGCGGTGCGCCGGCAGATCGTGCAGCGCCACATGACCCTCCGCGGTGCCCGGGCGCTCGGCGCCACCACTCCCGACGGACGGCTCGCCGGGTTCGTCTACGGCATGCCCAACGACCGCTCCCACTGGTGGTCCACCGTCGTCGAGCCCTACCTGCGGGCCCTGGGCAACGACCGGTGGCTGGACGACTCCTTCGTCATCACCGAGCTGCACGTCCACCCCGGCCACCAGAAGCAGGGCATCGGCCGGGCCCTGATCACCGCGATCACCGACACCGCGGACGAGCCCCGGTCGATCCTCTCCGCCATCGACCACGAGAGCCCCGCGCGGCGCCTCTACCGAGCCCTGGGCTACACCGACCTCGCCCGCCGCGTGCACTTCCCCAGCGCCACCGTCCCCTACGCGGTGATGGGCGCGCCGCTGCCGCTGCACCGCTGAGCAGGCCCCCGAACACCCGTCGGGGGGCAAACCGATTTCCGCCGCCGCCAGCCGCCCGGCTAACCTCGGGGCCATCACCCTTACGCAGCAGGAGTAATAAACATGGCCCAGGTCCAGCGCATGTCCCGGTTGATGGCGAAGACCCTGCGCGACGACCCGGCCGACGCCGAGGTCCTCAGCCACAAGCTGCTCGTCCGCGCCGGCTTCGTCCGCCGCACCGCCGCGGGCGTCTGGTCCTGGCTGCCGCTCGGCAAGAAGGTCCTCGCCAACGTCGAGCGGATCGTCCGCGAGGAGATGGACGCCATCGGCGCCCAGGAGGTGCTGCTCCCCGCCCTCCTGCCGCGGGAGCCCTACGACGCCACCGGCCGCTGGGACGAGTACGGCCAGGAGCTGTTCCGCCTCAAGGACCGCAAGGGTGCCGACTACCTCCTCGGCCCCACCCACGAGGAGATCTTCACCCTGCTGGTGAAGGACCAGGCGTCCTCCTACAAGGACCTGCCGGTCATCCTGTACCAGATCCAGAACAAGTTCCGCGACGAGGCCCGTCCCCGGGCCGGCGTGCTGCGCGGCCGCGAGTTCCTGATGAAGGACTCCTACTCCTTCGACACCGAGGACGAGGGCCTGGCTCGGTCGTACGCCCTGCACCGCGAGGCCTACCAGAAGGTCTTCGCGCGCCTCGGCCTCGACTACCGCATCTGCGCCGCCACCGCCGGCGCCATGGGCGGCTCCAAGTCCGAGGAGTTCCTGGCCCCCGCCGAGGCCGGCGAGGACACCTTCGCCGACTGCCCGAACTGCGAGTTCGCCGCCAACACCGAGGCCGTCTCCTTCGCGCTGCGCCCGGTGGACGCCGCCGGCCTGCCCGCCCTGGAGGAGATCCCCACCCCGGACACCCCGACCATCGAGACGCTGGCCGCCTCGCTGGGCGTGCCGGCCTCCGCCACCCTGAAGAACCTGCTGGTCAAGGTCGACGGCGAGATCGTCGCGGTGGGCGTGCCGGGCGACCGCGAGGTCGACCTGGGCAAGGTCGAGGCCCACTTCGCGCCGGCCGCGGTCGAGCTGGTCACCGCCGAGGACTTCACCGGCCGCGCGGACCTGGTCCGCGGCTACGTGGGCCCGCAGGGCCTGGAGAAGGTCACCTACATCGCCGACCCGCGGGTCGCGCCCGGCACCGCGTGGATCACCGGCGCCAACAAGGAGCACACCCACGCGAAGAACGTGGTCGCCGGCCGCGACTTCGAGGTCGACGCCTACGTGGACGTCGTGGTCGTCGAGGAGGGCGACCCCTGCCCCAACTGCGGCACCGGCCTGAAGCTGGACCGCGCCATCGAGATCGGCCACATCTTCCAGCTGGGCCGCAAGTACACCGACGCCATGAAGCTGGACGTGCTCGGCCAGAACGGCAAGCCGGTCCGGGTCACCATGGGCTCGTACGGCATCGGCGTCACCCGCGCCGTGGCCGCGCTGGCGGAGCAGACCGCCGACGACAAGGGCCTGTGCTGGCCGGCCGAGGTCGCTCCCGCCGACGTCCACGTGGTCGCCGCGGGCAAGGCCGCGCAGACGGAGCTGGCCCTGGAGGTCTCCGAGCAGCTGGCCGCCCGGGGCGTCAGGGTGCTGGTGGACGACCGCGCCGGGGTCTCGCCGGGCGTGAAGTTCACCGACGCCGAACTGATCGGTGTGCCGAAGATCCTGGTCGCGGGGCGCCGCACCGCCGAGGGCGTCGTCGAGCTGAAGGACCGCCGCACGGGCGAGCGCGAGGAGCTCCCCGTCGCCGAGGCCGTCGCCCGCCTCACGGCGTAGTCACCCCTCCACGGCCCCGGGCTCCCGCCGACCGACGACACCGCGCCGGTCACGGGGACCCGGGGCCGCCGTGACCGCGCCCTCGGCGGGCCGCCGAGGGCGCGGTCAGGGTCACAGAGGCACGACGGGACCCCCGTGGGGGCTCAGAGCCAGGTGGCGAAGTCGAGGAGCCAGTCGGCGTCGCGGAGGCGGCCGACGCGGCGGGCCCGGAGACCGGACTCGACGGCCCGGAAGACGGTCCACCCCCGCAGCCGCTCCCGGTCCACCTCCAGCGACTCCGCCAGCTTCTTCACCCGCCGCCGCGTCGTCGCCGCCCCCGACGGCATCGCGACCAGGTCCTCCACCCGGTCCCGCACCAGCCGCGCCAGGTCGAAGGCGCACTCACCGACCACCGGGTCCGGCCCCACCGCCAGCCACGGCATCCGCTCCCCGGACAGCACCTTGCTCTGCCGGAACGTGCCGTGCAGCAGCAGCCGCTCCGGCGGGTCGGCCAGCAGCTCATCCCGCAGCCCCAGCGCGGTGTCCAGCAGCCCCGCCGCCTCGTCGTCGGGACCCCGCACACCGGCCCGCATGGCCTCGGCCTGCCGCCCCGTGCGCTCCTCCACCGTCTCGAAGACATGGCCGGACGGGGGCTCGACCCACAGCCGCCGCAGCGTCGCCGCCCCCTCCAGCAGCGCCTTCGCCTCCGGCAGCGTCCGCACCGAGACGTCCGGGTTCAGCCGCTCCAGCAGCAGCGCGCCCTCGACCGGCCCGGCCCCCGCGTCCAGCAACTGCGCCGCGCCCAGCCCGTGCCAGTGCGCCAGCGCCGCCCGTTCACTCGCCGGCCGGGAGCGCGGCGGGATCAGCTTGAGCACGGCGGGGGAGCCGTCGTCGCGCCGCACCAGCACGACCAGCGAGCTCCGCCCGCCCGGCACCTGCACCCGCTCCACCGTCAGGCCGAGCGCGGCGACGGCCCTGTCCAGGGCCCCGGGCAGCCCGCGCAGCCATTCCTCGCCCCCGGTGGTCTCCGCCAGTGCCCTGACCAGGCGCGGCGGCGGTTCGAAAGCCATGCGCGAGTCGTTCCCCTTCTGCTGAGCCGGCGGTCACGCCCGTTCGGCGAGCCCAGGGAAGGCTACGCCGCCGCCCCGCCAGCGGGCCGCCCGGACCGCCGCGTCCCGCAGCGCGTCGGCCGCGGCCCGGCGCCGCTCGCCCCGCCCGGACCGCACCAGCTCGGCGTAGACCGCCGCCAGCCGGTCCTCCAGCTCGGCGGCCAGCCGCACCGCCGCCTCGCCGTCCGGCACCTCGAACGGCAGCGCGTACGCCGCCTCCGCGGCCGCCGGTTCACCGCCCAGGTCCCGCACCGCGCGGACCAGGTCGTCCCGGCGTGCCCGGTGGGCCTCGAACGCCTCACGGGCCTCCGACCGCCGCCCGTCGCCGACCCGGCCGCCGACCACCCCGTAGCCGTAGACCGCCGCGTGCTCCGCGCGCAGCGCCGCCTGAACCGCCTCCAGACTCATCCCGGACCCCTCCATCGGTCAGTCGTTCCTCAGCAGGTACACGTGGACCGCCCCGGCCGCGGCGACCGAGGCCAGCAGCCTGGCGGCGTCACCGCCCAGGCCGTCCAGCTCCTTGGTGCGGCGTGCCGACAGCTCCTGCTCGGCCCCCGCCAGCGAGCCCAGCGCCTCCTTCTCGTCCCCGGGCACCGCGGGCCCCGACGGGGAACCGGACGCCGAGCCCGACGCCGAGCCCGAGGCCGAGCCGGACGGGACGGGCGACTCGGCGGGCGACGCGGAGTGCGGGCCGCCGGACGGCGCCGGCGAGGCCTTCGGACCGGCCTGGCCCCGGCACGCCTCCGCGTGCCGCAGCACCGCGTCCCGCAGCGGCGTCAGCCGGGCGGCCAGCCCGGGATGGACGGCCAGCACCGCGTCGTACGAGGCCGCGAGTTCCGCGCTGTCCGCCGCGGCGGACAGCAGGGCCCGCTCGTCGGCCGTCGCGGTGCGCGCGGCGTCGGGACGGCCGGGGGCGGAGCCGGCGGAGCAGGCGGCGAGCAGCGCCGCCGCCGCTCCGGTCGCCGCGGCGAGCAGGGTTCTTCGGCGCGGCCCGGAGCGCGGGCGCGGGGGAGTCAACGACACGGCGGGCGTCCTCGGTCGAGTGGCGGGTGCCTGGTGCTGTCGGCGTGGACCTGCTCCCGCCGGGTTCGCCGGGACCTCCACGGCTTCGCCCGGCCGGAGTGACGTTCCGTCACCCCGTCAACTCCCGCCGACAGATGTGTGATCACCGTACCCGCGTCCGACTCCCGCGCCGACGACCGGTGCTGCGCCACGGCGGGCGGGACACCCGGTGGACGGCAACACCCCCCGCGACCGGATACCCTTTGACCTGACACGCGACCTATCCCACAACAGCACACGCGGCCGAGGAGTCACCCGGATGAGCACCACCCAGAGCGAGAGGCTGCGAGAGCTGCTGGAGCCGCTCGTCACCTCGCAGGGGCTCGACCTCGAGGAGATCGAGGTGGAGACCGTCGGCCGCAAGCGGGTGCTGCGCGTGACCGTGGACTCCGACACCGGGGCCGACCTGGACCAGATCGCCGATGTGAGCCGCGCGCTCTCGGCCGAGCTGGACACCACGAACGTGATGGGCGAGGCGGAGTACACCCTCGAGGTCGGCACCCCCGGCGCGGAGCGGGCCCTCACCGAGCACCGGCACTACGTGCGCGCCACCAACCGGCTGGTCAGGTTCCAGCTCGCCGAGGGCGGCGAACTGGTCGCCCGGATCCTCGGCGTCGACGACGAGGGCCTCGACCTGGAGGTCCCCGGTGTCAAGGGCCGCAAGGCCACCACACGCAGGCTCGCCTTCCCGGACGTCGCGAAGGCGCGGGTCCAGGTCGAGTTCGGCCGCAAGAACACGAATGACGAGGAGGCGTAGCCGTGGACATCGACATGAGCGCCCTGCGGGGCCTGGTACGGGAGAAGGAGATCTCCTTCGACCTGCTGGTCGAGGCGATCGAGTCGGCGCTCCTCATCGCCTACCACCGGACCGAGGGAAGCCGCCGCCGCGCGCGCGTCGTGCTCGACCGGGAGACCGGTCACGTGACCGTGTGGGCGAAGGAGGACCCGGACGAGCTCGAGGAGGGGCAGGAGCCCCGCGAGTTCGACCACACCCCGTCCGACTTCGGCCGGATCGCCGCGACCACCGCCAAGCAGGTCATCCTGCAGCGGCTGCGCGACGCCGAGGACGACGCGACGCTCGGCGAGTACGCCGGCCGTGAGGGCGACATCGTGACCGGTGTCGTCCAGCAGGGCCGCGACCCCAAGAACGTGCTCGTGGACATCGGCAAGCTGGAGGCCATCCTGCCGGTGCAGGAGCAGGTCCCCGGCGAGGACTACAAGCACGGCACGCGACTGCGGTCGTACGTCGTCCGGGTGGCCCGCGGTGTCCGCGGTCCCTCGGTGACGCTGTCGCGCACCCACCCGAACCTGGTGAAGAAGCTCTTCGCCCTGGAGGTCCCGGAGATCGCCGACGGCAGCGTCGAGATCTCCGCGATCGCCCGCGAGGCCGGCCACCGCACCAAGATCGCCGTGCGGTCCACGCGCAGCGGCCTCAACGCCAAGGGCGCCTGCATCGGCCCCATGGGCGCCCGGGTCCGCAACGTGATGAACGAGCTCAACGGCGAGAAGATCGACATCGTCGACTGGGCGGACGACCCGGCCGAGATGGTGGCCAACGCGCTGTCCCCCGCCCGGGTGAACAAGGTGGAGGTCGTGGATCTCGCCGCCCGGTCCGCCCGGGTGACGGTCCCGGACTACCAGCTCTCGCTGGCGATCGGCAAGGAGGGCCAGAACGCCCGCCTCGCCGCCCGTCTCACCGGCTGGCGGATCGACATCCGTCCGGACACCGAGCAGGACGGCCAGGAGGCCTGAACCGGGGCCCCGCCCGACCGAGGAATCAGGGTGTGACCTGCGGCACGGAATGTTTGAGCCGTGTCAACGGTTGACATCAGGACAGAGACGACCGTGCGACGCCTGCCCGCTCGGGCCGGTGTCGGTACGGGGAGGTAGACTGAGCTGTGTCTGGCCGGACGCTTACCCAGGCGCGCCCTGAGCACGGCCCTGAACGCACGTGCGTGGGGTGCAGGGAGCGGGCGGCCAAGGACGAGCTGCTGCGGATCGTGGCGGTCGAGGGCGAGTGCGTCCCCGATCATCGCGGTACGCTGCCGGGCCGGGGTGCGTATCTGCACCTCGCCGTGGTCTGTCTCGACCAGGCGGTCCGCCGCAAGGCGTTCCCCCGGGCGTTCCGCGTCCAGGGAGTGCTCGACACGGCGGCACTGCGCCGGCACGTCGAGCGGACGACCGTCGCCGATACGGCGGCAACGTAAGAAGCGTCGCGCGGAGGAGCCGCGCGGCCCAGGTACCTCGCGAGTCTGAAAGCAGGTCGAGATTGCGATGAGCACTCGATGAGTACGCGATGAGTACGCCCATGAAGTAGCGACGGTCCGGCTTCCAACCCGGACCTCAAAGGAGCGAAGTGGCTAAGGTCCGGGTATACGAACTCGCTAAGGAGTTCGGAGTTGAGAGCAAGGTCGTCGTGGCCAAGCTCCAGGAACTCGGTGAATTCGTCCGATCGGCGTCCTCGACGATCGAGGCGCCCGTTGTACGCAAACTGACTGACGCCTTCCAGCAGGGTGGCGGTGGCGGCAAGGCCGCCCCGAAGCCCGGCGCGAAGAAGGCCGCCCCCAAGCCCGCCCCCGCGCCGTCCCCGGCGCAGGCGGCGCGTCCGGCTGCCCCGAAGCCGCCGGCCGCCCCCAAGCCCGCGGCGGAGACGCCCGCGGGCGGTGCGCCGACCCCCGGTCCGCGCCCCACCCCGGGCCCCAGGCCCGGTCCGAAGCCGCCGGCCGCGCCGGCTGCTCCGGCTGCTCCGGCCCAGCCGGAGTTCACCGCTCCGCCCGCCCCCGCCGCCCCGTCGCCGCGCCCCGCCGCGCGTCCGGGCCAGGGTGCCCCGAAGCCCGGCGGCCGTCCGGCCGGTCAGGGCCAGGGTCAGGGTCAGGGTGGCGGCCGTCCCGGCCAGGCACCCCGTCCGGGTCAGGCTCCGCGTCCGGGCGCCCGTCCGGCCGGTCCCCGTCCGGGCAACAACCCCTTCACCTCCGGCGGCAACGCCGGCATGGCGCGTCCGCAGGCTCCCCGCCCGCAGGGTGGCGCCCGTCCCGGTCCCGGCGGCGCCCCCGGCGCCGGTCCGCGCCCGCAGGCCCCCGGCCAGGGCGGCGGTCCCCGTCCCCAGGCTCCGGGCGGCGCGCGTCCGACCCCGGGCGGCATGCCCCGTCCGCAGGGCGGTCCCCGTCCTGGCGGCGGCCCCGGCGGCCCGCGTCCGAACCCCGGCATGATGCCGCAGCGCCCCGCTGCCGGCAGCCCGCGTCCCGGCGGCGGCCCCGGCGGCCGCGGTCCGGCCGGTGCCGGTCGTCCCGGCGGCGGCGGTCGTCCGGGCGGCGGCGGCTTCGCCGGCCGTCCGGCCGGTCCCGGCGGCGGCGGTCGTCCCGGTGGCGGCGGCGGCTTCGCCGGTCGTCCCGGTGGCGGCGGTCCCGGCGGCGGTGGCGGCGGCTTCGGCGGTCGTCCCGGCTTCGGTGGTCGTCCCGGCGGCCCCGGTGGCCGTGGTGGCACGCAGGGTGCGTTCGGCCGTCCCGGCGGTCCGGCGCGTCGTGGCCGCAAGTCGAAGCGGCAGCGCCGTCAGGAGTACGAGGCCATGCAGGCCCCGTCGGTCGGCGGCGTGATGCTGCCTCGCGGCAAGGGCGAGACCGTTCGCCTGTCGCGTGGTGCCTCGCTCACCGACTTCGCGGAGAAGATCAACGCCAACCCGGCGTCGCTCGTCGCGGTCATGCTGAACCTCGGCGAGATGGTCACCGCGACGCAGTCCGTCTCCGACGAGACGCTGCAGCTCCTGGCCGACGAGATGAACTACACCCTCCAGGTGGTCAGCCCGGAGGAGGAGGACCGCGAGCTGCTCGAGTCCTTCGACCTCGAATGGGGCGAGGACGAGGGCGACGAGGAGGACCTGGTCGTCCGTCCTCCGGTGGTCACCGTCATGGGTCACGTCGACCACGGAAAGACCCGACTGCTCGACGCGATCCGCAAGACCAACGTCATCGCGGGCGAGGCCGGCGGCATCACCCAGCACATCGGTGCCTACCAGGTCGCGACCGAGGTCAACGAGGAAGAGCGTCGGATCACCTTCATCGACACCCCGGGTCACGAGGCGTTCACCGCCATGCGTGCCCGTGGTGCCCGGTCGACCGACATCGCGATCCTGGTCGTCGCGGCCAACGACGGCGTCATGCCGCAGACGGTCGAGGCGCTGAACCACGCCAAGGCGGCCGACGTGCCGATCGTGGTCGCGGTCAACAAGATCGACGTCGAGGGCGCGGACCCGACCAAGGTGCGCGGTCAGCTGACCGAGTACGGCCTGGTGGCCGAGGAGTACGGCGGCGACACCATGTTCGTCGACATCTCCGCCAAGCAGGGTCTGAACATCGACAGCCTGCTCGAGGCGGTCGTCCTGACCGCCGACGCCTCGCTCGACCTGCGTGCCAACCCGCACCAGGACGCGCAGGGCATCGCGATCGAGTCCCGTCTGGACCGCGGCCGCGGTGCCGTGGCCACCGTCCTCGTCCAGCGCGGTACCCTCCGCGTCGGCGACACGATGGTCGTGGGCGACGCCTACGGCCGCGTGCGGGCGATGCTCGACGACAGCGGCGCCAACGTCGCCGAGGCGGGTCCGTCCACCCCGGTGCAGGTGCTGGGTCTGACCAACGTCCCGGGCGCCGGCGACAACTTCATCGTGGTGGACGAGGACCGTACGGCCCGTCAGATCGCGGAGAAGCGCGCCGCCCGCGAGCGGAACGCCGCGTTCGCCAAGCGCACGCGCCGCGTCTCCCTCGAGGACCTGGACAAGGTGCTCAAGGCCGGCGAGGTCCAGCAGCTCAACCTCATCATCAAGGGTGACGCCTCCGGTTCGGTCGAGGCCCTCGAGTCCTCGCTGCTCCAGCTGGACGTCGGCGAAGAGGTCGACATCCGCGTCCTGCACCGCGGCGTCGGTGCGGTCACGGAGTCCGACATCGACCTGGCGATGGGCTCCGACGCCATCGTGATCGGCTTCAACGTGCGCGCCGCCGGGCGTGCCGCGCAGATGGCCGAGCGCGAGGGTGTGGACGTCCGGTACTACTCGGTCATCTACCAGGCGATCGAGGAGATCGAGGCGGCCCTCAAGGGCATGCTCAAGCCGGAGTACGAGGAGGTCGAGCTCGGCACCGCGGAGATCCGCGAGGTCTTCCGCTCGTCCAAGCTCGGCAACATCGCCGGTGTGCTCATCCGCTCCGGCGAGGTCAAGCGGAACACCAAGGCCCGCCTCATCCGCGACGGCAAGGTCATCGCGGAGAACCTCAACATCGAGGGCCTGCGTCGCTTCAAGGACGACGTCACCGAGATCCGCGAAGGCTACGAGGGTGGTATCAACCTCGGAAACTTCAACGACATCAAGGTCGACGACGTCATCGCGACGTACGAGATGCGCGAGAAGCCGCGCGCGTAAGCACGTGGCTCACGGTGGCCGGCGGTACCTCGGTACCGCCGGCCACCGGCGTGTGGACGGCCTGCGGGCAGTCTCCGGGCAGTCCCCGGGCGCCTCCGGGCACCGACACGGGGCTGCCCGGCGGCCGCCCGGGGCGCCGTAATTAATCGTCGGTGGAGCCGCGATGCGGGGTACGGTTCAAGGAGCCACCGATCCCGGACCGGCGGGTCATCCGGATACACCATGTACGTGGGGACTCTGTCCTTCGACATCCTCCTCGGCGACATACGCTCGCTGAAGGAGAAGCGCTCCATCGTCCGCCCCATCGTCGCCGACCTGCAACGCAAGTTCGCGGTCAGCGCCGCCGAGGTGGACCACCTGGATCTCCTCCGCAGGGCCGGCATCGGCCTGGCGGTGGTCTCCGGGGACGCGTCGCACGTGACCGACATACTGGACCGCTGCGAGCGGATGGTCGCCGGCCGCCCGGAGGTGGAGCTGCTGTCCGCGAGACGGCGGTTCCACGGCGACGACGACTGACACACGGAATACGAACAGGAACAGGAACGGGAGACGGACCAGTGGCCGACAACGCGCGGGCTAAGAGGCTGGCGGACCTCATCCGAGAGGTGGTGGCCCAGAAGCTGCAGCGTGGGATCAAAGACCCGCGGCTCGGCTCGCACGTCACCATCACGGACACCCGGGTGACCGGGGACCTCCGGGAGGCGACCGTCTTCTACACGGTCTACGGCGACGACGAGGAGCGGAAGGCCGCCGCGGCCGGACTGGAGAGCGCCAAGGGCATCCTGCGCTCCGAGGTCGGCCGGGCCGCCGGGACGAAGTTCACCCCCACCCTCACCTTCGTCGCCGACGCCCTGCCGGACACCGCCCGGACCATCGAGGACCTCCTCGACAAGGCCCGGCAGTCCGACGCCAAGGTGCGCGAGGCGTCCGCGGGCGCCAGCTACGCGGGCGGCGCGGACCCCTACCGCAAGCCGGAGGACGACGCCGACGACGAGACCGCGGCCGGGACGGACGACACCACCGCATGACGCAGCACACCACCACGCCCGACGGCCTTGTCATCGTCGACAAGCCGTCGGGCTTCACCTCGCACGACGTGGTCGCCAAGATGCGCGGGATCGCGAAGACCCGCCGCGTCGGCCACGCCGGCACGCTCGACCCGATGGCCACCGGCGTGCTGGTGCTCGGCGTCGAGCGGGCCACCAAGCTCCTCGGGCACCTGGCGCTCACCGAGAAGGAGTACCTCGGCACCGTCCGGCTCGGCCAGACCACGGTCACCGACGACGCCGAGGGCGAGATCACCGCGTCCGCCGACACCACGGGGATCACCCGCGAGGCGATCGACCAGGGCGTCGCCGAGCTGACCGGCCGCATCATGCAGGTGCCGTCCAAGGTCAGCGCCATCAAGATCAACGGCGTGCGGTCCTACAAGCGGGCCCGTGAGGGCGAGGAGTTCGACATCCCGGCCCGCCCGGTGACGGTCTCCTCGTTCCAGGTGCACGACGTGCGCGGCGCGACCGCCGAGGACGGCACCGCGGTGACCGACCTGGTCGTCTCCGTGGTCTGCTCCTCCGGCACCTACATCCGGGCGCTCGCCCGCGACCTCGGCGCCGGACTCGGCGTGGGCGGTCACCTGACCGCGCTGCGCCGCACCCGCGTCGGGCCCTACCGCATCGACGCCGCCCGCACGCTCGACCAGCTCCAGCAGGAGCTGACCGTGATGCCGGTGGCGGAGGCCGCCACCGCCGCCTTCGCGCGCTGGGACGTCGACGCAGGGCGCGCCCGGCTGCTGCTGAACGGCGTCCGCCTCGAGATGCCCGACGAGTACGCCGACCGCGGGCCGGTCGCCGTCTTCGGGCCGGACGGCGTCTTCCTGGCGCTCGTCGAGGCGCAGAAGGGCAAGGCCAAGAGCCTGGCCGTCTTCGGCTGAGCGCCCCTCGCCGTTCGGCGCTCGCCGGTCGCGGCTTGCCGGTGCCGCTTGGCGGTCCGTGCTTCCGGTACCGCGCTTCCGCCGGTACCGCGCTTCCGGTCCCGTCGGTTCTCCTGGAGGGCTTTCGCCCTGTCGGGCTTGCGTCCGGCGGGACCGTGGAGCGGCGGCGGCACGGGGACGCTTGGCCGCTCCACGGGTTTCCCCCCTCGGTTCCCCCGGGGGAACCTCTTTCCATCCGCTCCGTGATATTCACCCGTCCGGACGGGCGCTCGGAGTGAACGGAGGGAGCGGAAGGGGGCGCGTTTCCCCGCAGCCCCGCCCCGCTGATCATCGTCGGCCTACCGTCGGAGCCGAGCGGCACGGCAGCGGGAGGACGGGCATGGCGGGAGCGAACGCGGGGACGGAGGGCGTCCGGCGGCGGCCGGACGGCGCACGCACCGTCCCCGGGGCGGCACTGGTCACCCTCTGCGACCTCGCCGGACGCCCGCGCGGAACCGGCTTCGCCGCCGACCACCACGGCACCGTGATCACCGCCCACGAGGTGGTGGACGGCCTGCCCCGGCTGCTGATCAGGGCCGGTGAACAGCTCCTCACCACGCCCGAGGGCGCCGTCACCCCCCTGCCCGGCCTGGGCCTCGCCCTGGTGCGCGCCGAAGGGCTGGAGGCCGCCCCGCTGCCCGTCTCCCCCCGCGCGGCCGTCGGCCCCGGCGCCTACGTCCGGATCGTCGCCGCCGGGCTCCGCGAGGCCCGGGTGCTCGGCGTGACCGACGCCGTCCACCGCGCCCACACCCTGCGTGGCGTCCTCGAACTCGCCATCGGCACGGCCGGACGCGAGGCGCTGCGGCCCGGCGGCGGCGCCGCCGGGGGACCCGTCCTCGACCCGGTCACCGGCGCGGTGCTCGGCGTCGTCGCCACCGACCTGCGCTCCTGCCCGCCAGGCTCCGCCCCCGGCCCCGCCACGAACCCCGGCCCCGCCACGAACCCCGGCCCCGCCACGAACCCCGGCCCCGCCACGAACCCCGGCCCCGCCACGGACCCCGGCCTGCTCGGCGGGCACCGCGCCGCAGGCTACGCGCTGCCACTGCCGGCCACTCCCGGCCCGCTCGCCGACCTGCTGGCCCGCAACGCCGCCACCGTGCCCGCCTACGGCCCCGACCTCAACCTCGCCGCCCTGGTCGAGCTCACCGCCACCTCGGTGGCCTCCGACGGGCCCGCCCGCGGACCGGTCGAGCCCGTGCCGCGGGCCGCGGCGGACCGCGAGTTCACCGCCTTCGAGCAGGGCGCCGCCCCCGTGCTCGGACTCGTCGGCCCACCCGGCAGCGGCCGCACCACCGCCCTGGCCGAGCTGGCCTCCCGACGGCACCGCGCCGCCGACGCCGCCGCCCCGACCCTCTGGCTGCGGGGAGCCGACCTCCAGGACACCGACACCTCGGTGGCCGACGCCGCCCGCCGCGCGCTGGACCGGGCCGCCCGGATCGCCGCGGCCGCCCGCTTCCCGCCTCCGGCCGACGGAACCCGCGATGCACACCCCGACACGGCCTGGCTCGGTGACCTCTCGCCCGAACGGGTCGCCGGCATCGCCCGGGACGCCGGACGGCCCCTGCTGATCGTGCTCGACGGGCCCGAGGAGATGACGCCGCTCCTCGCCCACCGGCTGCCCGCCTGGACCGAGGGCACCGCCGACTGGCTCCTCGCCGCCGGCGCCCGGATGGCCGTCGGCTGCCGCGCCGAGTACTGGGAGCGGGCCGGCGCCGAGTTCCCGCCCGAACTCCTCCACGTCCCCGCGGGCGACCACGCCGGCACCGGAACCCTGCCGCCCTGCCTGCGCCTCGGCGACCTCACCGCCGAGGAGGCCCGCCTCGCCCGCCGTCGGTACCGCATCCCCGACGGCGTGCTCACCGGGAGCGACGCCCGGCACCCGCTCATCCTCCGGCTGCTCGCCGCCGTGCGCGCCGCCCTGCCCGACGCCGAGGACCGCCCGCTCACCCGGCACGAGGTCTTCGCCGCCCACCTGGACCTCGCCTGCCTGCGCGTCGCCGTCCGGCTCGCCGCCACCCAGGGACAGCGCGGCACCGCCATCCGCCGCCTCGCCGCCAAGGTGGCCGGACAGGTCCACGAGGCGGCCCGCCGCAGCCTCGGCCCCGGGCAGGGGCTCCTCGACCGGGACGCGTTCGAGGCCCTCTTCCCCTGGGGCCCCGCCCCCGCACGCCTCGGCGGCGGCACCGGCTGGGCCCGCGCCGTGCTCACCGAGGGCCTCCTGGTCCCGGCCGGAGCCGGATACCGGTTCGCCGACGAGGAGTTCGCCGACTGGCTCCAGGGCCTCCACCTCGACGTCGACGAGGCGCTGCGCGCCCTGGTGCTGCGCCGCCGCACCGGCGAGGCCGCCGGACGCCCCCTCCCGGTGCCCCGGCACCGCATCGGTCCCGTCGTCCAGGCGCTGCTCCACCTCGGGCGGGACCACGGCTCCGCCGAGCTCGGCCGCCGCCTGAACGCGCTGGCCGCCGCCGCGGAGACCGCCGGTGACCCCTGGTGGGCCGCCCGCCTCCTCACCGGAGCCCTCCTCGGCCTGCCCGACGCCGGCCCGCACACCACGCTGCTGCGCGGTCTCGCCGACCGGACCGCCGCCCGCCAGCGCGAAGGCCGACCCGCACCCGAGGAGTACGGCCCCGCCTTCTGGACCGCCCTCCCGCTGGACACCGGGGAACGCCTCGGACTGCTCCACCGCCTGCTGGTGACCGCCCCGGCCGGCACCGGCAGCCGCTGGCTGGACGCCACGGCCCGGCTGCTCGCGGAGGACCCCGCCCCCGCCCAGCGGCAGCTCACCCACTGGTTCGACGACGAACGCCCGCTGCCCGCCGCCCCGCACGCCACGGTCGCCTCCGCCGCCCAGGCGCTGCTCTACACCCACCGGCACCGCGGCCTGGACGACCTCACCGAGGCACTGGCCGACTGCGCCCACCCCAAGGCCGCCGAACTCCTCGCCGTCCTCGCCGAGGAGGAACCCTCCGCGCTCTGCCGCGCCGTCGACCGCTGGGCCCACGACCCGGGGACCGGCCGCCGCGTCGCCGCCGTCGTCCACGGCCGCCTCGCCGCCCGGCACGCCCGCACCGACGCCGACCGCGACCTGCTGCGCCACGCCGCCCTCGCCCTGCTGTCCCGCCCCGAGGACGCCGCGCTGCACGGCGGGGCGCTCGCCGTCCTGGTCCGCGACCCCCGTACCCGCGCCCGCCACCTCCCCGACGCGCTGCGGCGCTTCGTGGCGGGCGACCCGCAGCTGCCCGCCGAGGCGCTGGTGCCCGCCCTGGCCACCCACCCCGAGCCGGTGCTCGACGCCTTCCGCGACCGGCTCCGGCAGCCCGGCGGCGGCGAGGCGCTGGACGCCCTCGCCCAGGTCACCGCACCCGCCCTGGCCCGGCGGATCGCCGTCCTGGTCCGCGAGGCCGTGGAGAGCTGCGGCTCGCCCCGCGGCACGACCTCCGTGGCCGCCGCCGTCGCCGGGTACGTCGACCGCCGCCTCGACCACGGGCCCACCGTGCGGGCGGTACTGCTCCCGCTGGTCACCGGGCTGATCGCGGACGGCCCGCCGCCGGTGCGGGCGGCGCTGGCCGCGGTGCTGGCCCGGCCCGGCACGCCCGCCTCCCGCCCGCTGCGGCAGGAGCTGCTGGCCCGGCTCCTGGAGAGCGAGGGCGAGCCGGTGGTGGCCGCGGTGGTGCCCGCCGCCGGACCTCCCGCACCGGGGCCCCGTCCGGCGGCGGGGGCGTCCGCCGGCTGAGGGAGGGACGCCCGCCAGGGCCGCCCGCCGAGGGTGCCCGCCGAGGGTGCCCGTCGAGGCCGCCCGTCGAGGCCGCCCGAAGGCGCCTCGCGGGCGGCTTGCGGGCGGCTCGCGGGAGCGGGGAGGTCACTTTCCTGTCCCGATCAGCTGTCGATCCGTGGTCGATCGGCCGTTGATCACCCATGCCGATGCCGGTGGCCCGGCGGCGGCATGGCACTCTTGGAGTCGCATCACAGGCACACACGGACACGGGTTCGACGAGGAGCGGTCACAGTGCAGCGCTGGCGTGGCTTGGAGGACATCCCCCAGGACTGGGGGCGCAGCGTCGTCACCATCGGCTCCTACGACGGGGTGCACCGCGGGCATCAGCTGATCATCCGCCACGCCGTGGAGCGCGCCGTCGCCCTCGGCGTCCCCTCCGTGCTGGTCACCTTCGACCCGCACCCCAGCGAGGTCGTACGCCCCGGCAGCCACCCGCCGCTGCTCGCCCCGCACGCCCGGCGCGCCGAGCTCGCCGCGGAGCTGGGCATCGACGCGGTGCTGGTGCTGCCGTTCACCAAGGAGTTCTCCAAGCTCTCGCCCGCCGAGTTCGTGGTGAAGGTCCTGGTCGACAAGCTGCACGCCCGCGCGGTCGTCGAGGGCCCCAACTTCCGGTTCGGCCACAAGGCCGCCGGCGACGTGGCCTTCCTGACCGAGCAGGGGCACACCTACGACTTCGAGGTCGACGTCATCGACCTGCACGTCAGCGGTGACGCGGGCGGGGGCGAGCCGTTCTCCTCCACCCTCACGCGGCGGCTGGTCGCCGACGGCGACGTCGAGGGCGCCGCGGAGATCCTGGGCCGCCCGCACCGCGTCGAGGGCGTCGTCGTCCGCGGCGCCCAGCGCGGCCGTGAACTCGGCTACCCCACGGCGAACATCGACACCGTGCCGTTCAGCGCCGTCCCGGCGGACGGGGTGTACGCGGGCTGGCTGAACGTCGCCGGGGAGACCATGCCCGCCGCGATCTCCGTCGGCACCAACCCGCAGTTCGACGGCACGGCCCGCACGGTCGAGGCGTACGCCATCGACCGCGTGGGGCTGGACCTGTACGGGATGCGGGCCTCCGTGGACTTCCTCGCCTTCGTCCGCGGCCAGGCGAAGTTCGCGACGCTCGACGAACTGCTCGAGGCGATGGCGCGCGACGTCCAGCGCTGCCGCGAACTCATCGCCGCCGCCTGATCCGCACGGACGCCGCCTGCGCGGGCACGGCCGCCGTGCCCGCGCCCGGTGCGGCAGGCCGTGGCGTCCACGCACGAAGGCCCGCGCCCACCCTCCCGGGGACCTCGTCCGGGGCGGGTGGGCGCGGGCCTTCGCCGTACGCGCGCGGGGCGAGCCCTCGCGGTCACTGCGCGGGCGGCGCCGGGGGCTGCTGCGGGTACTGCTGGTGGTGCGGGTGCTGCGGCGCCTGGGGCGGCTGCTCGGGGTAGCCCTGCTGGGGCTGCTGGGGAGGCTGCTCCGGGTAGCCCTGCTGGTGGGGCTGCTGCTGGGGCGGCTGTTGCGGGTAGCCCTGCGGCGCCGGGGGCTGCTGCGGGTACCCCGGGTACGGCTGCTGCGGCGGCACCTGCCCGTACGGCTGCTGCGGGGGCTGCGGCTGCTGCGGGGGCTGACCGTACGGCCCCGGCGCGGCCGGAGCCCCGTACTGCCCCGGCATCGGCGGCGCCGCCACCGGCGGCGGATTCCCGTCCGAGGTCCACAGCCCCTGCGACTGCTGGTGCCGCACGAAGTCCTCGGCCACCAGCGCCGCCAGGTTGAAGTACGCCTCCCGCACCTTCGGCCGCATCATGTCGAGGTCAACCTCCGCGCCCGCGGCCAGGTGCTCGTCGAACGGCACCACCACCACGCCGCGGCAGCGGGTCTCGAAGTGGCTGACGATGTCCTCCACCTTGATCATCTTGCCGGTCTCCCGGACCCCGGAGATCACCGTCAGGGACCGCGACACCAGCTCCGCGTAGCCGTGCGCGGAGAGCCAGTCCAGCGTGGTGCTCGCACTGCTCGCGCCGTCCACCGACGGCGTGGAGATGATGATCAGCTGGTCGGCCAGGTCCAGCACGCCGCGCATGGCGCTGTAGAGCAGGCCCGTGCCGGAGTCGGTGAGGATGATCGGGTACTGGCGGCCCAGGACGTCGATGGCCCGCCGGTAGTCCTCGTCGTTGAAGGTCGTGGAGACCGCGGGGTCCACGTCGTTGGCGATGATCTCCAGCCCGGAGGACGCCTGCGACGTGAAGCGGCGGATGTCCATGTAGGAGTTGAGGTACGGGATCGCCTGCACCAGGTCGCGGATGGTCGCCCCGGTCTCACGGCGGACCCGGCGGCCGAGCGTGCCCGCGTCGGGGTTGGCGTCGATCGCGAGGATCTTGTCCTGCCGCTCACTGGCGAGCGTCGAACCCAGCGCGGTGGTGGTCGTCGTCTTGCCGACGCCGCCCTTGAGGCTGATCACCGCGATCCGGTAGCAGGAGAGCACCGGCGTGCGGATCAGCTCCAGCTTGCGCTGCCGCTCCGCCTCCTCCTTCTTGCCGCCGATCCGGAACCGCGCGCCGGCGGCCGCCGGGCGACCGCTCTTGGGCCGCTGCCGCTTGGAGTTGAGCAACCGGTCGGACGACAGCTCCACCGCGGCCTGGTAACCCAGCGGCGCCGCACCGGGGTTGACCGGCTGCCGCTGGTCGTGCTGCACGGGCTGCGGCCACGCGGCGGCGGGCATGCGGGGGTCCGCCGGAGGGGCGGGCGGCTGCGGGGCGGCCGGTCCCTGCTGCGGGAACCCGTAACCGGCCTGCGGGGACTGGGCGTTGGGGTCGGCCGGAGGCTGCGCCTGCGGGGCCTGCTGGGCCTGGTGCGGCTGCGGGGCCTGGTCCGGCTGCGTCGGGGGCTGCGGGAAGCCGTAGCCCTGCGGCTGCGGCTGCGGAGTGGCGGGGAAGCCGTAACCCTGCGGGGGCTGGGGCTGCGTTGGGGGCTGCTGCGGGAAGCCGTAACCCTGCTGGGGCTGCTGCGGCTGGGCCGGCGGGAAGCCGTACCCCTGCGGCTGCGGCTGCGGTTGGGGCTGCTGCTGGGCCTGCGGCGGCACACCGGGGACCTGCGGCGTGCCCTGGGGCTGCTGGGCCCACGGGGCGGGAGCCTGCGGTGCCTGCGGCTGGAACGGCGCCTGCGGCGGTGCGGGCGGCTGCGCGGGAGCCTGCGGCGGCTGGCCCGGCCATTGTCCCGCCGCCTGCGGGGCGGCCGGCTGGTACTGCGGGGGCAGCGGCGGAAGCGTCCCCGGCTGCTGCGGCGGAACCTGCGGGCCCCAGCCCTGCGGGGCGGCCGGCTGCCCGGCGGCGGCCTGGGCGTCCGCGCCGTGGCTGTCGCCGTGCCCGTCGGGCGTCTGCGCGTGGTGCGCCTGCGGCGTGGGAGCCGCCCGGGGGAAGTCGCCCCCGGCCTCCTCGGGCGCGGCGGCGGCCTGCGGCCCCGCGCCCGGCTGTTCCGGAGCCGCCTCGGCGGCCTCACCGTCCGGCTCACCTTCCGCCCGACCGTCCGCCTGACCGGCGCCACCCTCGTCGGGCCGCCCGGCGTCCGTGCCGTCCGTACCGTCCGCGCGGTCCTCGCCCGTCCCGGAGTCGCCCGTCTCCGCCCGGTCCTCGCCGTGCCCCGGGGCCGGCGTCGCACCGGACGGCACCGACACCACGTCCGCGGCCCCGGCGTCGGCGCTCTCCCCGGCCGGACCGGACGGCGCCCCGGAAGCGGCACCGGCACCGGCCTCCGCCCCGGACCCGTCGTCCGCCGCGGCACCGGTCACCGCGGCGCCCTCGGCGGGAGCGGGGTCCGGCTCCGCCGCCCCGGTGCCGCCGGACGTCCCGCCGTCCGGGGACACCGCCTGCACCGCCGCCGCGGCGCGTTCCTCGATCTCCCGCCGCAGCGCGGCCGCCGAGATCCGCATCGTCGCGCCGGTCTCCACGTCCCCGCCGCCGAACGGCAGGTCGCCGCCCTGCGCGTTGCCCTGCCCCTCGCCATCCGAGGAGGCGGTCGGCCCCGGGGGAGCCGGCGGGGACACCGGGGTGGACGGCGTCGAAGGAACCGACGGAATGCCGGAGTCGGCGGGCTGGGCGGCGTTCTCCCGGTACCAGGCAGGCGTGTCGTAGTCGATGGTGAACTCGCCCGTCGTCTCGACGGCGGACTCCGCGTCGGACTGGTCATCGCCCGGTGTGGTCCAACCCCCGTGGATACCATCCCGATCGCTGTTCACAATTCCTCCTGGTTGGTCGAGCGCAGGCGCACCCCCAGCCTAATCACCCCGGTCGCCGGAGCGGCAGGCCCGTCGACCGGTGGACAGCGGGGGGCCCGGCCGCCCCGGGCCCGCGGACGGCGGCCCTCAGTCCATGCGCCGGGGAGTGCCCAGCAACCCGACCTCGGCGTCGGTGGGTTGGGTCATCACGTACTGCCGGTCCCGGTCCGCGCACCACAGGGTGACGCCGTCGGCCAGCGTCGGCAGCGAGTCCACGTCTCCGCGCGGCAGCGCCAACGCCCGCCCCGTCTCGGTCGCTTCGTCCGGCGACAGCCGCTGCACGCCGACCAGCCGCGCCTGGCGCATCAGCCGCGGCGCGACCGGCGACAGGTACGGCAGCAGGGTGAGCACCGCCTGCCAGGGGCCGGCCACCACCCGGCCGCGCGGCGGACGCATGCCGCAGTCCCGCACCACCAGCACCGGAGCGCCGGCCGACGCGCCCAGCGGCGGCACCCGGCCCACGTCGTACACCGACAGCCCGTTCTGCCCGCCGCCCATGGCGTGCACCATCTGCATCCACGCCTGCGGACGGCCCGTCTCCACGGCCACCCGCGCGCCGGTCGCCGCGGCCCGCAGCGCCAGCACCTGCGTCGTCCAGAGGCTGCCGATCAGCACGATGTCGTACGGCGTCGGCCGGTTGAGGCCCAGCACGGCGGGCTGGCCCTCGGCGTCCACACCGATCACCACGCCGTCGTCGCCGATCGGCAGGGTCAGCGACCCCAACTGCTCCAGGGGCACGCTGTGCCGTCCGTGCCGGGGGCCGAGCAGGCCCGAACCACGCGTGATCATCGCGCTCCTCCCAGCGGCAGAGTGGCGAGCACGCCGGGCAGCTGCTCCCGGTCCAGCCGGGCCAGGCCGACACCGGCGCGGCGCGCGGCGTCCTGCAACGCCCGCCGGGCGGCGGTGAGTTCCTCGGCGCTGCGGCCGGTGACCCGCAGGTGCCCGGTCAGCGCCGCGGCCTGGCCCTCGGCCCGGCCCACCGTGAGGCTGAACGTGGTGGCCAGCGCGGGCACCGCCGTCAACTGGGCGACCAGCTGCGGCAGGGCGGCGCCGCTGCCGCCGAACGACGGCCAGCGGCGCACCCAGTAGGCGGTGTGACGGCGGTTGTCGCAGCGCCAGTTGCGGGTCGACTCCTCGGTCCGGCGCTCCCGGGCCTCCGTGCGGCCCGCCTCCGCCGTCACCAGGGGGTTGGCGCAGGCCGACGTCGCGATCGCCGCGACCAGCTCCTCCTCGTCCAGGATGTTCACCCGGAACCCGGCGCCGGTCAGCCGGCTGGCGAGATGGTCCGCCACCCGCACCACGCACTTCTGGGCGCCCTCGGCGCCACCGCCGCGCGCGGCCACCGCCTCCGCGCAGAGCTCCGGGTCCAGCTTCAGCGCGATCCAGGTGATCCGGACCGCCGGAGCGCCCGTGCTCGCCTGCAGCGGCGCGTAGTTGGTGACGGCCACCGACTGCTGCGGCAGGTGCAGCGCGGGGGCGGGCTGGGTGTGCAGCACGATCTGCGCGGACTCCAGCCGGATGTCGTCCACCTCGAGCGCGTCCCCGACCAGCGCCAGCGGCAGCGGACGGCGGCTGCGCTCGGCGCGCAGCGCGGTGGCGTCAGCCTCGATCTGGAGCACCGCCGTGAGGAAGGTGCCGTCGCCGACCAGGCCCACCGGCCGCCGGTCCCGGCCGCCGTACGCGTAGGTCCGCAGCGCCGGCTCGCACTCCACCGCCGGAGCCAGTCCCGGCTCCGTGCCGGGCGGCACCGTCAGGCCGGCGGCGCGCTTCTGCCGGGCCCGCAGCTCGCGCGCCGTGGCGATCCACTCGGGGAGCGACCGGCCGCGCCGCCGCACCAGGGCCAGGGCCAGCAGCAGCACCGCGACCACCGCGGCGGCCACCAGGGCCACCGTGCCGATCACCCAGCCGACCACCAGGGCCGCCGCGGCCAGCTCGACCAGCACGGCCCGGCGCAGTCCCTCGGAACTGCCGCGCCCCGCACGGGACCTGAGCTGCACCGAGCCCGAGCCCGAGACGGAGCCCGAACCGGAGCCCGAGCCGGCAGCCGGGCCGCGCGCGGCCGCCGCGCGGGCCGGTGCCGCCGGGGCAGGCGTCGCCGAGGAGCCCCGCGCCGATCGTGACCGTGACCGGTCACGGGACCTCGCCCGTGTCCCGGAAGCCATCACCCACACCCCCGCAGTGCTCGCCGTCGTGCGCCCGGCCGAACCGATTCGACCGGCCGGTTCCGCAAATCCTGTGCCGCATAGGTACCTTGAAGGCTTCGGTACCCTACCCGCTCGACCAGGCCCCTCGGGTACCAGGCCTCTCACGTACCAGGCATAGTAGGGGGCCGTCCGACAACGCGGCGGAACACGGGGAGAAGCAGGGCACCGATGGCATCCCGGAGAGACCAGCTCAACGCCTACACGTTCGCGAAGCGCCGCATGCTCGCGTCATTCACGCACTCGGCCTCCGGAGGCTCCGAGGAGAGCGCGCCCAGGCCGCTGCGCGGCGTCCTGCCCGGCGTGATCACCGGTGTCGTCGTGATGGCCGTCTTCGGGGCGTGGGGCATGTTCAAGCCGACCGCGCCCAAGGGCTGGGACACGCCCTACGAGAAGGTGATCGTCGCCGACAAGTCGACCACCCGGTACGTCGTCCTGCGGACCAAGGGCAAGGCCCAGCTGCACCCCGTGCTCAACATGGCCTCGGCCAAGCTGCTGCTCAAGGACGGCAAGGGCCAGGTGATCACGGTCGACGAGAAGATCCTGGACACCAAGATCCAGCACGGCGTCACCGTGGGCATCCCCTACGCCCCCGACCGGCTGCCCGACCGGGACGAGGCCGCGGCGAAGAAGCGCTGGATGGTCTGTGAGCGGGCGGGCCAGGGCGGCTCCGTGCAGAAGGCCGCGTTCGTCTTCGCCGAGCGCGAGATGAAGCGCACCGAAGGCTCCCAGCGGCTCGGCGGCGGACAACTCCTGTACGTCCAGGGGCCGGACGAGGCCCGCTACGTCGTCGACGCCACCGGCACCGCCTACCGGATCGACGAGGTCGAGAAGGAGGAGACCGAGCTCGCGAACCTGATCCGCGTCGTCGTCGGCTCCGAGCGCGAGCCGCAGCGCGTCTCCCGCGAATGGCTGGCCACCCTGCACCAGGGCGACCCGCTGTCCTTCCCCGACATCGAGGGAGACCCGGGCCGGCCGGCCGACGCCCCCGGCCAGCTGGACGACACGGCCAACCGCGTCGGCATGGTGCTCAAGGCGCGCGACGGCGACCGCGACCGCCACTACGTGGTGCTGCCGGGACGCGTCACCCCGGTCTCCGACTTCGTGGCCACCCTGCTGCTCGCCAACAGCGCGCTGGTGTCCGTCGGCCAGGACGGCAAGGCCCTCGCGGTCAGCCCCGGCGCGCTGCAGCCCGAAGGCACCTTCGCGGACGACCGGACGTGGCCCGCCGCCGCCCCGGTCGGCGTCAACGACCCCTCCGGCGTGGGCAAGGCGCGGGACACCGTCTGCAACACCCTGATGGGCGTCGACCGCGCCTCCGGACGCACCCAGCTGCGGACCTGGGCGGGCGACACGTTCCCCGCCGTCCTCGCCACCGGCTCCACCAGCGCCTACGTCACCCCCGGTTCCGGGCAGGTGTACCAGCAGTACAAGGGCAGCGCGACCGAGGTCGGCCCCATCTTCCTGGTCACCGACACGGGCCTGCGGTACGTGCTGCAGTCCAACGGCGACAGCACCGGCGAGGACGCCCGGATCGGCCGCTCCCAGGAGGACCAGCAGGCGGAGCTGGAGGCGCGCAAGCTCCTCGGCTACGAGGACATCAGGCCCACCCCCGTCCCGGCCGAGTGGTCCGTCTACCTGCCCACCGGCCCCCGCCTGTCGACCGCCGACGCCAGGCAGCCGCAGGGATCGTGACGTGCCGGTGAAGGAAGGAAAGGGAGGGGCAGTGACCCCCAGGCGCAGGCCGGCCGTGACCCGGCGCGGGCCGGCCGCGATCCGGCGCAGGCTGGCCGTGACGCTGGCCGCGGCGGCGATCACGCTCCCGGTCGGCCTGACCGTGACCGCCACCCCGGCCGTCGCGGACGACGTCACCGGCCAGTGCACGTTCCCCGCCGAGAACTACTCCGGGCGCCCCTGGTCGCTGCAGCGGGTGCTCCTCGACGAACTGTGGGAGCAGTCCACCGGCAAGGGCGTCCGGGTCGCGGTGATCGACACCGGCGTCGACATCAAGCACCCCCAGCTCCGCGACGCCGTCGACGCGAGCAGCGGCGCGAACTTCCTGCCCGCCAAGGCGGACGGCAAGCCCCTGGACCGCGGCAGCGCCAAGGGCACCGACGACCAGGTCGGCCACGGCACCAAGGTGGCCGGCATCATCGCCGCCCGCCGCTCCGACGAGACGGGCTTCGCCGGACTCGCCCCCGCGGCGACGATCATCCCGATCAAGCACAACGACGCCCAGGGCCACGGCAAGGTCGACGAGATGGTGAAGGCCATCGACCACGCCCGCCAGGCGGGCGCCGAGGTCATCAACATCTCCCAGGACACCGGTTCCCCCGTCGACTCCACGCCGCAGCTCAAGGCGGCCGTCGAACGCGCGCTCCAGGCGGACATCGTGGTGGTCGCCTCCGCGGGCAACGAGGGGATGGGCGGCGCCAGCAAGAACTCCTACCCCGCCGCCTACGAGGGCGTCCTGGCGGTCGCCTCCTCCGACCGCAACGGCGAGCGCGCCCCGTTCTCCCAGTCCGGCGACTTCGTGGACGTCGCGGCGCCGGGCGTGGACATGGTCTCCACGGTCCCCGGCGGGGGCCACTGCGCCGACAACGGCACCAGTTTCTCCGCGCCGTACGTGGCCGGCGTGGCCGCGCTGCTGCGGGCCAAGCACCCCGACTGGACGCAGGAGGAGGTCGTCGCGCAGATCCAGGCGACGGCGGAGCGGACGGTCGCGGGGCACGACCGGCTCGTCGGGTGGGGCGTCGTCGACCCGGTGCGGGCGCTCACCGAGGACGACCGGCCCACCCGCTCCCCGGAACCCGACGGCGGCCTCGCCGGCGCGGAGCCGCCGTCGCCGGCGCCGATCGCCCTCGGCGAGGCCCCCGACGAACGCGACGCCCGCCTCGGCACCTACGTCGCCCTCGCCGCCGCCGCCACGACCGCCGCCCTCACCGGCACCGCCATCGCCCTCCGCGACGCCCGCCGCCGCCGGCGGGGGATCACCGCGGCAGACAGTTCAGCGACTTGACGGTGGCGGGCATGTAGGCCCGCATGAACCGCTCCACGTCGCGTTCGCGACCGGGTTTCATGGGGCCTTCGGCCATCTTCAGGGCCAGGGTGAAGTTGTCGGCACCACCGGCGTCGCGGCAGCTTTTGCTGGCGATTGCACCGTTGTTCGCGAGCACTGCCTGATCTCCGATGCCTCGCACCGGACGGGGCTCGAAGAGGCCGATTGTAGGGCCGTTCCTGGCCAGCGCCATCAGGTCGGGTTTTCCGCCTCCGGCCGAGAACCACAGCTGGAACACTTCTTTACGCTCCACGAAGATCACGCACCAAGCATCCGAGCCGGGCTTCCTGAAGCCTGGGGTGGTCCATTCGCGTACGGCGCCTCCACCGGTCAGCAGGGGAGCCGAGAGACTGGGGTTGATCGGTGTTCCGCAAAGCGACTCAGGGAGCGCGTCTGTGCTCCTCCCCGCGCCGCAAGCAGTGAGAAGCATTGTCGTCGCAATGCTGCAGACAGTGGTCAACAAGCGGGTGCCCATGAGTTATCGCGGTGCTCCCGTGATGCCTCGACCGTGATCCATGCCGCCGACGGCCGCCATCTGAACCTCGTTTCTCAGTGCGTCATTCGGTGCGCCACCTCCAGATCCGTGGAGCTGCCACCAGGTGTCGGTCAGCGCGCGCAGTTGTGCTCCTCGCGCGCGATAGTCGAACTCGCGTCCTTCACGAAGGTTCTCCTCGTAGCGAGTCCTCTCCCCTTGCATCCAGCTTTCCGTTGCTGCGTCGATTCCGTACTGCACTTCCGAGCCGACCAGCGGAACACGCCCGGCCACGCTGCTGGTGACCGCCAGCCACTCGGGTGGCTCGGGCGGCCTCGATCCCAGCTGGAGGGACTGCGCCCGGACCTCCTCCATGAAGCCGACCGTGCGAGCCGCCTGGATCAGCGAGTCCTGCGGGTGCTCGGGCCCGGACCGGTGGATGGCGTCCACCATGGGCGTGTTCAGCCCCATGTTGAGCGTGGCGTACCCCTGCGGGTCCCTGGAGACCTGCTTCGCCACCTCGAAGAGGTCCGTCTGCGTGATCGGCCCCGCCGCGTCGTCGAACCCGCTCGCCACCTCGACGACCGTCGCCCCATGGTTGGCCATCACCCGCCCCATCGGCTCCCGCAGCGCCGGCGGAAGGGCGTTCTCACGGGTGGCCAGGTGCTCGACGGCGTGCTGGAAGACCTTCTCGTTCGCCTCCGAATGGCGGACGAACCCACCCGTCGTGTCCCGCGGGTCGATCCCCGTGGCGGCGGCCTCCAACGCCGCGCCGAACCCGACACACATGTCCGTGTCGACCCGCTGCTGGTCGGGGTCGGCGACCGGTGCCCCGGACGCCTCGGCCACCAGCGTGTACCAGTCCCGCTCCGCGGCGAGGTACTTCATCCGCTCCTCGTCCTGCAGATACGCCGCCGCGCCCTCAGGGTCCCGGCTCATCAGCCCCAGCACCCCGTCCACCGGGTCGTTGGCGAACCAGCCGTCCTCGCCGGCGATCGGGCCCACCATGTCCCACAGGTGCGGATCCTTCCGCTCGGCCGCGATCAGGTCGTCCCCCAGATCGGCGAGGTACCGGGAACCGAACTCCCCGCCCTGGCCCATCAGCGTCACCAGCGACTGGTAGCCACGCTCCGCGGCCATGTGGTCCGCCGCGAACTGCGAGCCGTACTCGCGGACGCCCGCCTCCCGCATCTCGGCCCGCCACCCCTCGTACCACGGCGACCCCGTATCCCGCGTCGCCGACGCCAACGTCCGCGACAACCCCGACGCGATGTCCGCCATCCCCCGGGCCTGCTCGCCGCCGACCGTGTGGACCAGGTCGTTCGCCCGGCTGCTGATCGTGAGCAACCCCTCCGCCCCCACCCCGCTCAGGAACATCCGGCTGAAGTCCGCGTCGTGCTGGTTGTCCCGGAACAGCCGGCGCAACTCGTCCACCTCCGCGGCGCTCAGCGTCGCCCCGTCGGCCATCCGTTTCGCCAGTGCACTCCCGGCCCGCGCCTCGTACTCCTCGACGTCGTGCAGCGCCTCCGCGTTGAATCCCCCGGCCGTGCCGTCGTCACGGCGTCCGTCCCGCGTCGCGGCCCGCAGCGCGAGGGCGACCCCGGCGTCGGCGTCGTCGACCGCCCGCACCGCGGCGTCGATCCGCCGCTGCCACTCCTCGGCCGACCCGCAGGTCTCCCCGGGCGCGGGCGGCCGCGCCCGGCTGTCCACCGTGACGACGCCCCGCCCGGAGATCCGCAGCCCCGCCGCCACCGCCTCCGCCCGCACCGCCTCGAGCCGCTTGCGGAGG
This sequence comes from Streptomyces sp. NPDC002640, assembly GCF_053592575.1. Lineage (NCBI taxonomy): Bacteria > Bacillati > Actinomycetota > Actinomycetes > Kitasatosporales > Streptomycetaceae > Streptomyces > Streptomyces sp. NPDC002640. Next base: position 23,202 of record NZ_JBSFVZ010000004.1, on the reverse strand, counting down.
TCGGCGAACTGCGCGTACGCGTCCAGCAGCAACGAGCAGACCGCCATGGCCTCCTTCCGCGCCGCCCGGTACTCCTCCAGCGTCACGTCGAACGCGGACCCCGCCGCCTCGGCCGCGACCCCCGTCCAGCTCCCCGGCTGTCCGGCACCCGCCGCGACGGCGTGCACCTCGCTCAGGTAGTCGCCCTCCTGAGTAGCGAACTCACCCGCCATATCCCGCCATTGTTCGGCGGCGTCCATCAGCACGGAAAGCTCCGCGTTCATGATCTCGTGGTACGTCGGCACCGCTGTCCGCCCCTTTCCTAGAACGAGTCCAGCGGCGAGGGCCGGCGCAGCCCTTGCTCGACCGCGAGGTCCGTGCCGGTGTAGAGGCGTGCCGACCCGCCGAGGGCGGTCCGCTCCGCACCCAGCCGGTGCATCAACGCGTCGACCTGGCCGTTCCACGCCTCCTGGGCCTCGCGCAGTGCCTTGCCGCTGACCCAGCCGTCCCCGTCCTCGGCGGCGAGCGCCTTCGCCGCTCGCCCAGTGGCCGTCTCGGCGGCCCGGCCGGCCTTGCGGGTACCCGGCTCCAGCCGCAGCTCCAGCGCCCGGGCCGCCGCTCTCTTCCGGACCGGGTACGACACGAGGTCCGGCTGTGCTCCGGGCCCGGGTCCCACCGCGCCTCCCACCGGCAAGGGTCCGGTTCCGGTCGACTCCTCCAGCGACACCGCTGCGTCCCTCCGTCAACTCGTGTGCACTTCGCGTGATCAATCGGTGACGGAAGGTAGCAGTGGGAGTGGGTGGTGCGCGCACGCGCCCGGGCCGCGGGCCCGCTGCGCGACGGCCTCATCCCTGTGAACCCGGCCCCTTCTTGATCAACGCGCTGAGCTGGAGCTTCACCCGCAGGTGTTGCGGGCCACGTGGCCGTGCGGCCCCGGAGCCCCGGGCCTCCGGTGCGCTCTCGAGGCGTGTGGTGTAGACGTAGAGACCCCACTGCCGGTGGAGGCGCCTGACGCGTCCACAGTGCTCGCAAGCTGTATCAAGGCCGTTGCACAAGGCAGTTGGGAGTGTCACGGGAAGTGACTACAGTGGTCTTGTTGCGACATGAACGCTTCACGGGTCGGGCCAGGACCACTGAAGCGGGCGACGACAACGGGGAGATGACACGATGGCGCTGCCACTGGACGACGGGGCGGGCGTGGGTGTGCCGCGTACCGCCGACCTCAGGCGAGGCGTTGAAGCGCTCAGCTCGTTCAAGAAGCGTGTCGACGCGGTGCTCGCCGACCTGAACGGGTCGCCTGCCAACGCGCAGCAGGTGGCCAGCCTCACCCTGACGCGCGACGCGCTGGCCGGCGGCGGAGCCTTCGGCGAGGCGGTCGGCCTCTATTCCCAGTACGCCCGGGCCCACGAGCGCGTGAGCTCCCTGTCGCGGACGCTCGGCCTGCAGATAGAGGCCCTCCAGATCGCCGTGCACGGTGCGGACGTCGGCTTCGACAACCTCGAGGAAGAGACGCGGCGGCGGTTCTACGAGATCAAGACTGAACTCGACATCGAAGCGCGCCGCGAGCAGGAGCTCACGCGCAACACGAAGCGTCAGTACGAGGGCGGTTTCTAATGGGGAGCAACGACGACAAGAACTACGACGCGCTGATCTCGGACGAGCTCGAGCAGGTCCAGCAGAACGCCGATGTCATCAACATCGTCAACGCGATCGAGCAGGCCTTCGACGGTTTCCTGCCCGGTGGCGGCACCCGCTTCCTCGGCCGCACCAGCTTCGAGGGTCACCGCCTCAACGACATGATCGACATGGTGGAGCCCACCAAGCCGGAGCAGGTCGAAGAGGTCGGCACGTCGCTGCTGAAGGCGGGAGAGGCGATCACCGCGGCCGCGCAGTTGCTCGGTGGCGACATCGACGCCGTCGACTGGGAGGGCGATTCCGGGGACGCCTTCCGTACCTGGAGCAAGAACCTCGTCAGCAAGGCGGAGGCGCTTGCCACCTACTCGAAGGCGGTCGGTGAGCAGATCACCCTGGCCGGCTCCGGCCTCGCGTCGGTCCGCAAGTCGATGCCGCCGCGTGACACGCGGGACGACCCCAAGTCCGTCTCCGACATCCCCCCGGCCAAGCGGGTGGAGAGCAACGAGGAGTACGCCGCCGCGCTGAAGGCCGAGCAGGACCGGCAGGAGGCGATCAATCAGATGATCCGCCTCTCCTCCTTCTACGCAGTGTCCGAGGAGTCCCTCGCGGCGCAGGAGCCTCCGACGTTCGAGCCGATGCCGAATGTGGATGTCCCACCGCCGACCAACGCGGGTGGGTACAGGGACGACCCGACGGGCGGTGGCTACGCGGGGCCCGGCAACAGCCCCACCATCGCGCCGCGAACCACTCAGACCGAGGTGGACGCGGTGGCCGGGCGTGTCGACGGAACTGCGGTCGGGACTGCTCCTGCGGTGCTTCCTGGTTCCAACGGGTCCATGCAGATCGACAGCGTGGCCACGGCGCCGCCGCCCCAGGAGACCACTCGGCCGGTGACGGCGGCTCCCTCGCCCACCACAGGTCCCGCGGCAACGGGTACGCCTGTTCCGCCCGTCATGACCAACATCGGCGGCCGACCCGCCGGCGGCACGACCGGCGGCGTCAACGCGCGACAGATCCCGGTCACCGCGCAGGGCCAGGTCCCGCGGGGCACCACGAGCGGCACCAGCCCCGTCGGTCAGGCGGGCGGGCGCGGCCCGATGGGTCCGATGGGGCCGACGGGCCAGCAGGTGTCCGCGACCGGTCGCACGGGCGCGACGGGTGCCGCCGGTGCCAGGAGCCCCATGGGCCCCATGGGGCCGACGGGCCAGCCGACGACCACCGGTCGCGCAGCCGGAGCTGGTGCTCGAGGGGTCACAGGTCCGATGGGACCGACGGGCCAGCCCACGGCCTCCGGACGCACCGGTACAGGTGCGCGCGGCTCTGTCGGGCCGATGGGGTCGATGGGGCAGGGCCAGGCGGCCTCCGGACGACAGGCCGGTGGGCGTGGTGCCGGTCCCGTGATCGGCGGCATGCCCGCGTCGCGCGGCACGAGTGCCGGCGGTAACGCGTCGGGACGTCAGGGGATTCGCCCCGTGCAGAGCGGTGCCACGGCGGCCGGGGGAGTGGTCGGTGGGCGTCCTGCCGCCACCACGCCCAATGGACCGAACGGCACCCGCGTACCGCGCGGCACCGTGATCGGCGGTGACGCCGGGGTGGTGCGTGGGGCGGGCGAGCAGCCCGGACGCAGGGGCGTCGTCGGCGTCACCGGGGCCTCGGCCCTGGGGGCGACCGGCGCGGACCGGCCGACCGGACAGCAGGGGCAGAGCCCCAAGGCGCCCCCTGGCGGAGTGGTCGGAGCACCGAGGCCGACAGGCTCCAGGCGAAGCCGCGACAAGAAGCGTTACAACGACGGCGAGCGGCGTGAGACGCCGCCCACCAACGGCTGACAGAACGAGGACAGGCAAGGACATGGTGTCGGTCATCAGTAGACCCGGTGGGCGGACGGCCACGGGCATCGCACGCAGGACGCGCGGGCGGCTGTCCGCTGCCGGAGCGACGCTGGGCGCGCTTGCCATGATCTCCGTGGGCATGGTTCCGTCCGCCTCGGCGGCGGAGGCTCCGGACGCGTGGCACCTCAAGGCCATGCAGGCCGAGCAGATGTGGAAGGTCAGCACAGGCGAGGGCGTGACGGTCGCCGTCATCGACTCGGGTGTCAACGCCGACACACCGGCTCTCAAGGGGCAGGTCGTCGAGGGCGGTGTCCCCGCGGACGTGGCCTACAAGGCGACTGTCGACTACGACGCACACGGCACGACCATGGCGGAGACCATCGCCGGTACGGGGGCCGGCGGCGGAATCAAGGGGCTGGCGCCAGACGCGAAGATTCTCCCGATTCGCATCGCCCTGAAGTCGCTCAAGGACAAGGCTGACGCGAAGAAGGCCCCGACCATCGCCGAAGCGATCAGGGCGGCCGCTGACAGTGATGCCCAGATCATCAACATGTCCTTCGGTGGTGACTACATCATCGACGAAGAGGCGGAGGCCGTCGCCTACGCCTACTCGAAGGGCAAGCTGCTGTTCGCCGGTGTCGGCAATGACGCCGAGCGTGGTGGCTTCAGCGGGAAGTACATCGGCTACCCGGCCGGTTACCCGTACGTCGTGGGGGTCGGGGCGGCAGACAAGACCGGTACAGCCGGCGATTTCTCAGAGCACGGCGTCCACGTGGACATTGCCGCGCCCGGCCTGGAGCTCCCCGGCTGGTGCGATGCCTCCTTCCGCGCCTACTGCGTCGAGCAGGGGACCAGCAGTGCCACCGCCGTGACCTCCGCGGCGGCGGCCCTGATCTGGTCGGCTCACCCCGACTGGACCAACAACCAGGTACTGAACGCCCTGCTTGAGACCGCAGGCCGTGACTGGCCCCGGGAAGAGCCGAGTACCTACCTGGGGTACGGGCTGATCCGCCCCCGCCTGGTACTGGCCGAGTCGGGCTTCGATCCCGGCGCCCCCGACGTCGACCCACTGCTGAAGGAACACGAAGCCGCCTTCCACAGTGGATCCAGGTTCAAGCCCACCCCCGAGCCCACCCCCACCACCCCGGCCGGAGCCTCCGGCGAGGCCGAGGCCGAGGCCCCGGCGGACTCCGGCAAGCCTGCCCCCGGTGGGGAGGGCGAGACCGCCGCCGCGGCCGAGGCCGGCGACGGCAGCAGCCTCGTGTGGCCGATCGCCGGTGCGATCGCCGCCGTGGTGGTGATCGGCGGCGTCACCGTCGTCGTCATGCGGAAGCGACGCTCCGCCTGATCCGCGCGGCCGTGAGCCGCACCGGAGCCAACCGACCAACCGACCGGCACATCACGACCGTTGACGAAGGGATCACAGGTCATGTCAGATGGACAGCTTCTCCGGGACAGCGAGGTCATCGCCCTCGAGAAGAACATCGTCGACCGCTTCGAGTCGATCAAGGGTCAGATGACCCGACTGCAGGGCACCATCGACCAGCTCGAGGGCCACTGGCGCGGTATCGGCGCCAACGCCTTCAACCGCAAGCAGGTCGAGATCAACGAGCACATGCGCGACATCGGCCAGCTGCTCGTCAAGTTCCTCGAGAACGTCAACATGACCCGCAAGGACAAGGACAACCTCGAGGACGACGTGCGGGCCACGATCGACTCGATCGACGTGCAGTACGGCGGCAAGACCTCCGCGATCAGCGGTTACTGAGCCGACCCGGCGCCGACTCGCGGGTCGGCACCGCAACCACCTGACGAGGACGAGCAGAGACGAGGAACACCATGTCCATGAGCCAGGACGAGCTTGCCGTCAAGTACGGCGGTCTCGACGCGCTGACCACCGAGCTGGGCAACCAGGCGAAGAAGCTGGACACCGACCTCCAGGCCCTGAAGTCCGCGATCGCGCAGGCCGCGACGGGCTGGGAGGGCGAGGCCGCCACCGCGTTCCAGCAGGTGATGGTGGAGTGGGACAAGCACGCCAACGCCATCCACACCGCGCTGATGCAGATCGGTCAGAAGGTCAGCCAGGCCGGCGGTGACTACCGCGGCGGCGACCTGAAGGCGGCCAGCTACTTCCAGGGCTGACAACCTCAGGCACACGCACCGGAACCGGGGCGGGACGCGCACGGAGGGCGCCCCGCCCCGGTTCCTTTTGCCCTCACCGCCCCGCCCCGCCCTGACCGCCGAACTCCTACCGCCCTGACCGCCAAACTCCGACCGCCTCGCCCCGCCCTGACCGCCCTGACCGCCAAGCTCGACCGCTCCGTCCGCCCCGACCGCCCCGCCCCGACCGCGCCAACCGCGGCGCGGTCGCGCTCAGGGCCTGGCCGGACCGCAGGTCACCCCCAGTGCCCCTCCGGCACGAGCCCCGTCTGCACCAGCGGCTTCCCCCGCTTGCGGGAGACGAAGACGCCCCGTCCCGCCGGCATCGGCCGCGGCCGGACCCCGCCGAGCAGGTCGCCCTCGCCCGGGTCGCCGGCCAGGACCACGCCCTGGGCGCCCAGTTCCTTGATGCGCTGCACGAACGCCTCGTAACCGGCCCGCCCGGCGCCCGCGCTGGAGCGGGCGATGATGAACCGCACGCCCACGTCCCGCGCGAACGGCAGGAGTTCGGTCAGACCGGCCAGCGGGTTGCCCTGCGAGGTCGACACCAGGTCGTAGTCGTCCACCACCACGTACACGGTGGGCCCGCTCCACCAGCTGCGGTCCCGCAGCTGCTGCGCGGTGACGTCGGCGGTGGGGGAGCGGCGCCGCATCAGGTCCGCCAGCGCCGCCATGTGGTGCTCCATGGTGTTGGACATGGGGATGTACTCGGCCAGGTGCGAGTCCGGCGTGACGTCCAGCAGCGAGCGCCGGTTGTCGACCACGAACAGCTTGCACTCGTCGCCCGGGTACCGCAGCGTGAGCTGCCGGATCAGCAGCCGCAGCAGGTTGGACTTGCCGGACTCGCTCTCCCCGAAGATCAGGAAGAACGGGTCCTGGTCGAAGTCGACGAACACCGGCTCCAGGTTGTTCTCGTCCAGCGCGAACGCCACGCCGCGCTCCGGGAACCGGTCGCCGCCCGGCAGCTGCTCCAGCGGCAGACGGCGCGGCAGCAGCCGCACCTGGGGCGCCCCCGGCGCCGTCCAGTGCCGGGAGACCTCCGCGGCCAGCGCCGCCGTCGCGTCCGCCAGGTCGGAGTCCGAGGTCAGGCCGTCGATGCGCGGCACCGCCGCCATGAAGTGCAGCTTCTGCGGCGACTGGCCGCGCCCCGGCACGCCGGCCGGCACGTTCGCCGCCACCTTCCGGTCGAACTCGGAGTCCATCGGGTCGCCGAGCCGCAGCTCCAGCCGGTTCATCAGCTGGTCCTTCAGGTTCGAGCGGACCTCCATCGACCGCGAGGCGGTGATGACCAGGTGGATGCCGTAGCCGAGACCGCGCGCCGCGATCTCCAGCACCAGCGGCTCCAGCGCCTCGTACTCGCCCTTGAAGTTGCCCCAGCCGTCGATGATCAGGAAGACGTCGCCCCACGGCTGGTCCGTCACCGGGATGACCCCGCGCGCCCGCCGCGCCCGGAACTCCGCGATCGACGGGATGCCCGCCGACCGGAAGTACTCCTCGCGCCGGTTCAGCACGCCGTACACCTCGGCGACCGTGCGCCGCACCCGCTCCGGGTCCAGGCGGGAGGCCACACCACCCACGTGCGGCAGCCCGTCGAGCGCCGCCATGCCGCCGCCGCCGAAGTCCAGCCCGTAGAACTGCACCTCGTGCGGGGTGTGGGTGAGCGCGAACGCCGACACCAGGCTCCGCAGCAGCGTCGACTTGCCGGACTGCGGACCGCCCAGGATCTGCATGTGGCCGGCCGCGCCCGAGAAGTCCACCCACAGCGGGTCGCGCCGCTGCTCGAACGGCTTGTCCACGATGCCCACCGGCACCACCAGACGCCCCGCGCCCTCGTACCCCGGCTGGGTGAGGCCGCGGCCCTCCACGGCCGTCAGACCCGGCAGCAGGCCGTCCAGCGACGGCGGGCTGTCCAGCGGCGGCAGCCACACCTGGTGCGCCGCCGGCCCCTGCGCCTCCAGCCGCTTGACGATCACGTCCAGCACCGTGTCCGCCAGCGCGTCGTCGGTCCCCGGGACCGCCGACTCCTCACGCTGCCGCGGCACCGCCGCGTAGCGCACCGGCACCTCCGCGGCGGTGAACAGCACCGGCCGCCGGTCCACCGGCAGCGGCCCGCCCGCCAGCGCCGCCTGCTGCGCGCCCGAACGGTAGACACCGGACACGTAGGCGGCCTTGAACCGGACCATCTCGTCGGTGCCGAACTTCAGGAAGCCGGAACCCGGCACGTTCGGCAGTTCGTAGGCGTCCGGCACGCCCAGCGCCGCCCGGGACTCCGCCGCCGAGAAGGTCCGCAGACCGATCCGGTACGACAGGTACGTCTCCAGGCCGCGCAGCCGGCCCTCCTCCAGGCGCTGCGAGGCCAGCAGCAGGTGCACGCCCAGCGACCGGCCGATACGGCCGATCTGCACGAACATCTCGATGAAGTCCGGCTTGGCGGTGAGCAGTTCGCTGAACTCGTCGATGACCAGCACCAGCGAGGGAATCGGCTGCAGCGCGGCACCGGCCGCGCGCGCCTTCTCGTAGTCGTGGATGTTCGCGTAGTTGCCCGCGTCCCGGAGCATCTCCTGGCGGCGGTTGAGCTCACCGCGGATGGAGTCGCCCATGCGGTCGACCAGCGTCAGGTCGTCCGCCAGGTTGGTGATCACCGCGGCCACGTGCGGCATCCGCGCCATGCCCGCGAAGGTCGCGCCGCCCTTGAAGTCGGCGAGCACGAAGTTCAGCGTCTCCGAGGAGTGGGTGACCGCCAGGCCCAGCACCAGGGTGCGCAGCAGCTCCGACTTGCCGGAACCGGTCGCGCCCACGCACAGGCCGTGCGGGCCCATGCCCTCCTGCGCGGCCTCCTTGAGGTCCAGCATCACCGGACGGCCGTCCTCGCCGACACCGATCGGCACCCGCAGCCGCTCCGCCAGCGCCCGCGGCCGCCAGGTCCGCTTGGGATCCACCGAGGCGGCGTCGCCCAGGTTCAGCAGGTCGGTGAACTCCAGGTTGGCCAGCAGCGGTTCGTCGTCGTCCCCGCCGGAAGCCATCCGCAGCGGCGCCAGCTGCCGCGCCAGCGCCTCGGCCGACGCGTACGACATGGCGTCCGGCGTCCCCTCGTACACCGCGCCGTGCGCCGACTCCAGCCGCAGCGAGGACGGCCGCACCGACATCGCCAGGTCGCCGGGGGCGCCCACCTGGTCACCGGGCACCACCTCGATCACGGTGACGCCCTGCAGCCCCTCCGGGTTCGCCAGCACCGAGTCCTGCGGCAGCGACACCCCGTCCAGGACCAGGACCAGGTGCGGCGTGTCCGGCAGCGGCGCCGCCGCCGGGTGGAACCGGGGCCTGCCCGTCAGGCGCGCGGCCAGCAGGTCCTCCAGCGCCCGCGGGTCCTCGGAGATCAGCCGGCGGCTGCCCGCGCCGTCCGGGCTGCCCGGCGCCTGCGCGTGCGGCAGCCACTTGGCCCACTCCCACCGTTCCGCCGCGCCCCGGCCCGCGGCGACCGCCACGACCAGGTCCTCGGGGGAGTGCAGCGAGGCCAGCGAGCCGGTCATCGCCCGCACCAGCGCCCGCGCCGACTCCGCCTCGCCGCTCACCGTCACCCGGTAGAACGCCCGCAGGGACACCGCCATCGGCAGGTCCTCCAGCGTGGAGTGCACCGCCACGAACCGCTGCATCGCCCCCGCGGTCAACGGCTCCAGCTGGTCCACCGGCCCCGTCTGCGGCGCGATCAGCGGCGACGCCAGCTGCTGCGGACCCAGACCGATCCGCACCTGCGCGAAGTCCTCGTCACCGGGCCGCCGTTCCCACACCCGGCTGCCCTCGGCGACCAGCGCCCACAGCTGCTCGGGCGAGGGGTGCAGGTAGTACTGCGCGTCCCGCTGCGCCGTCGCGGTGTCCACCGCCCGCTGCCGGACCTGCGTCAGGTACCCCAGGTAGTCACGCCGCAGATCGGCCAACTGCCCCTGGTTGCCGCGCCGGAAGCGCACCACCATCGCCACCGACATGGCGATGGTCGAGGCGATCATCACCATGCCCATGATGCGCATGAACGGCCGGTCGCTCATGAAGAAGAAGACCACCGAACCGCCCATGCCGAGCGTCGGGAGCAGCTGCATCAGCACGCTCTCCTGCGGCCCGCGCGGCAGTTCCGGCGGCGGCTGCAGCACGATCTCTTCCGTGGGCACCTCGGACGGCAGCGCCCGCGGCGGACGCTTCACGACGATGTGGCTCACTGGTCACCAATCCCCTTGCCGGGCTCCGCCATTGTCCAGGGCTCCCCGTGGTCCGGGTATGCGGGCCGCGGCGTGATCCTACTGAGTCCACCCGGGGGCGGTGAGCGGTATGGTGCCGGATGTTCGCCCCGACCGGACGGCCAGGGCCGCCCGTCGATGCGGACACACGTGAACGAGCCCGGACAACACGGACGTTCGGCCGCGACGGAACGCACCACCGGCGCCCGGCACCCACCGGATCGCCGCGGTTCCGTCACACGCCCACGTCTCACGCGCACGTCACAAGCACCCGTCACCAGCGGTCTTCCCGAGTCCCAGCACCGTGACCGCACACCACCACCGAGGGGGAGCAGAAGGTGAGCACCACGGCCTCCGCGCCGGCCACCGGACAGGCCGGCCCCGGACCGGCGGGCCCGTCCGGAACGGGCGCCGGCTCCGGACTCGGCTTCTGCCGGGTCACCATCGTCGCGCCCGACAGCCGCATCGACGTGGCGCTGCCCGACGACATCCCGGTCGCCGACCTCCACCCGGAGATCCTCCGGCTGTCCCGGCAGAGCCCCGAGGAGGGCGCGCCCGTCGGCTACCACCTGGTCCGCCGGGACGGCACCGTCCTCGACAGCGCCCGCTCCTTCGCGGCCCAGCGCATCCTCGACGGCGAACTGCTCACGCTGCGGCCCTTCTCCGCCTCGCTGCCGCCCGCCGTCTTCGACGACGTCTCCGAGGCCGTCGCCTCGGCCGTCTCCCGCGACCGCACCCTCTGGAACGGCGACCTCACCCGCACCGGCGGCCTGATCGCCGGAGCGGTGCTGCCCGCGCTGCTCGCCTTCGTCGCCTGGACCTCCCACCCCGGTCACGACATGCACGGCCTGCCCGGCATCCTCGCGGCCGTCGCCGGCGTCGTCCTGGTCGTCCTGGCCTGCGTCCGCGCCCGCGTCTACGACGACCGCGCGGCCGCCCTAGCCCTGGGCCTGGGCGCGCTCCCCAACATGGGCGTGGCCGGCTCCGGCCTGCTGCCCCTCGCGGAGGGCACCGGCATCGGCAAGCTCCAGTTCCTCCTGGGCTGCGCCGCCGTCCTGCTCGCCGCCCTGGTGCTGATGCTCTGCTCCCCGCGCGGCGACGGCCCCTTCGTGGCCTGCGTGGTCGCCTCCGCCCTCGGCACGGCCACCGTCTTCATCGCCCTGCTGGCCCGCTGGAACGCCACCGAGACGGCCGCGCTCTGCGCCCCGCTGGCCGTCGGCGCCCTCGCCTTCCTCCCGGGGATGTCGCTGCGGTTCGCCCGCCTTCCCATCGGCTTCGACCCGCCGCGCACCGGCGCCTCCGCCGCCTACGGCCTCGAGACCGAGCCCCAGGACCCGGTCGACCTGCACCGCGTCGAGGAGCGCACCCGGCGCGGCCACGAACTCCTGGTCGGCCTGGTCGGCGGCTGCGCGCTGGTCGCCGCCGTCGCCTGCGCGGTCCTCGGCTTCTCCGACGGCCTGTGGGCCCGGCTCCTCGCCCTGGCCACCGGCATCGCGCTGCTGATGCGGGCCACCCTGTTCCGCTACACCGCGCAGGTGGGCCCGCTGCTCGCGGCCGGACTCGCCTCCCTGGTGCTGCTCGGCCTCGGCCTCGCGCTCAACCCGCCGGCCACCGCCGACCCCTCCGCGCTGGAACTGCGCACCGTCTGGCTGGTCGCCGCCATCGCCGTCACCACGGCGCTGATCACCGGCATCGGCCTGGTCGCCCCGCGCGGCGGCCCCACCCCGTTCTGGGGCCGCTTCCTGGAGATCGCCGAGTCCTTCGTCCTGCTCACCCTGGTCCCGCTGGCGCTCGCCGTCTTCGGCGTCTACGAGGCGGTCCGCGCCATGACCGGCTGACCGGCACCGGCCGCACGACAGCACGGCCGCACGACAGCACGGCGAGGGGGGTGCGGCGCCGCCGCACCCCCCTCGCCGTGCTCCTCCGCTCAGTTCTCCCCGGCCGGCTCCAGGTCGAACTCGCCGTCCCGCGCCCCCAGCACGAAGGCCCGCCACTCCGCCTCCGTGTACCGCAGCACCGTGTCCGGGTCCAGCGACGACCGCATCGCCACCGCCCCGCCCGGCAGCTGGGCGATCTCCACCCGCTCCTCGTGCTGCTCCGTGCCCGGCGCGGAGCGCCACTCCACCCCGGAGATGTCCAGCGCGTACAACTCGTCCCGCTCCCGCTCCTTGCGGGCCTTCACGTCTTCCTCTGTCTCCGCCATGCGAAGCCCCTTCCGAACGGGCCCGAACCCGGGCCGGGTCGATCCGCGACGTACCCTAGTGCCCGTCCCACGGCCCCCGGCCGACTTCGCCGACCCGCGCGAAGGACCCCCCTGCGGGCCTGGTACTCTGGGCGACGGCCGTTTGTGTACGCGCCACCGGACCCGCCCGAGGCGGTCTGGAGGACGCGCCCAGCGGATCCCCGCCTCCCGAGTAACGGAAGCTCCCCCGAGACACAGACCGGGGGCACTCGGTGGCCTTTTGTGGACATCTCAAGGAGTACGCGTGTCGCTCGACGCCGCTACGAAGAAGCAGATCATCACCGAGTTCGGCACCAAGGAAGGTGACACCGGCTCCCCCGAGGTCCAGGTCGCGCTCCTGACCCGCCGCATCTCCGACCTGACGGAGCACCTCAAGAGCCACAAGCACGACCACCACTCCCGTCGTGGTCTGCTGATCCTGGTCGGCCAGCGTCGCCGCCTGCTGCAGTACCTGGCCAAGAAGGACATCCAGCGCTTCCGCGCCCTGGTCGACCGCCTCGGCATCCGCCGTGGTGCGGCCGGCGGCGCCAAGTAAGACGCCGTGAAGGGAGCGGTTCCCGTCGAGGGGGCCGCTCCCTTTGCCGTACGCACGGAAACGTGCGAGGTGTCGGCCACACTTTGTAGTGTGGTAGCACGACGTACGACACACGACACAGTGTGATCGGAGGGCCCGCACGGGGTACCCCGTAACACTGGTCGCACCATGAACCGTCCCCATGGACGGTTCACCCGAACGAGGGGAAGCGCACCTCGCCGCCGCCGGTCCTCGGTAGTGGCCCCCGGGGAGACAGCCCCGGGTGCTTCGATCGAAGACCGGCCCGCAAGGTACGGCGCGCTTCTCCGCCGAGTCCCCCTGCCACACGGGCAGCCAGGGACGAAGACGAGGAGAAGAACACTGGTGGAGAACGAGACCCACTACGCCGAGGCCGTCATCGACAACGGTTCCTTCGGCACCCGCACCATCCGCTTCGAGACGGGCCGCCTGGCCCGTCAGGCCGCCGGCTCCGCCGTGGCCTACCTGGACGACGACACCATGGTGCTGTCGGCCACCACCGCCTCCAAGAACCCCAAGGACCAGCTCGACTTCTTCCCCCTCACGGTGGACGTCGAGGAGCGGATGTACGCCGCCGGCAAGATCCCCGGCTCGTTCTTCCGCCGTGAGGGCCGTCCCTCCGAGGACGCCATCCTCACCTGCCGCCTGATCGACCGCCCGCTGCGCCCCTCCTTCAAGAAGGGCCTGCGCAACGAGATCCAGGTCGTCGCCACGATCATGGCGCTCAACCCCGACCACCTGTACGACGTCGTGGCCATCAACGCCGCCTCCGCGTCCACGCAGCTGGCCGGCCTGCCCTTCTCCGGCCCGATCGGCGGCGTCCGCGTCGCGCTGATCAACGGCCAGTGGGTCGCCTTCCCGACGCACACCGAGCTCGAGGACGCCGTCTTCGACATGGTGGTCGCGGGCCGCGTCCTGGAGGACGGCGACGTCGCGATCATGATGGTCGAGGCCGAGGCCACCGAGAAGACGATCAAGCTCGTCGAGGGCGGCGCCGAGGCGCCGACCGAGGAGGTCGTCGCCGCCGGTCTGGACGCCGCGAAGCCCTTCATCAAGGTGCTCTGCAAGGCCCAGTCGGACCTCGCCGCCAAGGCCGCCAAGCCGACCGGCGAGTTCCCGGTCTTCCTGGACTACCAGGACGACGTCTTCCAGGCGCTCTCCTCCGCCGTCCGCCCCGAGCTGACCCAGGCGCTCACCATCGCCGGCAAGCAGGAGCGCGAGGCCGAGCTGGACCGCGTCAAGGGCCTCGCCGCCGAGAAGCTCCTCCCGGAGTTCGAGGGCCGCGAGAAGGAGATCTCCGCCGCGTACCGCTCGCTCACCAAGCAGCTGGTCCGCGAGCGCGTGATCAAGGAGAAGAAGCGCATCGACGGCCGCGGTGTCACCGACATCCGCACCCTGGCCGCCGAGGTCGAGGCCATCCCGCGCGTCCACGGCTCCGCCCTGTTCGAGCGTGGCGAGACCCAGATCCTGGGCGTCACCACCCTCAACATGCTCCGCATGGAGCAGCAGCTGGACACCCTCTCCCCGGTGACCCGCAAGCGCTACATGCACAACTACAACTTCCCGCCGTACTCCGTCGGCGAGACGGGCCGCGTCGGCTCCCCCAAGCGCCGTGAGATCGGCCATGGCGCCCTCGCCGAGCGCGCCATCGTGCCGGTGCTGCCGACGCGCGAGGAGTTCCCCTACGCGATCCGTCAGGTCTCCGAAGCCCTCGGCTCCAACGGCTCGACGTCCATGGGCTCCGTCTGCGCCTCCACCATGTCGCTGCTGAACGCCGGTGTGCCGCTCAAGGCCCCCGTCGCCGGCATCGCCATGGGCCTGATCTCCCAGGAGATCAACGGCGAGACGCACTACGTCGCCCTCACCGACATCCTCGGTGCGGAGGACGCCTTCGGCGACATGGACTTCAAGGTCGCCGGCACCAAGGAGTTCGTGACCGCCCTCCAGCTCGACACCAAGCTGGACGGCATCCCGGCCTCCGTCCTCGCCGCGGCCCTCAAGCAGGCCCGCGACGCCCGTCTCCACATCCTCGACGTGATGATGGAGGCCATCGACCGGCCCGACGAGATGTCCCCGAACGCCCCGCGGATCATCACCGTCAAGATCCCGGTGGACAAGATCGGTGAGGTCATCGGCCCCAAGGGCAAGATGATCAACCAGATCCAGGAGGACACCGGCGCCGAGATCACCATCGAGGACGACGGCACCATCTACATCGGTGCCTCCGACGGCCCGGCCGCCGAGGCCGCGCGCGCCACGATCAACAGCATCGCCAACCCGACGATGCCCGAGGTCGGCGAGCGCTACCTGGGCACGGTCGTCAAGACCACGACCTTCGGCGCCTTCGTCTCCCTGATGCCCGGCAAGGACGGTCTGCTGCACATCTCGCAGATCCGCAAGCTGGCCGGCGGCAAGCGCGTGGAGAACGTCGAGGACGTCCTCGGTGTGGGCCAGAAGGTCCAGGTCGAGATCGCCGAGATCGACTCCCGCGGCAAGCTCTCCCTCGTTCCCGTGATCGAGGGCGAGGAGCAGGACGACGCGAAGGACGACAACGAGAAGTGACCTCTCGTAGCTCCACGGCGACGGCCCGCACCGGTTCCCCGGTGCGGGCCGTCGCCCGTACCCAAACCCTGATCAAGGGCCAGAACGGCGGCGGCACCGTCCGCCGCACCACCCTCCCCGGCGGCCTGAGGATCGTCACCGAGACCCTGCCGTCCGTGCGCTCGGCGACCTTCGGCATCTGGGCCAACGTCGGCTCCCGGGACGAGACCCCGGCGCTGGGCGGCGCCACCCACTACCTGGAGCACCTGCTCTTCAAGGGCACCTCCCGGCGCAGCGCGCTCGACATCTCGGCCGCGATCGACGCGGTCGGCGGCGAGATGAACGCGTTCACCGCCAAGGAGTACACCTGCTACTACGCCCGCGTGCTGGACACCGACCTCCCGCTCGCGATCGACGTGGTCTGCGACATGCTCACCGGCTCGCTGATCCGCCAGGAGGACGTCGACGTCGAGCGCGGCGCGATCCTCGAGGAGATCGCGATGACCGAGGACGACCCGGGCGACTGCGTGCACGACCTGTTCGCGCACACCATGCTCGGCGACACCCCCCTCGGCCGCCCCGTCCTCGGCACGGTGGACACCGTCAACGCGCTGAACGCCGACCGGATACGGCGCTTCTACAAGAAGCACTACGACCCGACCCGCCTGGTCGTCGCCGCGGCCGGCAACCTGGACCACGGCAAGGTGGTCCGCCAGGTCCGCGCCGCCTTCGAGAAGGCCGGCCTGCTCACCGACCCCGAGGCGGTCCCGGTCGGCCCCCGCTCCGGCAGCCGCACCCTGCGCACCGCCGGCAAGGTCGACCTGATCTCGCGCAAGACCGAGCAGGCCCACGTCATCCTCGGCATGCCCGGCATCGCCCGCACCGACGACCGCCGCTGGTCGCTGGCCGTCCTCAACGCCGCCCTCGGCGGCGGGATGTCCTCCCGGCTCTTCCAGGAGGTCCGGGAGAAGCGCGGCCTCGCCTACAGCGTGTACTCGTACACCTCCAGCTTCGCCGACTGCGGCCTCTTCGGCGTCTACGCCGGCTGCCGGCCCAGCCAGCTGCACGACGTGCTGAAGATCTGCCGCGACGAGCTCGACCGGGCCGCCGCGGAGGGACTTCCGGACGAGGAGATCGCCCGCGCGGTCGGCCAGCTCAAGGGATCCACGGTCCTCGGCCTGGAGGACACCGGCGCGCTGATGAACCGCATCGGCAAGAGCGAGCTGTGCTGGGGCGACCAGATGTCCGTCGACGACGTCCTGGCGAGCATCGACGCGGTCACCCCCGATGATGTGCGGGAGGTCGCCCGGGACATCCTGGGCCGCCGTCCGTCCCTCTCGGTCATCGGCCCGCTCAAGGACAAGCAGGCGTCCCGCCTGCACGAGGCCGTGGCCTGAGCCGACCGGACCCCGCGGGGCCCGCGAAAGGAAGCAAGAGCGACATGAGCAAGCTGCGTGTGGCGGTCCTCGGCGCCAAGGGGCGCATCGGCTCCGAGGCCGTCAAGGCGGTCGAGGCCGCCGAGGACATGGAGCTGGTGGCCGCCCTCGGCCGCCACGACAGCCTGGACGCCCTGACGTCCGCCGGCGCCCAGGCGGTGGTCGAACTGACCACCCCCGACTCGGTCATGACCAACCTCGAATACTGCGTCGCCCAGGGCATCCACGCCGTCGTCGGCACCACCGGCTGGAACGACGAGCGGCTGGCGACCCTCGGCGGATGGCTCGAGGCCTCGCCCGCCACCGGCGTGCTGATCGCGCCGAACTTCTCCATCGGCGCCGTCCTCACCATGAAGTTCGCGCAGATCGCCGCGCCCTACTTCGAGTCGGTGGAGGTCGTCGAGCTGCACCACCCGAACAAGGTGGACGCCCCGAGCGGCACCGCCCGGCGCACCGCCGAGCTGATCGCCGAGGCCCGCCGCGCTGCCGGCAGCGCGCCCATGCCCGACGCCACCGCCACGGCGCTGGACGGGGCCCGCGGCGCCGACGTCGACGGCGTCCCGGTGCACGCGGTCCGCCTGCGCGGTCTGCTGGCCCACCAGGAGGTCCTGCTCGGCGGCGAGGGCGAGACCCTCACGGTGCGCCACGACTCCCTGCACCACAGCAGCTTCATGCCGGGCATCCTGCTCGGCGTGCGCCGCGTGGTGGACACCCCGGGCCTGACCCACGGGCTCGAGCACTTCCTGGACCTGGGCTGACGACGAGATGCGCGCGAAGATCACCTATGCCGTCACGGCGCTGGCCCTGATCGCCTACTTCGTCCTGGCCGGCAGCCGCGGCGTCATGCTCATCCAGGTCGGCACCCCGCTGACCGTCGCCCTGGGCGCCGCCGTGCTGGTGCTGCCCGTGGTGGGCCTCTGGTTCCTGTGGAAGAACACCCAGTTCGCCCGCCGCGCGGGGGTCCTGGCCGCCGAACTCGAGGCCGAGGGCGGACTCCCGGTCGACGACCTCGCGCGCAC
The DNA here is from genome assembly GCF_053592575.1 of Streptomyces sp. NPDC002640. NCBI lineage: Bacteria > Bacillati > Actinomycetota > Actinomycetes > Kitasatosporales > Streptomycetaceae > Streptomyces > Streptomyces sp. NPDC002640. The sequence goes on along the minus strand of NZ_JBSFVZ010000004.1, from coordinate 5,579 downwards.
GCCCAGCGGGCGCATCGACCGCGACTCCGCCGACGCCGTCTTCGCCCGCCGCAAGGCGGAGACGGAGGCCGCCCCGGACGACTGGCGCACCTGGTTCCGGCTCGCCGTGGCCTACCACGACGCCCGCGACACGACGCGGGCCCGCAAGGCGATGCAGCGGGCCATCCAACTCCACGACGCCTGACCGCCCGCCCACGGCCCCGCCGCCCCTCCCCGGGACGACGGGGCCGCGCCGCCCGCCGCGCGGGGCAGCGACGCCCCGCCCGCCCCTTGCGGGGCACCGCCGGCGCTGTACGGCTCTGTGCAGGGCAGCGACGACCCGACGACTCTCGCAGGGCGGGTGCGACGACGCCGCACGGCTCTCTGCATCGCACGGCTCGGATCCGTACGGCTCCACCGGGGCGGCGGCGCCCCCACACGCGTCTCGCCGGGCAGGGTCGACGCCGTACGGCTCTTGCAGGGGGAGCGGCGACCCGACGGCTTTCGCAGGGCGGGTACGACGAAGACGTACGGCCTCTCCAGGACAGCGGCAATTCCGCACGGCGGCGGCACCCCCGCACGGGTCTCGCAGGGCAACGGTCGGCTCCGTACGGCTCTACCGGGGCGGTGGCGACCCCGACGGCATTACAGGGCGGCGGCGCCCCCGCACGGCTCTAGCCGTGCAGACTCGGCTTCGTGCGGCTCAGCAAGGCGCGGCGCCCCCGCACGGCTGCAGCAGCGCGGCGGCGCCCTCGCACGGCTCTAGCAGCGCGGCGGCGCCCCCGCACGGCTCCCCAGGCGCGGCAGTGCCCGTCGTACGGGCCTAGTCGGCAGTCCTACGCGCGGCGACCACCCGGTACTCGTCCGCCCACGCCTCGACCGTGTCGGACGCCCGGTCGAACGCGGCCGGCCGCCCCAGGAAGTCGGCGCCGTGCGTGCCGAGCAGCACCACCGGCCCGTCCGCCGGCGCTCCGGCGTTCCGCCCGCTCCGGGCCTCCAGCACCAGCCCCTGACCCTGCACGGTGCGCGGCAGACCCATCCAGCGGACCGGCTGCTGCACCACCCGGAGCGTCCCGACCCGCGCCCACGGCGTGGTCCGCGTCGTGAGCAACCCGACGTGCCGCAGCCCCGCCGAACTCACCCAGACGCCGATCCGCAGACCCCGCAGCGCCCCGGCGATCATCAGCACCGCGAGCCCGAACCAGATCCAGGCCGCCGTCACCGACGTGGTCGCGGCGATGATCATGGCGGCGACCAGCACGAACGAGGCGAGCAGCAGCACCAGCGCGGCGAGGCCGACACGCCACGGGCCCGGCCGGTAGGGCCGCCGCCACCGCTGACGGTCGTGATGCGGCAGGACCACGTCCTCCGTCTCCCCGTCGAACGCGCGGTCGGCCGTCAGAAAGGGCAGGGGCACGGCGGGTCCTCACTCGATCCACGATCCATACACACGAACGATGTCCGGTGAGGCTATCGAGCCGTGTCCGGGCCCACCACCCAGGGGCCGCCCGATCGGCCGGGCGGGCCGGAACCGAAAGCCGCGGACGGGGTCAGATCGCCGCATGCCGTTCGTCGTAGAGTGAACGACTGCCTGCCGAAGGCCGCCCCGCAGGGCCGAAACCACCCCCGACCTCGCCGAAGGAATGCCGCACCGTGACCGACACCCCTCCCGACGACCTCACGCCCAGCTTCCGGAGCGACGTCACCGTCGAGCTGGTCAAGCACACCGCCTCGGACGCCGACGTGCTCTTCGCCGCCCGCGTCTCCACCCTGGGCGAGCAGTCCTTGGAGGAGCTGGAGAAGGAGCCCGGACGCTCCAAGGGGCTGATCAACTACCTGATGCGCGACCGCCACGGCAGCCCCTTCGAGCACAACTCGATGACCTTCTTCGTCAGCGCCCCGATCTTCGTGATGCGCGAGTTCATGCGCCACCGCGTCGGCTGGAGCTACAACGAGGAGAGCGGGCGCTACCGGCAGCTGGAACCGGTCTTCTACGTCCCCGGCACCGACCGCAAGCTGGTCCAGCAGGGCCGCCCCGGCAAGTACGAGTTCGTCGAGGGCACCCCCGAGCAGCAGGAGACCGTCACCCGCACCATGACGGAGACCTACCAGGAGGCCTACCGCGCCTACCTGGAGATGCTCTCGGCCGGCGTCGCCCGCGAGGTGGCCCGCGCGGTCCTGCCCGTCGGCCTGTTCTCGTCCATGTACGCCACCTGCAACGCCCGCTCGCTGATGCACTTCCTCGGCCTGCGAACCAAGCACGAACTCGCCCGGGTGCCCTCCTTCCCGCAGCGCGAGATCGAGATGGTGGCGGAGCAGATGGAGCAGGAGTGGGCCAAGCTCATGCCGCTCACCTACGAGGCATTCAACGGCAACGGCCGCGTCGCCCCCTGACCCGGACGGCCTTCGCACGGACGCGTACGCTTCCTCCGCCCGAAGTGTCCGGATTGCAGGACTTCGCGAAGTTAATCTAGCCTGACGATACGGGCCCGGCACTGCTTGAACCCCCGAGCAGGCAGTGCCGGGATCCCGTTCGTCCGCAATGTCCGACCCCCGAGGGCGCACCAGGCCCGGTGCAGCGAGTAGCGTGTTAGGCATGGCACCGACCTCCACTCCGCAGACCCCCTTCGGGAGGGTCCTCACCGCCATGGTGACTCCGTTCACGGCGGACGGCGCGCTCGACCTCGAGGGCGCCCAGCGGCTTGCCACCCATCTCGTGGACGCCGGCAACGACGGTCTGATCGTCAACGGCACCACCGGTGAGTCGCCCACCACCAGCGACGCGGAGAAAGCGGCCCTCCTGCGGGCCGTCCTGGAGGCCGTCGGCGACCGGGCGCACATCGTCGCCGGTGTCGGCACCAACGACACCCACCACAGCATCGAGCTCGCCCGCACCGCCGAGGAGCTCGGCGCCCACGGCCTGCTCACCGTGACGCCGTACTACAACAAGCCCCCTCAGGAGGGCCTGTACCGGCATTTCACGGCGATCGCCGACGCCACCGGCGTGCCGGTGATGCTCTACGACATCCCGGGCCGCAGCGGCGTCCCGATCGCCACGGAGACCCTGGTCCGCCTCGCGCAGCACCCACGGATCGTCGCCAACAAGGACGCCAAGGGCGACCTGGGCGCCGCGAGCTGGGCGCTCTCCCGCTCAGGCCTGGCCTGGTACTCCGGCGACGACGTCCTGAACCTGCCGCTGCTGTCCATCGGCGCGGTCGGCTTCGTCTCGGTCGTCGGCCACCTGGTCGCCCCGGACCTGCGCGCGATGCTCGAGGCCCACCTGGGCGGCGACGTGCACAAGGCCGCCGAGATCCACCAGAAGCTGCTCCCCGTCTACACGGGCGTCTTCCGCACCCAGGGCGCGATGACCACCAAGGCCGCCCTGGCCCTGCAGGGACTGCCCGCCGGACCGCTGCGCGCACCCCTGGTCGAGCTGACTCCGGCGGAGCTCGAGCAGCTCAAGCTCGATCTCACCGCCGGCGGGGTACAGCTCTGAACACCGGACTTCACAACTGAATACGCAGGGCTGACAGCGCCTGCACCTTTCACACGACAACTGCTTCCGCACGAACGTCACGCGCGCCACGTGCCCCCGGGCACGTGGCGCGCGTGGTGAGGAGAGTCTTTTGAGTCATCCGCATCCTGAACTCGGCCCGCCGCCCAAGCTTCCCAAGGGCGGACTGCGGGTCACCCCGCTCGGCGGCCTCGGTGAGATCGGTCGGAACATGACCGTCTTCGAGTTCGACGGCCGCCTGCTGATCGTCGACTGCGGCGTGCTCTTCCCCGAGGAGGAGCAGCCCGGAATCGACCTGATCCTGCCGGACTTCTCGTCCATCCGGGACCGCCTCGGCGACATCGAGGGCATCGTCCTGACCCACGGCCACGAGGACCACATCGGCGCGGTGCCCTACCTGCTGCGCGAGCGGCCGGACATCCCGCTGATCGGCTCCAAGCTGACCCTCGCGCTGATCGAGGCCAAGCTCCAGGAGCACCGGATCCGCCCGTACTCGCTCGAGGTCGCGGAGGGCAACCGGGAGCGCCTGGGCCCCTTCGACTGCGAGTTCGTCGCGGTCAACCACTCCATCCCGGACGCCCTCGCGGTGGCCATCCGCACCCCAGCGGGCATGGTCGTCCACACCGGCGACTTCAAGATGGACCAGCTCCCGCTGGACGGCCGCCTCACCGACCTGCACGCGTTCGCGCGGCTGAGCGAGGAGGGCATCGACCTCCTGCTCAGCGACTCGACGAACGCCGAGGTCCCGGGCTTCGTCCCGCCCGAGCGCGACATCTCGAACGTGCTGCGGTCCGTCTTCGCCGGCGCCCGCAAGCGCGTCATCGTGGCGAGCTTCGCCAGCCACATCCACCGCGTCCAGCAGATCCTCGACGCCGCCCACGAGTACGGCCGCAGAGTCGCCTTCGTCGGCCGCTCGATGGTCCGCAACATGGGCATCGCCCGGGACCTCGGCTACCTGCGGGTGCCGCCGGGCCTGGTCGTGGACGTCAAGACGCTGGACGACCTGCCGGACCACGAGGTCGTCCTGGTCTGCACGGGTTCACAGGGCGAGCCGATGGCCGCGCTGTCCCGCATGGCCAACCGCGACCACCAGATCCGGATCGTCCCCGGCGACACCGTGATCCTGGCGTCCTCCCTGATCCCGGGCAACGAGAACTCGGTGTACCGGGTGATCAACGGCCTCACCCGCTGGGGTGCCAACGTCGTCCACAAGGGCAACGCCAAGGTCCACGTCTCGGGCCACGCCTCGGCCGGCGAGCTGCTGTACTTCTACAACATCTGCCGCCCCCGGAACCTGATGCCGGTGCACGGTGAGTGGCGCCACCTGCGCGCCAACGCCGAGCTGGGTGCCCTGACCGGCGTCCCGCACGACCGCATCGTGATCGCCGAGGACGGCGTGGTCGTCGACCTGGTCGACGGCAAGGCCAAGATCACCGGCAAGGTGCAGGCCGGCTACGTCTACGTCGACGGCCTCTCCGTCGGCGGGGTGGGCGAGCCCGCGCTCAAGGACCGGAAGATCCTCGGCGACGAGGGCATCATCTCCGTCTTCGTGGTGGTGGACTCCTCCACCGGCAAGATCAGCGCGGGCCCGCACATCCAGGCCCGCGGCTCCGGCATCGAGGACAAGGCCTTCGGCGACGTCCTGCCGAAGCTGGTCGAGGTGCTGGAGCGGCAGGCCCAGGAGGGCGTGGTCGAACCGCACCAGATGCAGCAGCTCATCCGCCGCACGCTGGGCAAGTGGGTGTCCGACACCTACCGCCGCCGGCCGATGATCCTGCCGGTCGTCGTCGACGTCTGATCGGCGACGCCAGGCAGTGCACCCGGAGGGGAGCGCCTCGATTTGCATACGGGCGCTCCCCTCCAGTACGTTTACGGCTCCGCCCAGGGGGGCACCCGCAACGCTTACGGCGTCCAGGGGTGCCGACCAGGAGGGCGGGAAAACCGACTCAGAACTTCTGATAAAGTCGGATCCGCCGGAAAGGAAAAGCGCTGCGAAAGTGGTGCTGGAACTGGAAAGCACCGAGGAAATCGGAACGGAAACGGTCTGATAGAGTCGGAAACGAAGGAAGCGCCCGGAGGAAAGCCC